>CAJUJK010000013.1 GCA_910586705.1 uncultured Lachnospiraceae bacterium | reverse complement strand
TAAAATTTTCAAAGTTCACAAATTTCTGCTTGACTTTTTATTTGCAGACTTTTTTCTCCCCCATCTTCCCCCTATAAAGCAGAACTCCCACAGCCATCTTTTAAGAGAAAATATGCAGAAAAAAGACAGAAAAGAAGAGGATACATATGCAGGAAATCCCCTGTTTTCAAGGCATTAAGGCTATGGGAACCCTCTTCTTTCCTTTCTCTTCCCCACAGCCTTTTCAGAAGAAAAAAAGGAAGAATACAGGCTTACAAGGTAATGGATTATTATGGGAGATATAAAGGGGTTGGGGTACTCTTCAGGAGATTGGAAATCAAATGAGAAAAGAAAGAAAAAGAAGAGGTTTTGCTACTGAGAGCCATCAGTTAAAGTATGGTGGCAGCAGGACTTGCTTTTCTTTTCGGATATGTAGGAAACATCAGGGTTTCGCTACTTTTGGAGATTGGAAATATGGGGAGAAAAGAAAGAAAAGAAGAGGATTCTGCTATGCTAGTACGACATCGCACCGACTCAGCAACTCTTACTTTTCTTTCAGTGGGATAGGCTGAGGGAGAAAGATGGGAAAGAAGAGGACCTTGCGGAAACGAAGCCTGCAAGGTCCTGAAGTTTACTTTTTTATTCTGTTATTTCTAATGTTCTCAGCAAAAATTATAATCTGCCAATAGCAAAAGTTTGTCTGCAAGAATAAAAATTCCTAAATTACTTCTTCTCCGAAATAGCCGCCTGCGCAGCCGCGAGCCGGGCAATCGGCACACGGAACGGGGAGCAGGAAACATAGGTCAGCCCCACTTTATGGCAAAACTCCACGGATGACGGATCGCCACCGTGCTCGCCGCAGATACCGAGCTTGATGTTCGGTCTGGTTGTGCGTCCCTTCTCTGCAGCCATCTGTACGAGCTGTCCCACACCATTCTGGTCCAGTCTTGCGAAGGGATCAGACTCGTAAATCTTATTCTTATAGTAGTCTCCCAAGAACTTCCCTGCGTCGTCGCGGGAGAAGCCGAAGGTCATCTGGGTCAGATCGTTGGTACCGAAGGAGAAGAACTCTGCCTCCTCAGCGATCTCGTTTGCCAGAAGCGCCGCACGGGGAATCTCGATCATGGTGCCGATGTGGTACTGGATGTCGGAATTTTTCTCTTTCTTCACAGCCTCAGCCACTTCCACTACCACGTCCTTGACGAACTTAAGCTCTCTCTTCTCGCCAACCAGAGGAATCATAATCTCAGGTACAATATCGTAGCCCTTCTCGTTCTTCACTTCGATCGCCGCTTCCATCACGGCTCTGGTCTGCATCTTTGCAATCTCGGGATAGGTAACCGCCAGACGGCAGCCTCTGTGTCCCATCATGGGATTGAACTCATGGAGGGAATCGCAGATCTCCTGCACCTCTTCCGCCGTCATCATCATCTCAACCGCCAGATCGTCGATGTCCGCCTGCTCGGTGGGCACGAACTCATGTAACGGGGGATCAAGGAAACGGATGGTCACAGGTCTGCCTTCCATCACCTCATACAGCGCCTTGAAGTCGCCCTTCTGGAAAGGAATCAACGCATTCAGCGCCTTCTCTCTCTGCTCCTGCGTTCTCGCAAGGATCATCTGGCGGATCTTCGGGATTCTGTCGGGATCAAAGAACATATGCTCCGTTCTACAGAGACCGATACCCTCCGCGCCGTACTTCACAGCATTTGCCGCGTCGGCAGGGGTGTCCGCGTTGGTGCGCACCTGCAGCTTGCGGTACTTGTCCGCCCACTCCATAATCCGTCCGAAGTTTCCGCTCACGGAAGCTTCCACGGTCTTGATATCACCCTTGTAAATCTTACCGGTGGAGCCGTCCAGGGAAATATAATCGCCCTCATGGAACACCTCGCCGCCAAGTTCAAATACCTTGTCCTCCTCGTTGATGGCAATCTCGCCACAGCCGGATACGCAGGCTGTACCCATGCCGCGCGCCACAACTGCCGCGTGGGAGGTCATACCGCCGCGCACGGTGAGAATGCCTTCCGCTGCATGCATACCTTCGATATCCTCCGGGGAAGTCTCCAGACGCACAAGCACGACTCTCTCGCCCTTCTCATGCGCTTCCTTCGCCTCGTTTGCCGTAAAGTAAACTTTGCCTGCCGCCGCGCCGGGAGATGCCGGCAGCGCCTGTCCGATTACCTGACCTGCCTTCAGAGCGTCGGGATCAAAGGTCGGATGTAAGAGCTGGTCCAAGGACTTCGCCTCAATTCTGAGAACCGCCTCCTCGGGCGTAATCTTTCCTTCGTCCACCAGATCGCAGGCAATCTGCAGAGCCGCGGGTGCGGTACGCTTGCCGTTTCTGGTCTGCAGGAAGAAAAGCTTGCCTTCCTCAATGGTAAACTCCATATCCTGCATGTCGCGGTAATGCTCCTCGAGGCGGTTCGCAATCTCCATGAACTGCTTGTAGCACTCGGGAAGATCCTGCTCCAGTCTGGTGATGGGCTGGGGTGTACGGATACCTGCCACCACGTCCTCGCCCTGCGCATTGATCAAATACTCGCCATAAATGCCCTTCGCACCGGTGGACGGATTTCTCGTGAAGGCAACGCCTGTGCCGGATGTATCGCCCATGTTGCCGAATACCATCGCCTGCACGTTCACCGCCGTGCCCCAGTCGCCGGGGATATCGTTCATGCGTCTGTATACAATCGCTCTCTCGTTATCCCATGAACGGAACACCGCCTTAACTGCTTCCATCAGCTGCACTCTGGGATCCTGCGGGAACTCTTCGCCTTTGTTCTCTTTATAAATATTCTTGAAACGGACGATAATCTCTTTCATGTCCTCCGCAGTCAGATCGGTGTCGAACTTCACGCCCTTGGACTCTTTGATTTCGTCTAAGATTCTCTCAAAATAAGACTTGGGGATCTCCATAACCACATCGGAGAACATCTGGATAAATCTGCGGTAGGAATCATACGCAAAACGGGGATTTCCCGTCTTCTGCGCAAAGCCCTCTACTGCCGCGTCCGTCAGACCAAGATTCAGAATGGTATCCATCATACCGGGCATGGACGCTCTTGCTCCGGAACGAACCGACACGAGAAGCGGGTTTTCGGTATCACCGAATTTCTTTCCCTGTTTTTCTTCAAGCCCTGCCAGTGCGGTAAAAATCTGCTCCTTGATCTCGTCTGATATCTGTCTGCCGTTATTGTAATAGTCTGTACAAGCCTCCGTCGTCACGGTAAAGCCCTGCGGAATCGGCAGCCCCAGATTCGTCATCTCTGCAAGATTGGCTCCTTTGCCACCCAGAAGATTACGCATGTCCGCGTTTCCTTCTTCAAATAAATATACCCATTTCGCCATGTTATTTGCTATCCTCCATTCCGTTGAAAATTAAAGCCACTCGGCTAGCATTTATTTTACCATATTTTTGCAATTTTAACACTGGTTTTTTGAAAAAATTCACAAAAAGAAAGACAAATATTACAAAATATTTGTCACATTAGCGTGTGAAAGCGTCACCATATTCTTAAACTAAGCCAAAAAATCAAAACCGGCTGGCTTTGCGGGGAAGAAAGCTGTCAAAAATGAACACATCATACTCACCCCGAAGCGCCTCCAGATCCTGTTCGCTGCGAACCGTCCACGCCGCCGCTGGATGTCTGTAAAGATGCCTGCATATCCTTCTTCCCGGCTCCTCGCTGAATTTGTGATTGTAGGCAATGAAATCCGGCTTGGTCAGAAAATTGAACAAAAGATGCGTCATGGCAAAATAGAGAATGTTCCAGTACACGCCCTCCCTGCGGAAATTTGAGGAAAGCTGTCCCCGCACCACTTTCCCGTGGTTTATGCGGAACCACCAGAGCACCATAGGATTAAAGGATTCAATACAATAGGCGCCGTGATAGGCGCGCAAAAGCCTGTCTATCACCGCGCAGCAGGAAACGTCCGCCGTCTCCGCCTTGATCTCCACAATAAGGGGAACACGTCCGTCCACCATGTCAAGCAGCTCGGACAGCTTCGGGATCCGCTCCCCAGACTGACAGAGGGTATAAGCCTGCAGCTCCTCGTATGTATGATTCACAACCTTACCCGCCGCGCCGCAGATTCTCTCCAGATTAAAGTCGTGGAAAATAACCGGCACACCGTCGCTGCTCACCTGTACATCGAGCTCCATGCCAAATCCGGCATCCACCGCCCTCCTGAAAGCCGCCAGAGAATTTTCCGGCGCATCCCCGTCATTGTCGTGAAGCCCACGGTGGGCAAAATACACCTTTTTAAAAAGCGAAGTGTCAGGCCTTTTTATCATGCGCGGCATGATCGCCAGAAGATATAAAACCGCAAGCGCCCCAATACTGCTCAGTGTGATTTTGATAGCTGCCAGAATCATCGGATTGTCCGTCCTTATTTACATAGTTTCAAATATCCGAAACCATTCTACAACCATGCCAGACACTTTTCAATATCTTTCGTCTATAATTCCCCTTGTTTTTATCGTTTCCCGGTATATCTCACATCACCCGTCTGACAGTCTTACCACATCTCCCTTCTGAATCTCCTTCGTGGAAGACTCTATGATCCTGCTCTCCTCCGTCACGGCGCCTTCTATTGCCGCCAGCTTATCATTCTTGTCCACGACGCTGACGTTAATTTCCTCCACATAGTATTCCGTGCCAAGAATCCCCTCCCGCTCATTCACCACATACACAAAGTTCCTGTCGTTCTCCGTGTGCAGCGCCAGAAGAGAAACGCAGCACGGGTACTTATCTCCCGCCTTGGAGCAGGTCATTTTCCCGGAAAGACCGGGCGTTCCCGTTTCCTCCGGCAGCCGCAGAAGCGCCGTATATGTGCCCGGCATATTTTCATTTTCTTCTATATAATCCACCTTGGCGTCAATCTTTTTTCGTCCGTCCAGCTGCAGCTTCACATCATCGCCTAAGTTTACATAACTTTTCTGTTCTTTGGTGAGGGACGCCCGGAACTGACAGGGCACCTCGTCATCCGCCAGAAGAAAGGAAGCCGTATCCGGCACCCTGCCGCCGGTCTGCACAAACACGTCCGTCACCATCCCGCCAAGGGGGCTGGTAACTCTCCCTTCCTGCTCCATAATCGTCTGATAAACGGCAATCTTTTCCTGCACCGCCGAGAGTTCCGAACGGTATACCGCCAGCGTCGCATCCGCATTATCCTCCTGCAGAATATCCTCCACCTTGCGGCCCGCGTCCTTTATGGTATTATCCCGGTTCCACTTGGCGTCCGCCTCCGCGTATGCGGCAGCCTGCAGTTCCTGTTTCAGCCGTTCCTCTTCCTGCTTTCTCGCCTCCCACTCCGCCTCCATCTCTTCCTCAGTCTTCGCCTCGCCGTCCTCTTTCTGCCAGTCGTTCTCATGCTCTCTGTTTTCCGCCTGCAGCTCCTCAAGCGCCTCCTCAGCCTGCGCCACGCCCTCGGCGGCTCTTCCCACCAGCGTATCCTGATATCTGGCAAGCGCATCATAATCCTCCCTCGCCCTCGCCTCCTCCAGCGCTTTCTGGTTCTGCGCAAGCTCCTTATTGTGGACAATCGCGTCGATCTGAAGCTGCACTTTCTGCGCCGCAAGTTCCTGCTCGTCCATAATCTGTTTCATATCTTCCAGATCCACGACAAGAAGAAGATCCCCCTCTTCCACTTTATCACCTGTCTGCACCGCAAGTTCCTCCACACGCAGACCGCTTAAGATCGTCACAGGCAGTTTCGACCCTGCCTCCACAATGCCCTCCGCCTCCACGATGTGCTCGATATACTTGGAATCCGTCCGGGTCGTCGAAACCATAGGCAGTTTTGAAGCGTATATGCTTTTTGAAATCAGCGTGCACAGCCACATAAAGACCATAAAAGTCACCAGTCCCGTGATAATCCTCTTCCTCCGCTTATCCATGATTCCATCCTCCTCACATTCCTTCTATACTTTAAAACGCACGGAGAATGCCGTATTTTAGGCATTCTCCTGCGTGAAAGTGATTTGCGAAGCAAATCTAGTGCTTCTTGGCGTCCCGTCCTATGGCGGGACGGCTTTAGAAGCACTTTTCACGCTATTCTTTTAAGCCCGAATAAACAATCCCCTGCTCCAGATAATCCTGCCCCAGCACAAACACAAAAGCCGCCGGAATCAAGGTGACAAACGAGGCGCAGAGCGCAAAGCCCGCCTGCAGCCACGAAATCTCGGGCAGATACAATGACAGCGGCCACAGCGCCTTCTCTTCCAGAAACGCCAGCGGCTGCTCCATCAGATTCCAGTATTCCAAAAACCCTAACACCATGGCAGACAATAGACCACTTTTCCCTAAAGGAAGTCCCATTGTCAGAAATATCCGCAGTTCACTCGCCCCGTCAATCCGTGCCGCCTCGAACAGCTGTGGAGGAATCGCCCGGAAACCGCCGTAGGTCAAAAAGATGGGCAGGGTGGAAAACACCGCTGGCAGAATGATGGCGGCATGGGTATTCATCAGCGCCAGCCGGTCAAGCACCAGATAACTGGAAAGCATCGTCACCTGAAAAGGCAGAAGCATCAGTACCACGTAGAGGGCAAACAAAGCCCTGCTCCCACGCACGGAATACGCGGCAAACGCCCACGCCGCGGGAACCCCCACCAGAAGCTGTCCCGCCAGAATACAGAGCACCATCTTCACGGAGTTCCAAAACAGGACAAAAAAGGAGGGTGTCATAAACAGAAGCCTGCCATAGTGCTCGAAGGTGGGATAATCCGGTATCAGTTTCCACCGGATATACCCCTCCCCCTCACCAAACACAGGAAGCAGATACTGTTTCATTTCCAGACTGTCCATCACCGACCCTGTCAGTATCAGAAACACGGGAAGGCAGATCAGAACAGCCGGCACAAGCAGCGCCACCACCGCCATATACTTTTTTATCATACCATATATTTCTTTTCTAAACTTCGGCATCCCACAGCCTTCCTTCTTTTTTCTAATATGTAGATTGCGAAACTCCTCTCAATGCTATGCTGATTGTACAAATAGCATAACCATAAGCAAAACCTGCCTCACTCCGCCTTGTCCCAGATCCGCTGCAAAGCCATAATCGCCACAAACAGCACCGCCCCCACGCACACCACTGCCGCCGCCATCTTGTCAAACTCCAGATTGACGAACCAGTTGTTGAACAGATGCTGGAGCAGGTAAATATCCTCCTGCGGATAAGACCCCGCCACCAGATAAGCCTCACGGTAAATCTTAAATGAATTTAAAAAGGACAGAATCACAATGGTGTAAAAACTCCCCTTCAGATTCGGCAGGATGATATAGCGGATACACTTCCACCGACCTGCCCCGTCCACTTTCGCCGCCTCGATAAACTCACTCGGAATCGCCAGAATACCGGCAAGCCAGAGCACCACCGTATACCCGGTATTCTTCCACAGATAACTTGCCACCAGAACCCAGAAGGAGGCGCCCGTCCCCAGATAATCCGTGGTCACACTCCCCCATAAGCCCGTGAGTTCTCCAATCTTTGTCAGAAAAAGATTTAAGAAACCCTGCCGATAAAAAACCATTTTCCAGACAAGTACAATGGTTGCAGTCGGCATTGCCAGCGGAAACAGATACACCGACTTGATCAGCGACGCGTTATGAAAGTTGCTCAAAGTAAGCGCCACCAGAAGCCCCGCCAGCACCAGAAGCGGAATACAGACCACCGTAAACCGGGCGGTGTTTTTTACCGCCAGCACAAACGCCTGATTCTGGAAAATAACGCCATAGTTTTTCACGCCCGTAAACTCGCCCGTGACTGCCGTCTGGAAAGACCGCTTCACCACGTCCAGAAAAGGCAGGAGCACAAAAAGGGTCACCCCCGCCAGACTCGGCAAAAGAAATAAAAGGAAAGCCCGTCTCCTGCGCCTATACTTTTTCCCATTCCCCCACGCCTGCTTATTTCTGACTCTATAGTTATGTAAACTTATTTTCCCTGCTCGCGTTTCCACCATTTTTCAGCAAACTCTCCTATTATAGCACAGTATTTTATCTATTTCGACATTTCATGCGAAGAATGCCATCCTTTGGCATTCTCCCACGTGAGAAGGAGTTGCACCGCAACTCTTAGAACTTCTTCGCGAAACAGCCTTTGCTGTGAGCGATTAGAAGTTCTCCTCACGCTGTTATTCAGCCATATAAATCTCCAGTTTCTCCTTCACCAGTTCCACCGCCTCCTCCAGACCGCACCGCTCTTCCATATAATACTTCCCAGCCTCCCGCACCGCGTCTTCCACAACCGCGTCAGCCAGATAGGGCGTGCGGACAGAGAAGAGCAGATCGAACAGCTCCTTCGTCTCCTGCTCGGTTGGCGCATAAATATTCATATAAATCATCGTGCCGTCATCACCGGTAAGACTGCTCCCGCCGTAGGATGTACCCGGCTTAGCCCAGTCCGGAAGCCGCCCGCCCAGCGTCTCAAGATATGTCTGCAATCCCGTCTCATTGACGGGGAAACCAACCGGGTAAATCAGACTCTGCATGTCTTTGGAAAGGGTCTCCCGCAAAAGCCCGCCGGCAAGTTCCGCCTGCCCGGACGCTGCGTTCACTCCCATCAGCGCATAGGGGCGGAAGGAATCCTTCACATTCCCCGGCGTCAATGCCATCTGACAGTTCCTGCCGTTTTCCCCGTTACCCGGCTTATTGACCGATTTCATAAAAGCATAATTATAGGCATTTTTCAACTCTCCCAGCGCCACCTTTTCATTGCCGGCAATGATCTGCATACCACCGCCCTGCAAGTCATTGTAAGCGCTGACCTCGTCGCTGCTGTTGACCCCGTCCTCCGCCATGTCCAGATACCGCTGCAAAACTTCCTCGTCCAGATCTTCCGTGCAAGCGTCATAGATCCGCTTCGTCTGCTCCAGATAGCCGGACAATTCCGCTGTATTGAGCTGTCCCCCCTCGTTAAACCAGAGCGGCGCGGACACCGGCATCAGCGCGTTCAGTATCATGTCCTTGCTGTAAGTCTCCATGATTCCTTTGCCGGGATTTTCGCTTCTGAGTTTCTCCATCATATCTGCCAGAGAGGACAAGTCTGACACAGTTGTCATGTTTTCTTTGTCCGTCATATACATAGACACAGTCAGCGCCGCCGGAATCATACAGATTTTTCCGTCCGCCGTAAAGCTTTCCTTGATATTCGGAAGAATCTTTTCCTCCTTCTCCAGTTCCGCCAGATACGGCGTCAAGTCCGCCAGCACACCCTTTTCCATATAGGAGTTTACGGGAAGACCGTCCAGAACAAGGAAATCCGGACCCTTGCCCGCCATAATTTCCGTGTTCAGTTTCTTCACCGCGTCTTCTCTGGTGGCGCTGTTCTCCTCGTCCATGCCCACCTTGTATTCCACATAAATGTCGGGGTGCTCCCCTTGATAGCGGATGATCGCCTGCCGCAAAATATCGTTTTCTGTCAGACTGTACGCCGTGAATGTCTGCGACGGCACGGTACTGACATTCGGATCGTAGGCAAACGCCGATACCTTACCCTCGGAAAAAGCCACCAGAAATCCTTCCTCCCCCACCCGGATCATTTTCACCACATGCTTCATGGGATCGCTTAAGCTGGACAGTCCACCGTTGATCACCTGCTCCATCACAGTGCCGCCAATCACATGACGGTACACCCCTTTATCGCAGACCAGATAAATGCCCGCCTCCTCCGCCGGGAAAATACTGTAGGTAGATTTTGCGACCTGCTTGTTAACCGCACAGTTCTTATTCACAAAATCCATGATGACATCATCCTCAATCCGCTCTGCCGTGTCAAGCGCATACAGAACCACGCCGCTCCGTTCGTTTTTCACCGCCATATAGTTTTCCCAGACGCAGAGCATGTTCGGCGTGATATCTGACGCCACAAACAGCTTTGCATTCCCGCTCTCCCGGTCGATCTCATAAATCTTCTGATCATAGCCTGCCACAAAGAGCCTGCTGCCGTCCTCAGACAAACACATACATGCCGGCACGTCATACTCGCTGGCGGGTACATCAAACCACTGTGTTTCCCCCTGTGCGGGAATGAAACATATCTTGTTTTCGCTTTCGCCGTCCGCACGCTCCCTGCTCTTTTCCGCACCATCGCCGGTCTCGGCTTCACTCTCATCCGATGCCTCTTCGCCAATCTCCGCTTCACTCTCATCCGATGCCTCTTCGCCGGTCTCCGCTTCACTCTCACCCGATGCCTCTTCGCCGGTCTCCGCTTCACTCTCATCCGATGCCTCTTCGCCGGTCTCCGCTTCACTCTCATCCGATGCCCGGCTCATCCCGGCATAACTTTTGCACAGAACCGCCACGCCTCCGTCGGGAGCCGCTTTCATGTCATACACATAATAGTCCATCAGAAGATTGTGCCAGCCCGGCAGCTGATCCGGCTTCCATGTAGCGCCGTCATCTTCGGAAATCCATCGTCCCTCGGCGCCGTCTTCCAAAAGCACAAGCCTGCCGTCGGAAAGCTCTTTCAGATCCTTGATCTCCCCGGTATCCACATCCAGTATGGTCTCCACATACCGTCCCATCGCCACGGCGTCGCCAGGCAGCTCACCCGTCTTTGTCGCCGTCCCGCCGGTTCCGCCGCCCCCGCCGCACCCTGCAAGGGACAAAGCCATCACCCCCGCCAGCAACAAAGCCGCCGCCCGTCTCCTGCCATTCTGCCGTTTCATCCCGTTCAACCACATCCAAATCGCCCTCCACACACTCCATATCATACCAGATCCATACGGAGAATGCCGCCTTTTGGGCATTCTCCCATGTGAGACATAGAAGTTCTTGGCGTCCCGTCCAATGGCGGGACGTCTTTAGAACTTCTTCTCCCATTGTTATTCGGACATATAAATCCCCAGTTTCTTCTGCACAGCCTCCACAGCCTCCTCCAGACTGCATTGCTCTTCCATGTAATACTTCCCGGCTTCCCGCACCGCATCTTCCACAACCGCGTCATACAGATAGGGGGTGCGGACAGAAGATAGCAGGTCGTACAGTTCCTTCGTCTCCTGCTCCGTTGGCACATAGACGCTCATTTGAACCACCAGACCATTCTCGTCCCCAAAGCCGTATCCGCTGAAAGGCTCTCCCGGCTTGCCCCATTCGGGGAGCTGACCGCCCAGCGTCTCAAGATATGTCTGTAAACCCGCCTCATTGACGGGAAAACCGACTGGATAAATCATACGCTGCATATCCTCGGAAAGCGCTTCCCGCAAAAGCCCGCCGGCAAGCTCCGTCCGGGCGGATGCTGCGTTCACGCCCATCAGCGCATAAGGGCGGAAGGAATCCTTCGCGTTTCCCGGCGTCAGCGCCATCTGACAATTTGTGCCATTCTCCCCGTTGTCCGACCGCTTCACAGACTGTAAAAAGGCGTAATTGTATGCGTTTTTTAATTCTCCCAGAGCCACCTTCTCATTGCCGGCAACGATCTGCACACCGCCGCCCTGCAGGTCATTGTAGGCGCTGAACTCATCGCTGCTGCCAACTGTGTTCTCGGCTCTCCCCTGATAGACTTGCAGCAGTTCCTCGGGCAGCCCCTCCATGCAGGCATCATAAATACGCTTCGTCTGTTCCAGATAGTCGGACAGCTCCGCCGCATCGAGCTGCCCCGCCTCGGTAAACCAGAGCGGCGCGGACACCGGCATCAGCGCGTTCAGTATCATGTCCTCGCTGTAAGTCTCCATGATTCCTTTGCCGGGATTTTCGCTTCTGAGTTTCTCTATCATATCCGCCAGAGCGGAAAGATCCGACACTTCCGTCATATTTTCTTTGTCCGTCATATACATGGACACGGTCAACGCCGCTGGAAGCATACAGATTTTTCCGTCCGTCGTAAAACTTTCCTTGATATTCGGAAGAATCTTTTCCTCCTTCTCCAGTTCTGCCAGATACGGCGTCAAGTCCGCCAGCACCCCTTTTTCCACATAGGAGTTTACGGGAAGCCCGTCCAGAATAAGAAAATCGGGACCCTTACCCGCCATGATTTCCGTGTTCAGTTTTTTCACCGCATCTTCTCTGGTGACGCTGCCCTCCTCGTCCATGCCCACCTTGTATTCCACATAGACGTCGGGATTCGCCCCCTGATAACGGATGATCGCCTGCCGTAAAATATCGTTCTCTGTCAGACTATACGCTGTGAGCGTCTGCGACGGCACGGTACTGATTTCGGGATCGTAGGCGAAGGATGACACCTTGCCCTCGGAAAATGCCGCCATAAACCCTTCCTCCGCCATCCGTATCATCTTCACCACATGCTTCATGGGGTCGCTCAGACTGCACAGTCCGCCGTTGATCACCTGCTCCATGACCGTGCCGCCGATCACATGACGGTACACGCCCTTGCTGCAGACCAGATAAACGCCCTCTTCCTCCGCCGGAAAAATACTGTAGGTGGATTCTGCGACATTCTTGTTGATCACACAGTTTTTATTCACAAAATCCGTGATCACATCATCCTCGATCTGCTCCGCCGTGTCAAGTGCGTACAGGACAACGCCGCCACTCTCGCTCTTGACCGCCATATAGTTGTCCCAGACACAGAACATGTCTGGTATAATATCCACCGCCAGAAACAGCTTTGCCGTCCCCGTTTCCTGATCGATCTCATAAATGTTCGGCTCCATTGACGCCACAAAAAGCCTGCTGCCATCCTCCGAAAAACCGAGACTTGCGGCAATATCAAACTCATCTGCGGGCACATCAAACCACTTCGTCTCGCCCTGCGCGGAAATCAGACAAATCTTATTTATGCTTCCCTCGTCCGTTTCCGCTTCTTCATCTGTTTCGGCTTCCTTTTCGTCTGTCGTCCCTTCGCTGTCCCCGGATTCCTCGCCGTCCGCCGCTTCTTCACTTTTTCCTGCTTTGTCATCTTCTTCCGCTTCTTCTCCGTCCCCGGGTTCCCCGGCGTCCTCTTCTACCGCCTCGGTCAACCCGGCAAAGCTCCTGCAGAGCATAGCCACACTTCCGTCGGGAGCCGCCTTCATGTCATATACATAATAATTCATCGCCAGATCATTCCAGCCCGGCAGGGCATCCGGCTTCCACGTCACACCTTTGTCTTCGGAAACCCATCGCCCCTCCGCGCCGTTTTCCAGAAGGACAAGCTTCCCGTCTGAAAGCTCTTTCAGATCCATAAGTTCCCCGGTATCCACATCCAGCATGGTCTCCACATACCGGCCCATGGCGACGGCGTCGCCGGACAGTTCATCCGTCTTTGTCGCCGTGCCGCCTATTCCGTCGTCCCCGCCTTTGCCGCCGCACCCTGCGAGGGAAAAAGCCATCACCCCCGCCAGCCACAAAGCCGCCGCCCGTCTCCTGCCATTCTGTCGTTTCATCCCGTTCTTCCGCATCCACATTGTCCTCCATACTCTCTATATCATATTAAATCTTTGTGAAGAATGCCCCTCTTCTAACATCCCACGTGCGAAACATAGAACCTCTTCCCGCATTTCCATACGGAGAATGCCGCTTTTTGGCATTCTCGCATTGTTATTCTGCCATATATAATTCCACCCTCGCCTTAATCTTCTGCACCGCCTCATCCAATGACGTCTGCCCTTTCAGATACTGCGCGCCGATCTCGATCACAGCGTTTTCCACCACGGTATCCGCCACATAGGGCGTCTTCACCTGACTGCACAGCGCATAAAGCTTCTGAAACTCCTCCTGTGTCGGCATATAGATATCCATATGGAACTCCCTGCCATCGGCGTAACTGCCGCCCACCGAGCTGCTCGGCTCGCCGTACTCTTTGTCCGTGCCGCCGTTCTTAAAAATCTTCCACTGGTTGCTCAGCTGCTCCTTCAGCGCGGTCTGGTTCACCATGAGGCCGTCATAGAGAAGGCTCTGCACCTGCGTGCCCATAATGATGTCAAAGAACCGCTCCGCGTCCTCCTGATGGGCGGAAGATGCGGAAAGCCCTACCAGAACCGACGGCTCAAAGGCGCCTTCACTCATGCCATCAAAAAACTTCATGTCCACATCCTCAAATCCCTCGCAGTATTTTAAGGACAATCCACTCTGATAACTGTAGACATTTTTAAGTATACCAAAGTTGAGTTCCATGCCCTGCATCATAAAATCGTCATAATCAAGTCCCACGCTGTTGAAATGCTCATACGCGTACTTCTCTTCCTTATAATAATCCTTCTGCCATCCGTAAGACTCCCTGACCTCATCCGGGATTCCCTCCAGAGCAGTCTTGGAAATCTGATTCATCGTAGACAAATATTTAGAAAGCGCCTCCCCGTCGATGCCGCCCGCTTCTTCCATAAAAGTCGTAGCCGCCACGGGAAGCAGCCAGCGCACTGTCGCCTCCTCGGAGAAGAACCGGCAGATTTCCGCCTCCGGCTTCTTTGCCTTGATCTTCTCCACAGTATCCGCCAGAGACGCAAGATCCGTAATACCCGCAAGATCATCCTGCCTGCCGATCACCATAGGAATCTGGAAAGAAACCGGCACCATGTACACGCTTCCCTCGTGGTTGAACGCCTCCACAATATTGGGAAGAAGAACCGCGTCCCCGGACAGACTGTCGATGTGGGGCTTTAAATCTTTTAAAATCCCCTTCTCCTCATAGGATTTCACGGGAAGTCCGTCCATAATGATCACGTCCGGCCCCTTGCCTGCCATCAGCTCCGTATTTAACTTCTTGATCGCGTCCTCCGCCGCCTTGGCGTCCGTGCCGCTCACGCCCACTTCATATCTCACAAAAGTATCCGGGTTTTCCGTCTGGAACTGGGCGATCGCCTGCCGCACGGCGTCCTGCTCTTCCAGAGAGTACACCGAGATCATATTCTCCGGCACTGTCGGCACACTGGCGTCATACTTGTAAAGCACCACCGTTCCGCCGGAAAACAGCGCCGCAAACTCATTTTCCCCGTATGCGGTGACGCCGATCATGTTCATGGAAGGATTACTGAAACTGGTGAGCGCGCCGTCTATGATCTGCTCCATCACGCTGCCGCCGATCACATGACGGTACATTCCACCCTTGCCCGCCAGATAGAGCACATCGTCCTCGCCCGGCGTTATATACACCGAGTAGCTGTCGTTGGCATAATACGCATCCTTATAATTTTCCTCCATAAAATCATTAAGGACGCTGTCCTCCACCCACTTTTCTTCCTTTCTGTCGTAGATGGAAATGCCGTCTCTGGAAGTGAGGAAAAACATGTTGTCCCCCTGACATTTCACCAGATCCGGGCGCCACTCCATGGTCACCTCCTTCTTCAGCGTCCCGCTCTCCACATCCACCCGGTAAATCATACCGCCCCCTACCGTTGTGGCAAACAGCTCCCCCTCCGGGGAATAAAAAATGCCGTAAACATAGCTTTCATTCTCCTGTACAGGCAGCGAGTCCACCTTCGTAACCGTGCCGTCCGGCGCAGCCACATGGAGCCATGGATTGAATTTTTCCGTCTTATCGTACGCTGCGTTGTCCGAGGAGAGCACCGCCACTGTCCCGTCCGGCGCAGCCGCCATACTGAAAATATAGTTGTTCTCCACGAATGTCTTCATATTGTCAATGCCGGGAATCGGAACCGCCTCCCAGCTTGCGCCGCCGTCAGAGGAAATAAGCTGTCCCGCCGTCTCGTCCAGAATAACCAGACGTTCGTCCGCAAGCGCCGTAATGCTGTAAGAGCGGGAGGTACTTTCCGAGATATCCACCACCGTCTCCACATACCGGCCCATAGCCGTCGACTCATTGTCCAAATTCCCTTCGCTGTTCCCCTGCTCCCCCTTCTGTCCATCCGTCTTTGCTCCCGTTTCGTCCCCAGACGGCACCCCCGTCTCGTCCGCATCTGCCGCCGGTCTGCCGCCACAGCCCGCAAACGTCCCCGCTGTCATTACGAGCGCGAGGCAGACCGCAAACAGTCTTTTTCTTTTTCCATTTCCATATTTATTTTTTCCTTTTAAGTTCTTATCGCTGTCTATCCCTAAATGCATCATGCTTCTATGCTTCCTTTCTCTATTTTAACCACTTCTATTTGTGTTATGTAAACTACTATTTCAGATACGCGGGACTGCCTTTCCGCTCCACATTTCACATCAATTACACAAATATGCTCATCTCAATGTTGTCTGCGAGAAAACTCCCGTCGTCCTGCCAGCTTCCGTTCATATGTACAAAAATACCTTCCTTCAAATCCCCAAAAGAACCTTCTCTGGCAGAGACGTCCTCCGGATTGATGCCGCCGTTCTTGACCGTCAGAAACTCCCAGACACAGCCCTCACTCACATGCACCGTGATCCTGTCCTCTTCTGCCTCATATCCCGGTGCGGCGCCCACCATAACACTCGCCTCTCCATCCGTATAGGTTTCATTCCTGCTGACCACGAAACTGTCTCCGTTAAGGCTGAGCACATTTCCATCCAGTTCTACGCTTCCCATCGACTGTGCCTGCGCATCTGTACCGCTTTCCTCGTCCGCCATATCGTTTTGCGTGTTGTTCTTTTCCTCTTCGCCCGTGTGATCCGGTAAACCATCCTGCGCTGCTTCATCCCCGGCGCCTATCGAATCATCCTCATCTTCCTCATGCATATCAGACTCCGTATGATCCCCGTCTTCTGCCGTATCGTTTGGCATCTCTTCCATATCCCCGAAAATAGGTTCCACCAAAACCGGTTCCTCTGTTTTCCCGCATCCCACTGCCGTGACCAACAACAAGACACATAGGATCGTCCAAACTGCTTTTATCTCGTTTCTTCTTCCGATCTGTTTTTTCCATCCGCCGTTATTTTGTAATCCTGTCCTCTTCTGATCATATGCCATAAATATTCACTCTCCTTATCATACTAAAGTTTTCTCTAAAGAATCTCTAAGAATCTTTAAATCTTTCTGAAGCTGCCTTCATAAAATATTAACTAATTTTTTTACGCTTCCCTGCATCTAAACATATACTTCTATTATCACCCGCGCCGCCACAAAGGTCTCGCCGTCAAAATACCCTTCCAGCTCCACGCCCATCCCTTCTTCCAGATCAGAAACTGCTGCATCATGCATATCAATCCCGGCGCCGCCTCCCCGAATCGTCCAATGCTCCACCTCCGTATCCTCCGTGAATCTGACCGGGATTTTCTTTGCATCCTCCACCTCCAGCAGGGTAACCATGCCGTCCTCATCTACCAGTGTTGTCTGCGCCAGCGTCATGCCGCTTTCTAGTGGCTCCTGCACCTTCCCGCCAAGATGCTCTGTCCCCTGCGGTACCATGACTGCCTGCCCTTCTTCCGGCTCTCTTGCTGTCTCGCCGCCGCTTTCTGGCGGCTCCTCCTTCTCCTTTCCCTGTGCCGGAACTGGTTCCTCTCTTGCCCACTCGCTTTCCTGTGTTTCTGGTACATCCGAGCCGTTTTCCCCTTCCCGCTCATCCTCTGTCCCGCCGTCCGTGCTCTCCTGTTTCGCCGAGTCATTCTCTACCCCCGACGAGATATTTTCCTGCGGTTTCCCCTGCGCGCCCTCCTTTCCTGCACACCCTGTCATCCCCAGAATCACCGCCAGACCGATCGCTGCCGCCATCCGTCTTTCCTTTGTTCGTCGCGAAAACTCTACCATTATGATATAGTTTTTCTCCTTTGTCCTCATCCTGCTGCATCCTTTCCGGGTCACCGTTTCCTTTTCTTATGTAACCCTCATTTTTTATTTCCCAATTTTAGCAGACGTTCCTCTAAAGTATCTCTAAAATTTCTTAAGGTTTTCTTTACCTTGGGCGCAAAAATAGGTCTGCAAAATGTGAACGTTCACACTTTGCAGACCCTTGTTTGCACTCCTCTATTCTCAATTTTTAAATTTTTTCAAATTCCGGGAATCCCCGTCACACCTTAAACGACGCCACCGTCTCCTTCAGCTCCTCGCTCAAACCCGACAGCTCTTTCATCTGGATGAGCACCGACTTGGAACTCTCGTTGGAAGTCACGGCGGATTCCTCCATCCTTTTCATAGACCCGGCAATCTCACCTACCAGCCCGTCGATTACCGCAAGGGAATCGCTGATACCCGCCATATTCGCGCGCATCTCCTGCGAGGATGCGCCCAGCTCGCCGGAGATACCATTGTAAAAAGCCGCGTCCTTCTCATACATGCCGGCAAGTTCCGTCATACCCCGATAGTCCTTCATCACCTTTTCATTCATAAAGGTCAGCAGTTTTTCCGCGCTTTTTGAGAGAAATTCCACGCTGTGCACCACGTCTTCCGTCACCTTGCGGATTTTGTCCACCGCATTCCGTGAGTGGTCGGCAAGCTCTCTGATCTCGTTTGCCACCACCGCAAAACCGCGTCCCGCCTCTCCGGCTCTCGACGCCTCTATGGACGCGTTCAGCGCCAGAAGGTTTGTCTGGGAGCTGATAGAGAGAATCTCTTCCGTCAGCGTGTCAATCTCCTTCACTTTCTGGCTCTCCCTGATGGCGTCGCCGAGCTCCTCCATGGTCGTACCGCAGAGCGTCACAGCCTCATCCGCCGATTTTCTTGACTCTTCATACTGTCTTCCTGCGCGCTCCATGATTTCGCCGGACTGGTCCGCCGCTTCACCCGCTCTCTCCGCCACATTCTCAATTGCCCTGCCAAGTTCTTCTCCCGTACACTTGATCTGCTCCGCCAGCGCCTTCGCCTCGGCTGTCTGCTGCATCACCTGCCCCGCAGTCTCCGCAATAAAGGAAATATCGCCGCCAAGCACATGCATCTTCGCGGAAGTCCCCTCCGCAATGTCATTGATACATGTCGCCTCATCCTTTGTGCTTAAGATAATACTCCGTATCTGCTGTCTGACTTCGACCGTCGCCGTCTGAATCTGCTGCGTCTCATTCTTGTACTGCGCGGGAATGCCCTGTTCCGTCACC
This sequence comes from uncultured Lachnospiraceae bacterium, assembly GCA_910586705.1. Lineage (GTDB taxonomy): Bacteria > Bacillota > Clostridia > Lachnospirales > Lachnospiraceae > UBA3282. The sequence continues at coordinate 87,185 of CAJUJK010000013.1, read as the reverse complement.
GGATTCTCCGAAAAGTCGCCGGAGGCGAACTGCTTCAGCATCTGCACAGGCGCAAGTGTCCTTCCGATCAGCCCAGCCATAAATACCGCTACAAGAGCAATGATCACAAGCGCCGTCACCACAGCCACCAGAATCATTGTCACAAGCAAACTCCACACATGGGAAGTAGGACACACGACCCCGAGTTTCCAACTGCATCCCGGAATCCCGGATGCCGCAAAATAACACACCGTACCGTCGTAGTCCGTTGCTGATATAATGGTTTTCTCATTTCCCTCCACCAGACTCTTCAGTGCCGGCATCCTGTCCGTTACTGCCACCGCTGCGTCCTCGGAAGGCTCATACTCTTTATTCCGATGCGCCACATACTGCCCGCTGCTGTCCGACAGGAACCCGTATGCCCCTTCCGCGTAATTGATGCTTCCGGTCAGATCCGTCACCGTGCCGAGCGTCACATCCAATCCGATCACGGCGGCAAGCGTACCGTCTATGTATACAGGTGATGCAATGGTCGTACACATCTGCCCCGTAATTACATCCCAGTAGGGATCCGTCACAATGGTTTCTCCCGCCGCGTCCGCCTGCTGGTACCAGCCGCGCTGTACGGGATCGTAACCTTCCGGTATCGCCGCCTCTCTGTTGGACTGGATAAACGCGCTGTCCTTCGTGCCGCAGTACAGATTCAGCAGCTCGTCCCTGCCCTTCGCGTGTACATCCACCACCGACTGCAGAAACGCCGTGTCCAGACTGCCTGCCGCTGCGATGCTGTCCGCCGTCCCTTTCGCCAGCATTTTTTCATTCTCAATCCATGTATTAATCTCCTCCGCGTACTTATCTGCGTAAAGCTGTAAAATATCCTTCTGCTCCGCCATCATACGCTGCCCCGCAATCAAAACGATTCCCAGTGTGGTGAGCAGAATGCTTGCCGCCACAATACAGATTACGCTGATCGTCAGTCTGCCCTTCATTGTCCTTGTCATTTTCTTCTGCACCTCTCTTCAGTCAATTTTACAGACTCTATTTTACGCCAAAATCTTTCCATTTTATGTCTAATGGTACAGATTGCTCTTTTTGCGGTATAGATTGTATATATTGGTTTACATAACTCCATTTTATAAAAAACGGCACCGAAAAAACTCTCCCGTAGCGAGAGAGTTTTTTTTGCATTCCTGTGCTCTATTCTATTTCTCAGTTATTTCCTCAGATGTTTGCCGAGCACCTCAATAAACAGCTCGATATCAAGCGGCTTCGCTATGTGGTCGTTCATACCGCTCTTCAATGCCGCCGCCTTATCTTCCTCCAGTGCGTTCGCCGTCATGGCGATGATCGGAAGCGTTCTGACGTCCTGTCTGGGCAGGGAGCGGATCGTTCTGGTCGCCTCATAGCCGTTCATAATCGGCATCTGCACATCCATCAGTATCACGTCGTAATAGTTTTCTTCCGAGCGCTTCACCATATCCACCGCGTCCGTTCCGTCCGGTGCGGACTCCACTTCAAAGCCGCTCTCTGTCAGGATGACTTCCGCAATCTCACGGTTCAGCTCAATATCCTCCACGAGAAGAACCCGTTTTCCGCTGAAGTCCGTAGTCTTCCAGACAGCCTCCTCCTGCTCCGCCTTGTGATCCATATTGTTAGCCGCAAGAAGCGCGGACTTTAAGTCCGACATGAACAGCGGTTTCGCGCAGAACGCCGTAACGCCGGCTTCTTTCGCCTCCTCCTCGATATCCGTCCAGTCGTAAGCCGTCAGAATGATGATCGGAGACTCTTCCCCCACCGCGTTGCGGATCTTTCTCGCCGTCTCGACACCGCTCGTCTCCGGCATCTGCCAGTCGATAATGTAAGTGTGGTAGGAATCCCCCTCGTCACGTGCAATCTTCGCACGGTATACTGCCTCTCTGCCGGATGTGGTCCATTCCGACCTCATACCGATCGTCTTTAACATCTTGCTCACACTGTCACAGACATTGAAATCGTCATCCACCACCAGCGCGCGCAGCCCTTCCAGTTCTCTGATCTGCTCCGCGTTCTTCTCCACATCCTGCAGTTTCAAAGTGAGATTCACGGTAAAGGTACTGCCCTTGCCGACCTCGCTCTCAACCGTGACCGTACCGTTCATCATCTCCACAATGTTCTTGGTGATAGCCATGCCCAGACCCGTACCCTGAATACCGCTTCTCGTGGTCGTTGTCTCTCTCTCAAACGGCTCGAAGACATGCTTCACAAATTCCTCCGACATGCCGATGCCGTTGTCCTTGATAATGAATACATAATCGCCATACCCATGCTTGAATGTGGTATGCTGCATAATCCGGAAAGTGATCATGCCTCCGGCAGGCGTATACTTAACCGCATTGCTCATCAGATTTATGAAAATCTGGTTCAGCTTAAGCGGATCGGTAATGACATCCTCGTTCACCACCTCAAAGGTATCGATGAAAAGTTCAAGCTGTTTCGCCTTCACCTGCGGCTGGATGATGTTGACCAGATTGTGCATCAGCTCGGAAATATTGCACTCCTGCTCATGGATCTGCATCTTACCGCTCTCAATGCGGCTCATATCAAGGATATCGTTGATCAGGCTCAGCAGGTGGTTGCTCGATGAGAGCACCTTCTGCAGGCATTCTCTGACCTGATCCTTATTGTCGATACGGCTCGCCGCGATCGTGGCGAACCCGATAATAGCATTCATCGGGGTACGGATATCGTGGCTCATGTTAGAGAGGAACGTGGTCTTCGCCTCATTCGCCTGTCTTGCATGCATCAGCGCATCCTGCAGCGCCTCTGTCTGCTCCTTCTGCTTGATTACCTGATCCGTGATATCCTTGGATACCACCATGGCGATCAGATCATCCGTTATATCGTCCCTCGTCATAATGAAGGACTGGCGCACGCACATCCTGCCGTTCTCGTCCTCCGTCCTGCTCCAGTAATCCACATCCACTTCCGCTTCTCCCTGCTCGAAGCAGCTTTTCAGATAGTCGATATCCAGAATGTTTTTATACTCTTCCACGGACTCCGGTAAGACAAACTGCCCCCATTTTTCAAAGCACTCCGACGCACTGCACGGCGTCTGCAGACCAATCTTTTCGAGAAGAGAAATCTTCTGGCCGTTTCTTGTGCTGATCACGTCCTGTTCGATCAGATTTCTGGTCAGATTCAGTTCATACGTGCTGAACGCATTTGAGGTGATCGCGATTCTGTACTGCCGCTCTTTGCGGTTCATCACGTTCATCTCTTCTTTCCGTTTCAGATCCCGCTGCTTCATCTCGGTTATATTCTGACGGACATAAAGAATTTTGCTCGCCTTTCCCTCATGCCGTTCCAGACATACCGTAATGAGCTGCTCCCACTCCTCTTTTCCGTCACGCATCACATGACATTCATAGGTAAAGGTGTTCTGCCCGTCGAGATTCCCTATAATAGAGTCCACCTTTAATGTCTGCCGGAAATCTTCCTGCGCTTCCTCCCCGATAATCTCCTTGCTGTGGTTGTCAAGCACATTGACGTAATCTCCCTCTCTCACCAACTGGCTGTCCTGCAGATTTACGTCCGCCATATAGGCGTATACCCCGGTCTCCAGATCTACTGTCAGATATCTTGAGGAAAAGAGCGTATTCAGCCCCTGCAGCACGTAATTGAACTGGCTGTTTTCCGCCTCCAGTTTTTTCCTCTCTTTTGTCGCCCGCAAAACTGTAAAAGCAAAATAGATCACAAAGAGAATGAGCAGCGAAGTCTCCAGCCGGACGCCTGCCGCATTCGCACCCTTGATCATATTCTGGGTCACATTGGGCGGGAAAAGCTGTACCAAAACATAGTCCCGGTCAGGAAGACGTGTCACGCACAAATTATCCGCCCTGCTGTTCTCCTCGCAGATAAAAGCGCCTTCGCCTCCGTTTTCAAAAACAGATTTTGCCAATCGTGCCGTTTCCTGTCCGATTATATTGGAACCCTGCAGCACATCAATCAGATTTTCTTCCCCGTATTCCTGGTCATCCGAGCTGGCTATTACCCTGCCGTTTGGCAAACACAGCCATGTGAACGAAGTCTCCCCAAAATAGGTGGTATAGAGAATTTCCTTCATATACTGCTCCGCCAGATAGGATCCCCGCACAATACCGACAATCTCTCCGTCCATCCGCACCGGCGCGAAAAAGACAAGCCTCGTCTCCTCGTCAGTCAGACGCTCGTCAAATATGACAGAAATACCGCTCTCACCATTCATCCCGCGCATATAATAATCCCGGTCGGAAGAATTTACGGTCCTGCCGTCGGATAAATGGGTAACCCCCTCCGCATCCGTAAACCGGATCGTGTCAAACACGGAATTTCTCTCCATTTCCGCAAGTGTCTGCGCCGGAATCGTATTATCCGTCAGGGAATCGTTAAAGAAATAGGCATAGGCGTTGATAATGCGCACCCCGCTATCCAGTTCGCCCAGAACCTGTTTTGCCTTCTGACGCATCGAATCCTCCGCGTAATTTTTATTCTGCACCGTTATTCTCTCCTGATTCTGCGTCGTATATAAATTAAACAGAAGAAACACAATCAGTACCAACGGAATGGAAAATATGAACAAATGTAATACTTTCTTACCACGCATCTTAAACTTTCCTCTCTATTTTAAAAACAATTTTGCAAGCTCCTATTCCCGTCCTCACTCTTCCAGAATCCTGTCGATCAGTTCCTGCAGAGCCTCAATATCTATGGGCTTTGTAAAATGCTCATTCATCCCCGCCTTAAGGGACCGCTCCCGGTCTCCTTCCATGGCGTCGGAAGAAAGGGCGATAATCGGTATTCTGGAAAGCGCCTCGTTCTCCAGCCTGCGGATTGCCTGTGCCGTCTCGTAGCCGTCCATGCCGGGCATCTGTATATCCATCAGCACCATCGCGTATTCCCCCGGGCAGGAATTTCTGAGAACCTCATAGGCGCTCACGCCGTCGCACGCCGTCTCCACCAGATAACCAAGGTTTTTGAGAAGTTCCTCCTCGATCTCCCGGTTGATGCTGTTATCCTCGACGAGAAGTATCCGTTTCTTTCCCTCGTCAGACCCATGCGCGTCGGCTGCCGTGCTCTCGTGTTCCATAAAGGACGCGCTCACCGGGTATCTGAGGGGAAGGCTCACCGTAAAGACGCTTCCCTCTCCCACAGTGCTCTTCACGCTGATGCTGCCGCCCATGGTCTCGGCGTAGCTTCTCACCACCGCAAGCCCCGCGCCGGGCATCCCGTTATAGACCGCGTTCTGCCTCGCCGGATGGAAGATCTCCTCCAGCTGATCCTCGGGAATCCCGCAGCCGTTATCCTCAATGACAAAGCGGTACATGCCCCGCCCTTTGCTGTCGCTGGCGCTCTCCGTCACTGTCAGGCTCACTTCCCCCTCCGACTGCGTATACTTGATAGCATTGTCCAGAAGCTGGTTTAATATTTCCCGCAGCCTTATGTAATCAACCTCCACGGACAAATGGCTGATCCGCGACTTGTCCAGCCGGAAATGGATGTGCTTCGCCCTGATCGGTCTTTCCGCGCTCTTCTCCACCTCACGAAGCAGCTCTCCCAAATGGTATTCCCTCTCCGTCAGCTCCGCCCGCGCCGGTTCATTCAGATTATCTTTCAGGAACTCCTCAAACACCGCCAGAAGCTCCTCTCCCGAGAGGTGGATTTTCTCTATGCATTCCCCCACTTTTCCCGGATCCCCGACACAGCCCTTTAAAAGCTCCGCATAGCCGATAATGGCGTTTAACGGCGTTCTGATATCGTGGGACATATTGGCAAAAAAGGTGTTTCTCGCAAGACGCTCTGTCTCCGCCTGCCGGAGCGCAGACTTCAAAAGCGACTGCCGCTCCACCACCTCCGTAATGTCCTTCGACACAGAGAGCGCGATCACGTCCCCCGTGTGCTCGTTCTTGTCCAGAAAGAACAGATAGTGGGAAAGCCGCTGCCTGCCGTACATATCTGTCACCCAGCTGTCGTAAGTCTGCTCCCGCTCCCCGTTTTCATAGCAGCGGATCAGCCTTTCTGTATTGAAGAAGCGTCTGTACTCTTCCAGTTCCCCCGCCTCCGTAAAATCCGCCCAGAACCGGGTGAAATCGGAATACTTTTCAAAGGGGGTGATCCCCATATAGGTGAAAAGGTTCTTCACCTTCCCCTCCTCGCTCAGTACGGACGCCGAGATAAACTCGTCCCTCGTCAGATTCACTTCCACAAACGAAACCGCATTGTAGAGAAGCGCCCTCTTAAAATAGTCCTCCCGCAGATGCGCCGTATAGAGCGCCTCGTTCACGCGCTCAAGTTCCGAAAGCCGCCTCTGCATCCGCTCTGTGGCATCCTCTATAAAAACATAAAAAAGATCACCGTAAGTGTCGGTATGCACAAAGTGTCCGTAATCCTCCACCCAGCGCACCGTGCCGTCCTTACGGATAATCCGGTATTCCACATAGTCAAGATTCTCGCCGCTGTGCGCGATCTGTGTCCCGATGCTCTTTTCCACCTCGTCGATATCCTCCGGGTGGACAAGCCCTTTAAAGGTGTAACCCGTCAGCGCCTTGAACTCCTCCAGCGTATCGCAGCCAAAGATACGAAGCATGGCGCCGTTTATATAAATCAGCTCCTCGTCCCCGTCCGCGTGGTAAATAAAAAAACCACCCGGCATTCCCTCAGAGATCTGCTCGATAATAGGCAGCGTCTGCTCATTAAAGCTGATCGTCAATTCCGCATTTTCTCTCTCTGGTTTCACTGTCTCTCCTCCCAGATTAGATTATACAATTTTATATAAAAAAAGAAAAGAGCTTAGAGATTTTTTAAAGATTAATATGATACAATATATTTAAAAGGTGGTAAAATTCATGCGGATACTGCTTGCTGAAGATGACGAAAAACTGAATGAGACGCTTGTTTACGGACTGACGCAGGGGGGATTTATCGTGGATGCCTGTTTTGACGGGGAGGACGCACTCTTCTACGGGGAACAAAATATCTACGATATTATTCTGTTAGACCGTATGCTGCCCTGTATGGAAGGTACGGACGTGCTCGCCTCACTGCGGGAAAAGGGCATCTCCACACCCGTGATCCTGATTACCGCTCTGGGCACCCTCTCCGATAAAGTGGAAGGGCTTGATCTGGGCGCGGACGACTATCTGGTAAAGCCCTTCGCGCTGGAAGAACTTCTGGCGAGAATCCGCTGTGTGTCGAGAAGACCGCGCCATCTGGTGGACGAGGAAACCCGCACCTTCTCGGATATCGTCTGGCTGCCTGCGGAAAACCGGCTCACAGGACCTGCTGGAAACTGTACGCTGTCGAAACGGGAGGCGACGCTTCTGGAAGCTTTCTTAAAGAACGGCGGCGCCACCCTTTCCAGAAACCATCTTCTCTTAAAAGTATGGGGACCCGACAGTGACGTGGAAGAAGGAAATCTTGACAACTATATCCATTTTCTTCGCAGAAGATTGAAAACGGTTGGCAGCCGGCTGAACCTTAAGACAGTCCGGGGCGTTGGCTACACTCTGACAGAGCCCTCATAGAGTCCGCTTATAGATGAGGAGAAAATATGTTCCAAAAAGTACGCCTGTATTTAACGGCGCTCTGCGCCGGCATCACCGCCGCGATCCTGATCGTGATGTCCCTGCTCTATCTGTATCTCTCAGAAAAAGAGCTGTACGAAAACCAGTTCCGTTCTTTCCAGAACGATATCAATACCATCGCCACCAGCTTGGAACAGCAGTCCGTCATCTCCATGGAATGGCTCTCCAAAATGGAAGCGCGCGGCGGTTACACTTTTTATGCCCTCGACAACGGCATCCCTTTTCTCTACAACCGTCTGACCAGCCTGTCGGAATCCTCTGAAATCCGCAGTCTGCTGGATGAATGTCTGGAAATCTACCACAGGGAGTATTCCTCTTCCCATATGTCTGCCGTAGAACAGGACAGTCTCTTCAGCACGTGCATCCACTCTGAATTTCCATTTAACCCCACAGGCGGGAAGCACGAATACTACATCAGCGTCATCGAGCTGAACCGGGGCACGTCCTCTTTACAGCTTCTGGTGCTCTCCCCTCTCGATTTTCTCCGGGAACAGATCACCAGACAGAGACTGCGTTTTCTGCTGATCGATATTGCCGCCGTCCTCTTATTATCCCTCTTTTCCTTCTTTTTCACCGGGAAACTGCTGCAGCCTGTCATCGAAAGCCGCAAAAAACAGACGGAATTTGTGGCGGCGGCATCCCATGAGCTGCGCACGCCCCTCGCCGTGATCCTCTCCGCCGCCGAGTGCTGCCGGGACGCGGACGCGGAAAAACAGTCCCGCTTTCTCGACACGATCAGACAGGAGGGCGATATTTTGACCTCTTTAGTCAATGACATGCTTACCCTGAGCGCATCCGACTCCCAGCGCTTCACCTGCCGCCCGGCGCCCTTGGAACTGGACACATTGCTGATTAACACTTACGAGGCTTTTGAACCGCTTGCCGCCGAAAAGAAGCTGTCCCTTACCATTTCGCTGCCGGAAGAGTCCCTGCCGCTTTGCACCGCGGACACCGACCGCATCGTCCAGCTTCTCTCCATCCTGCTTCACAATGCCATCAGCTACACACCGGAGGGCGGACGCATCGACCTTGCGCTCTCCCACAAAAAGAACCGCTTTTATCTGACCGTCTCCGACACCGGCGTAGGCATTCCTCCCGAGGATCGGAAAAAGATTTTCGACCGCTTTTACCGCGCCGAAAAATCCCGAAGCGCCAAAGGGCACTTCGGGCTGGGTCTCTCTATCGCCTCTGAAATTGTCAGGCTCCACCACGGCGCCATCAGCGTCGCCGACCGTCAGGGCGGCGGCAGCGTATTCACGGTGATGCTGCCCTAGATTACTTCACTGGTTTCGGCTTCGGGTTGGTCAGCGCGCTCGGTATCTTGAAGAACACGTAATTCTGTGCCAGCTCCGTTGCCGCCTCGGAAAGCACGTCGGGGTTTACTCCTAACTCCACCTTTTCCCCTGTGGCGCGTTCCAGCGCCTGCTGCCTTAAAAGGGCGCTGCTCACGTCTTTTCTGCCAAACGCAATCTTCTGCTGGTACTCCCGCTCATTCTCCTGTTTGTACCACGCTTTTGTGGCGAGATCCATATACATCTTGTGTCGCTCGGCTCTCTTTTCCCAGAAACTCTTCTGTTTCTTTTTCTTGGAGGAATCCGTGTGTTTTCCGCCGTTACGAAATCCCATCTGGAAACTCTCTCCCCGGTACTCCTCCTTCGTGGCGCCAAAGTAGTGCACCCGGTAGGTGCCGCCCGCATAGGCGCTCCACGGATTGTAGAAGGCGAAATCCTGCCGCAGCGTATCGAGCACCCACTTTTCGTAGGCGGGATCCGCCTTCATCGCCGCAAAGCCCTCCTCTGAAATATTGACGGACACCGCATCCCACTTCTGGGTCGCGCTTGTGGGAAGCGCCGATATTTTCTGGTAAATATACATCTTGTACTGATCCATGGACATGGCTTTCACAGCCTGCTCGCTGCGTTCCCCCGCAAGGGAGGCAGCCCCCGCCGTCTGCCCCGCTGAATCGGGGAATGGATCCTGCTGCCTTAACGGACCGGGAAGCACGCCCTGCTCCTTCTGCGCAATTTTCTCCTGCACTGTCCCCGCAAAGCTCCCCGCCACACCGGCTTCGTCCACAGTGTCTCCCATGCCGCCCGCCGCGCCTCCATCTGCCTTTCCCGCTGTTTTGTCGCCCGCGTTTTTCATATACTGCAATGCCTCCGCGTAAAACCGCGTCATCGGCGTAAATAAAAATCCGTTCATGGAACCCGCCCTCTCTTTGTCCGCAGGATTGCCCTGCCGCATACACGATACTGCCTGTTGCCGTTTCTTCTATATATAAGTAATACGAATCAGAAGGGCAAAAAGTTTCAAAAATTCTTCCCATTCCATAAAATGTATGTATTCCCCGATTTTCATTGCAAAAACCTGCTCTTTGTGTATAATGATATGAGTAACCAAAACAAGCAAAAATACAGAAAACATGAGGATGTAACATGATACAGGCAAACAACGTAACCTTACGTGTAGGAAAAAAGGCCCTCTTTGAGGACGTAAACATCAAGTTCACCGAAGGCAACTGCTACGGGCTGATCGGCGCCAACGGCGCGGGAAAGTCCACCTTCTTAAAAATCCTTTCGGGCGTTTTGGAAACCACCAACGGCGACGTGTCAATCACGCCCGGTCAGCGTCTCTCGGTTCTGGAGCAGGACCACTTTAAGTACGACGCTTACTCGGTGATGGACACGGTCATCATGGGCAACGAGCGTCTCTACCAGATTATGAAGGAGAAGGACGCGATTTACGCCAAGGAAGATTTCTCCGACGAGGACGGCATCCGCGCCAGCGAGCTGGAGGCGGAGTTTGCGGAGATGGACGGCTGGGACGCGGAGAGTAACGCCGCCATGCTCTTAAACGGTCTCGGTGTCGGGACGGAGCTGCACTACAGCCAGATGGCGGACTTAAACGGCAACGAAAAAGTCAAGGTGCTCCTTGCCAAAGCGCTTTTCGGCAACCCCGATATCCTGCTTCTGGACGAGCCTACCAACCATCTGGACTTAGACGCCATCGCATGGCTGGAAGAGTTTCTGATTAACTTTGAAAACACGGTGATCGTGGTCTCCCACGACCGCTACTTCCTCAATAAAGTCTGCACCCACACGGCGGATATCGACTACGGCAAAATCCAGCTCTACGCGGGCAACTACGATTTCTGGTACGAGTCCAGCCAGCTGATCATCAAGCAGCGCAAGGAGGCAAACAAAAAGAAAGAGGAACAGATCAAGGAGCTGCAGGAATTTATTTCCCGCTTCTCCGCCAACGCAAGCAAATCCAAACAGGCGACTTCCAGAAAGCGCGCCCTTGAAAAAATCGAGTTGGACGACATCCGTCCTTCCAGCCGCAAATACCCTTACATCGACTTCCGTCCCGAGCGCGAGATCGGCAACGAAGTGCTCACTGTGGAAGGGTTAAGCAAAAGCATCAACGGCGAAAAGGTGCTGGACAATATTTCCTTCATCGTGGGACACGACGACAAGATTGCGCTTGTGGGCGGCAACGAGCTGGCAAAAACCACCCTTTTACAGATTCTGATGGGCGAGATGGAACCGGACGAGGGCACGTACAAATGGGGCGTTACCACCTCTCAGGCGTATTTCCCGAAGGACAACACGGCGGAGTTTGACAACGACTACACCATCACCGACTGGCTCATGGGTTACTCTCCTGTGAAGGATGTGACCTATGTGCGCGGTTTCCTCGGGCGTATGCTCTTTGCCGGCGAGGACGGCGTGAAAAAGGTGAAAGTGCTCTCTGGCGGCGAGAAGGTGCGCTGTCTCCTCTCTAAAATGATGATCAGCGGCGCAAACTGCCTGCTCTTTGACGAGCCGACGAACCATCTCGACATGGAGGCGATCACCGCCTTAAACGAGGGCATGAAGAAATTCAAGGGCGTGGAGATCTTCTCCTGCCACGACCATCAGGTAGTGCAGACCACGGCAAACCGCATTATGGAAATCCTGCCAGACGGCACCCTGATCGACAAGATCACCACCTACGACGAGTATCTCGAAAGCGATGAAATGGCGAGAAAGCGTACCGTTTACACGAGTACCGCCAGTCAGGAAGAAGACGACTAAACATGAGAGCAATTGACCTGCACACCCACACCTGCAAATCGGACGGCAGTTACACGCCCACGGAACTGGTGGATTATGCCACAGAGAAAAACCTTGCCGCCGTGGCAATCACGGATCACGACAGCATAGAAGGGCTTGACGAGGCGTTGGCACACGCGGCGGCTCTGGAAGAGCGCGGTCTTCCCTCCGTGGAAGTGATTCCGGGAATCGAGTTTTCAACCAAATACCAGAAGCAGGATGTACACATTGTAGGACTTTACATTTCGCATAAAGAAAAAGCATTTCAGAGCGCGCTTGGCGGCTTTGTGGACTCACGCACAAACCGCAACAGGAAAATGTGTGAAAACCTGCAGGGCGCAGGCATCGATATCACCTACGAAAGGCTGCTTGCCATGTACCCGGGTGCGGTGATCACCAGAGCACACTACGCCTCCTACCTGCTGGAACACGGGTATGTGAAAAGCAGACAGGACGCGTTCGCAAGATATCTGGGCGACCACACGAAATACTTTGTGCCGCGGGAGAAGGTAACGCCCTCCCAGACAGTAGAGCTGATCCTGCAGGCGGGCGGCGTCCCCATTCTGGCGCACCCTCCCCTCTATCACATGGGAAACGACAGGCTGGAAACGCTGGTCTCCTTCCTGAAAGAGGACGGGCTTATGGGGATCGAAGTTTTCTACAGCACTTACAGCAATCAGGATGTGCGGGATATGCAGAGGCTTGCCGAAAAATATGACCTGCTCGTAAGCGGCGGCTCCGATTTCCACGGTGCGAACAAGCCCGGGCTGGATCTCGGCTGCGGCTACGGCAGGCTGTTTGTCCCCGAAGAAGCGCTTTTGAAAATCAAGGCGGCTCTACCCGGAAGGAACTAGATTTCCCACAGTACAGGCAACACATGTGACGAAAAGAGGACATCCTATGAAAATTTTATTTACGGATTTGGACGATACCCTTTTAAATAACCAGAGTCAGGTTTCCCCGGAGACCAAAGCGTTTCTGGACGAATTTCTGGCGGCAGGGAACCGTCTGGTGCTCTCCTCCGGCAGACCGCTTATGAGCGTCATGGAAGTGAAAGAACTGGCGGGGTTACATCAGCCCGGCATCTTTTTAAGCGCGTCCAACGGCTGCCGTGTCTACGACTGCGACAAACAGCGCACCATCCGTAAATTCGGGCTTCCTCTCCCCTACATCTCCTATCTGCAGGAACAGGCGAAGGAGCTGTCCCTCCATATCCAGACTTACCGCGACAGTGATGTGGACGACGCCATCATTTCCCCTGCGGATGACGAGGAAGTCCGTTACTATCGCAGAAAAATACATCTGCCTCTTGTGGTCTCTGAAAATCTTCGCGATGCTCTCACGGAAGAACCGTGCAAAATGCTTGCAATTAGCTTACATAACTATGAGAAACTGGAGACTTTCCGCAAGAAAATTGCAGACTGGGCAGAAGGTCGTATCCGCACCATCTATTCCAGCAACATCTATCTGGAGCTCTATGGCTGGAACGCGGGCAAAGGCAGTTCCCTTCTCTTTCTCTGCGATTATCTGGGCATTCCCGTCTCTGACTCCTTTGCCGCCGGAGATGCGGAAAACGACATCTCCATGCTGGATGCGGCGGGCTGCGGCATCGCCATGAAAAACGCCACGGACAAAGTGAAAGCCCACGCCGATGTTGTCACAGATCTTGACAACGACCAGAATGGGCTGGCGGATATGATGCGGAAACTGTTAAATTAACCTTCAATGATAAGATATCTTCCGTCCCCGACCTCAAACACCTCGTCCGCTTCCAGAATCCCTTCCTCGTCGGCGCCCTCCATATCGACGCCTTCCTCCTCGAAAAACTCCCACACTTCCCTGACGGAATCCACCACAACCGCCATACACTCTTCCAAGAAGTTCTCCGCCTCCTCGTAGGTCTCCGCTACCTTCTCAGGATAGAGCTGTAACTGGTTCTCCAAAAAACACTGTACTACTTTCTCGTCAAACACAAACGATCCCTCCCTATCTCTTGTAGTTTACATAACATTTCCCGTCATCCGGCGCAGACAGGCGTTTCAGAGCAGTCCCCGCCTCTTGAGTTCCTGACAGAGCCGCCCGACAGGCAGTCCCACCACATTGTTATAATCTCCGCAGATCCCCTGAATATGCGCGGCGCAAAGACCCTGAATCGCATACGCGCCCGCCTTGTCCATCGGCTCCCCGCTGTCCACATACCTCTGTATCTCCTCGTCGGTCATGGCATACATGGTCACATCCGTACACTCGGAAAAGGTGGCGTACATCGGCTGCATATCTTTATACTTCCACGCCAGAGTGACACCCGTATAAACCTGATGGCTGCCGCCCTGCAGATCCTTTAACATGCGCGCCGCATCCGCCTTGTCCGCAGGTTTGCCGAGGATTTTTCCCCACGCGCTCACCACCGTGTCCGCGCCGATCACGACAAAGTCCTCTTTTCCCTCCGCGGCAAGTTTCCCGCAGACGTCCACCGCCTTCTGGTAAGACAGCTCCTCCACCACTTCGCCCGGCGCCTCCTTCGTGATCTTCTCCTCCACCGTGCTCGGCACCACCTTAAAGGAAATGCCCACCTGCTTCATAAGCTCCTTCCGCCGCGGCGACGCCGAGGCAAGATATATCTTCATTTCCCTTCATTCCTTTCCGTCTTCTCACTTTGGTCGTGGTGCATCTTCGGGATAAACACCCTCTTGTGCACGGTTCCCGCCTTCTCCTTCGCCGCCGCCTTCGCCTCTTTGCAGAACGTAAGCTGGGCGTTGAACACTTCCTTCCCGCGCTTATCCACCTTCACGTAAGTGCCGTCGGGCTGCAGCACCTGCGCCTTCACCGAATCCCTGAGCTGGCAGTCCAGAATATTTTTCAGTTTCTCCTGCAGCGCCGGCTTTTCGATGGGGAAGAGAATCTCCACCCTGCGCTCTAAGTTCCTCGGCATCCAGTCCGCGCTGGCGCAGTAATATTCCGGCTTGCCGTCGTTTTCAAAGTAGAAGATTCTCGCGTGCTCCAGAAAGTTTCCGACAAGGGAGCGGACCGTGATGTTCTCGCTGACGCCCTCTATCCCCACGCGCAGACAGCAGATGCCGCGGATAATCAGGTCAATCTTCACCCCCGCCGCGCTCGCCTCATAGAGCGCCTTGATCACGTCCTTGTCGCAGAGCGCGTTCATCTTGGCAATGATTCTTGCCGGTCTCCCCGATTCGGCATGTGCCTTCTCTCTGGCGATCAGATGAATAAATCTGTCCTTCAGCCAGTAGGGCGCAAGGGAAAGCCTGTTCCAGCTCCTCGGCTCCGAGTACCCCGAGAGCATATTAAAGACCGCCGTCGCGTCCTCCCCGATCATCTCCGAACAGGTGAAATAGCCGACGTCCGTGTAAAGCTTCGCCGTGGAATCATTGTAGTTGCCCGTGCCGAGATGGACATAGCGGCGTATGCCGTTCTCCTCTCTTCTGACAACAAGTGTTATTTTACTGTGGGTCTTAAGCCCGACCAGCCCGTAAATGACATGGCAGCCCGCTTTCTCCAGCTTTCTCGCCCAGACGATGTTGTTCTCCTCGTCAAACCTCGCCTTTAACTCCACGAGCACGGAAACCTGTTTGCCGTTTTCCGCCGCCTGCTCCAGAGCCGCTATGATGGGGGAATTGCCGCTGACACGGTAAAGGGTCTGCTTGATCGCCAGAACCTCCGGGTCCCTTGCCGCCTGTCTGATAAACCGCACCACCGGCTCAAAGCTCTGGTACGGGTGGTGCATCAGGATATCGCCCTCCCTGATCTTCGCAAACACATCCGCGTCCTCCGGCAGCTCCGGCACCGTCTGGGGCGGCAGGTAACTGTGTTCCTTCAGATGATCAAAGCCCTCCACGCCGTACAGTTTCATCAGAAAAGTGAGGTCCAGCGGCCCGCTGATGGCATAAATGTCCTCCTTCGGGATCGCCAGCTCCTCCCGGATCAGTCTGAGGAGACGGCTGTCGATACCCTCCTCCACCTCCAGACGGATCACCTGTCCCCACTGTCTCTTTTTAAGCTGCTTCTCGATCTCCTGCAGAAGGTCCTCCGCCTCCTCCTCCTCGATGGTCAGATCGGCGTTCCGCATGATACGGAAAGGATACGTGCAGACAATATCATAGTTCAAGAAAAGCTTGTGTATGTTGCGCTCGATCACTTCCTCCAGAAGTATCAGGCGCCTCCCCTCCTCCGAGGGAATCTCCACCAGACGGGAAAGGACGCTTGGCACCTGCACCGTGGCAAACTCCATCTCCCCGTCGCCGTTTTTCTTCGTCATCAAAGCTCCCAGATTCAGGGACTTATTTCGGATCAGCGGAAACGGTCTTGAGGAATCCACCGCCATGGGCGTGAGCACCGGGTAGGCGCTGTCTGTAAAGTAGCTGTCCACATACGCCGCCTCCTCCCTGGTCAGATCCTCATGGTGCGTAATGATGCGCAGCCCGTTCGCCGCAAGCTGCGGCAGAAGGGAGCGGTTGTACGTGTTGTACTGCTGGTTCACAAGCTGATGGGTCTTTTCATTCACCCGCACAAGCTGTTCCGTCGCCGTCATCCCCGCGATGTCACGCTTCTTATAACCCGCGTTCACCATATCCTTGAGGGACGCCACCCGCACCATGAAAAACTCGTCCAGATTGGACGCCGTGATACTCAAGAATTTCAGCCGTTCAAACAGCGGTAACTGTTTATCTCTCGCCTCCGAAAGCACCCTCTCGTTAAAAAGCAGCCAGCTCAGCTCCCTGTTTGTATAGTACGATTCATCCGCAAATACTTTCCCCTGTGCCATATCCCATGGTCTCCTTTTTATTACATATGTTATTTATTTCTCGTGGCGCTGTCTGATCACCGGGCGGACGCTGTAGACTTCCTCAAAGAAGTCGGAACGTTTTGTAAACAGCCCTTTTTCCAGTGTGATATCCACCGACTCATCCACAGTGATGACAAGTTCCCTCTCCTTTAAAACCGCTTTTACATCCTTAAACTTCTGCTTATGGCTGCGGTCAAGCCCGTTTGCAACCTTTAGTATGGCGGTCAGCTTGGCGATCGTCAGATATGCCTCCCTGTCGATCGTAATATTTCCGCCCATCACCTGCCAGTAATCAAAATCCATGTGGTTGTACTTCACCACATTCGCCACGATCTCCCGCTCTGTATGGGACAGCCCGATGATCTCCGTGGACATGATGATATTGTAGGAGCACTCGCCCAGATTCACAAGGCTGATGTACTTGCCGCAGTCGTGCAGAAGTGTGGCGATCCGCAAAAGCAGCCGCTCCCGCTTCCCAAGACCGTGCACCTTCCTCATGCTGTCAAATATGGTCAGGGCGATTTTTTCCAGCGTCTCGCCCCTGCGCCTGCTGCCCATGTAGCGCTTGCTTATGTTCTGTGCGCAGGCAATGATATCCTGCTCGAAATCATGCTCTTCCCTGATGATCTTATGTTTTTCCGCGTACTCGTAAGCCATGCCGTCGCAGAGCGTCACCCCCGGCGCCCAGATCATATTGGCGCCCATCATCTTGGCGATCCGGTTGATCAGAATACCCGATATAAAGAGAAGCGGAATGTTTTCCTCCGGCATATCCAGCGCCTTTGCCGCCTGCTGGTTCGACTTGGAGCGGATCCGTTCCAGAAACAACTCCACGGCGGGCACTTCCACGCTGCTCTCCTCCAGCCCCAGAACGTTCTTCCCCACAATGGCGGAAATATAGTCGTCCACCACAATAATGTTCTCGATCTGCCCTTCCTTCAGATACAGCTTCTTAAACAACTGTATCTGGGAACTCACCATCTCGTCGAGAATCACCTCGTACTGTCTGGGGCTGATGTTCAGCCGCCCCAGCTGGTCCTGCAGCCGCAGAACGCCCAGACGCATATTCTGGGTGGTCACCAGCGTGTCCTTGTCGAAGAGGGAAATCTGGATACTGCCGCCGCCGATATCCACAATGGCGGTTCCCTTCTCCACGATCTTGTTGAAACGCCCTCTGGAAGCGATCGCCTTGTAGTTCAGGAAACGCTGCTCCGAGTTGCTTAACACCTCGATGCGGATGCCCGTCCTCTGGGCGATCTGGTCCAGAACGATCATGGTATTTTCCGTCTCCCGGATGGCGCTGGTGCCGTAGGCGGTGTAATCGTCCACCCGGTAGCCCTTCATAATATCGGTGTAGTCCCGCAGCACCCGGGAAAGCTCGTCCACCCGGTCATAACTGATCTTCCCCGTGGCAAAAGTGTCCGTCCCCAGATCGATCCTGTGCCTGATGTGGTCAATCTCCCGCAGACCGCTCTTTGATGAAATTTCAAATATTTTCATGCCGAGTTCATACGAACCCACGTCTATCGCCGCAAATGTTTTCATCTTCCCCTCCTGCAACTCCTTCTTCTCGCTTTTACCCCGCAGTCTGACCAAGTAAGAAATCAATGAACTGCTGCGCCGTCCTGCCGGAAAGCCCGCCGTGGGAAAGCTCCCACTTATTCGCCAGAAGGAACAGCTCCTCCTCCGGCACCTTAAGCCCGTTCCTCTCCGCCAGCGTCTTTACGATCTGCTGGAACTGTTTTTTATCCGGCGACCCGAAAAAGATGGTCACGCCAAAGCGGTAGACAAGCGACAGTTTCTCCTGCACCGTGTCCCCCGCGTGCATGTCCTCGTCCCGCCTGTCCGCCTTGTCACTGTAATTCTCCCGGATCAGGTGGCGCCTGTTGGAGGTCGCGTAAATCAGCACATTTGCCGGCTTTTTCTCCAGCCCGCCCTCGATCAGCGCCTTTAAGTATTTGTATTCCACCTCGAAATCCTCGAAGCTGAGATCGTCCATGTAAATGATAAACTTGTAATTGCGGTTTTTCAGCTGTCCGATCACTGCGTTCAGATCCTGAAACTGATGCTTGTACAGTTCAATGATACGCAGTCCCTTCTCGTAATATTCGTTGGCAATCGCCTTTACGCAGGAGGATTTCCCCGTGCCCGCATCGCCGAACAGCAGACAGTTGTTGGCGCGCCTTCCCGCCACGAAAGCCTCCGTATTCTCACATAGTTTCTGCTTGGGAATCTCATAGCCCACCAGATCATCCAGATATACGTGCGCGATATTGCGTATCGGCACAATCTGCGCGCCCGTCTCCGTGTGCTCCACGCGGAAAGCCTTGTGCAGTCCCAGATCACCCACGCCGTACTCCCGGTAGAACTGGGTGAGCGTCGCCTTCATAGCCGCCGCATTCTCATTCTCCACAAAATGCTGCGCCAGCGTGCAGATGCGGTCGCGGATACGCCTGTTGTAGATTTTACTGTCCGCGGAAGGTCCCTCGTAATTCAAAACCACGGCAAACTCCGGCGCCTTTAAGACCACCATCATCTCCGTAAAGTCATAGTCAAAAAACTCCTTGAAAATCGCGATATCGTGTAGCACCAGCTCGTTGATGCTGCCCTCCACCTCGCCCCGCATCTCGCAGGCGCAGCTGTAGCTGTTTTCATTGTTCACCAGAAGGTTTGTCAGATAACAGTGCCAGAGATTCCCGTAAAACCCGTGATCCGCCGCCTGCTCAGAAAGCCTGTGCATACATCTGTAAAAAAGCGGTCTCGCCCTGCCGTCCCCGGCGCGGTAATGCTCCATCAGCCAGACCACATCCCGCAGGATATCCCCGTCCGCAAACTCCTTATAGATGATCAGTTCCTCTTCCCTCATCGTTATTTCCTCCGCTAGTAGTTCCCCAATATTCTCAGGTTGCGCGCCTCATCCCGCAGTCCTCTCAGCGCGTTCTTCACCGCGCCGTCCGCAAAATTCCCGTCAAAATCAATAAAGAAGCGGTACTCCCAGTTCCGGTCCTCAATGGGACGGCTCTCAATCCTCGACATGTTCAGATTATTATAGATAAAGTGGGACAGCATATGGTAGAGGGATCCGCTCTCATGGGGCACCTCCAGACAAATACTGATCTTTCCCGCGTCTTTTCTGAATATCTTCTGGTTAGTGACGATGATAAACCTTGTGGAATTGGTATCCGACTGGTTGACCCCCCGCTTAAGAATATCCAGACCGTAAACTTTCGCCGCCTGCTCGCTGGCGATTGCCGCCTGCGTCTGGTCCCCCTCCTCGCTCACCTTGCGCGCGGCAAAGGCATTGTTTTTCAGACTGACCTGCTGCCACTCCTCATGCTCGTTCAGATATCTGGCGCTCTGCATCAGCGACTGGGGATGGGAATACACCGTCTTAATCTGTGAGACCGCCGTCCCCGGCAGCCCCAGCAGACAGTGCTCGATCTCGATAATCTGCTCCCCCACAATATAGTTCTCGAACTCCACCAGCAGATCATAGATCTCGCTGACGATCCCCGCCGTGGAATTTTCAATGGGCAGCACTGCAAAATCCGCGCTTCCCTCCTCTATCGCCGTCATGGCGTCCCGGAATGTCTCCACGTGGAAGCTCTTCACCTGTTCCCCGAAATAGCGGAACATCGCCATCTGGGAGTAAGCGCCTTCCGCCCCTTGAAAGACCACTCTCGCCTGTTCCGTCTCCAGCCTGTCCACCCCGATAAAGGGCAGCCTTCCCAGCGCCCCCGCCTCCACCAGTTTCTTATACTGGAGTTTCCTGCTCATGGACATAATCTGTTCAAAAAGTTCCTGCACGCCATGGGCGTTAAAAGGGTCGTGTGTGAGGGAGCGCACCTTCTTTAGCTTCTCTTCCTCCCTGACTTTGTCAAATACTTTCTTTCCCGTCTCAATCTTATAGTCTGCCACCTTGGCAGAAATTGCCATACGCTCCTCGTAAAGCGCCACGATCTTCTCGTCAATCACGTCAAGCTGGCTCCGCAGTTCCAATAAATCCATTTTATCTGTCCTTTCCAACCGAAACTTTTCATAGTAAGTTTACCGCAATTTGTTCTTGATAGCAAGCGGCTTTCCAGATATAATAGTAGTGTTACGATGGAGTTTTTCGGGGAGGGGAATCCAATGACAACCAAGCAAAAAAACATCCTGTTTCTTGCGATAACAGGAGTTATTTTATTGATCCTGTTACTATTCGTTATACTGAGCAGCCGTATTCCCATGAACGACGAATTTACCACCGGGAACACCCCCGGAAACTTGAACAACGGCGGGTATTTCTGCGAGATGGACGGGCGGGTGTATTTCGCCAACGCCTACGACAATTTCGCCCTCTACTCCATGAATCCGGACGAGACGGATCTGGTCAAGTTCAACGAGGGCGCCGTCTCCTCCATCAACGCTGCGGGTAACTATCTCTACTACGCGCAGGTCAGCGGCGGCACAGAGGCGGGTGGTATCGGCAGCGCCGTCCGCATGGCAGGCATCTACCGGAGCAATCTGAAAGGGAAATCCGTGGTCGGTCTGGACCGCTGCGATATCGTCAGCATGCAGCTTTGCGGCAACTACCTTTACTATGAAAAATACGACAAGCAGATCGGCACTTCCCTCGACAAAGTGCGCATTGACAAAAAAGACAAACAGACTGTGGCGGAAGCGATTATCAATCCCAACTGCTACGTGAACGGCAAAATCTATTACAACGGCGCGGCGGAGGACCACTATCTCCACGCCCTCGACGTTGCCACGGACAGGGACTCCGTGGTCTGGCAGGGAAACATCTGGAATCCCATTTTGCAGGACGGTTACGTCTACTATATGGACGTGGCGGAAAACTACCGTCTGTGCCGCTATAATCTGTCCAACAATGTGGTGGAAGTGCTGACGAACGATCGCATTGACATGTTCAACGTCTACGGCAATTACATTTACTATCAAGTCAGTTCCGCCGACGCGCCGGCGCTTAAGCGGATGATGACCGACGGCAGCGCACAGGAAATCGTCCGCGAGGGCGTGTACCAGAACATCAATATCACCTCAGAATATGTGTACTTTAACTCCTTCAACGAGTCCACGCCGGTATACAAGACTTACACTTACGGTCCCATCAATGTGACCACCTTTGACGCCGCGAGGGAAGCGGCAATGAAAAACAACAATCTGAAAGGGAAAAGCGAGGAATAAAAAAACTGCTGCAGCAAAGGGGCTGTCCACCAAGGACAGCCCCTCTCTTTTCACTCATTTGATAACACGTGTTTTTCTCCGTTTTGCTCCACGTCAGCGAGAAGTTCCACCACCGCTTTGTCGAATACGGGGTGTCTCTCATACGGGGCAATCTGCGAAAGCGGCTTCAGTACAAAGTCACGGTTTTGCATATCCCGGTGGGGAATCGTCAGTTTCTTTGTGTCCATCACCCTTCCCTCGTAGAGAAGAATATCCAGATCCAGCGTCCGCGGTCCCCAGCGCTCTTTCCGCTCTCTCGCCTCCGCCCTTTCGATCCCCTGCAGTACCTCCAGAAGTTCCTCCGGTGTGTAGAGCGTCTCGATGGACAGCGCGCCGTTTAAATAATCCGCCTGCTCCACGCCGCCGTAGGGTGTCGTCTCCACCCAGTCAGAGACACGCAGCACCCTGCATCTTTTATCCGCCAGCAGCGCGTCCACAGCCGCGCTTAAGTGCGCCCTTTTATCCCCGATATTAGAACCGCAGGCGATGTAGACCCGCCGCCATCCTCTCGTAATCTTCACGGAAACCGAACCGAAGGGAACCGTGATCGGCGCCTCCGGCTTCTTTACCTCCATGGTGACCTGCCTTACATAGGGAAACTGCAAAAGCAGCGCTTCCGAAGCTTTCTCCGCCGCCGTCTCGATCAGCTTGTAAGTATGCTCCGTGAGGAAGGTGTGCAGGAACCGGCACACGACGCCGTAATTCGTGGATAATCCCAGATCATCCGCCATGCCTGCCGCTCTGGTATCCGTGTCCAGAAACACACTGACAAAGAAATTCTGCCCTTTTTCGTTCTCCTGCTGATATACCCCGTGATAGGCGTATATCTGCAAGTCTTCCACAATAATCTGATCCGCCATCATGGACTCCTCTCCCGCACGGATAAAGAAATATCATATCATGCGTTATTTAATATGCTTCCGCTTCAGTTTTTATACCCATCGCGGATTGCCTCCGTCATCTTGACGGCGCGGGCATTCTCCTTCACATCATGTACGCGCACGAACATAACGCCGCGCTGTACGCCATATACCGTAGTTACCAGCGTCCCTTCCACGCGCTCGTTCACCGGAAGGTCCAGTCCCATGCCCACCACGGACTTGCGGCTCGCGCCGAGAAGCAGCGGATAGCCGAGGGAGTGGAACTTCTGCAGGTTATCAATAATTTCCAGATTGTTCTCGTAACTCTTGCCGTAGCCGATACCCGGATCCAGAATGATCTTATCAAAAGCGATGCCCTTGCTGCTCGCAATCTCAAGGGACGCTTCCAGATCCCAGAACATTTCCTCGATCAGGTTGTTGTATCTCATGTCCTTTCTGTTGTGCGCCAGACAGCAGGGCAGCCCGGACTCCGCAATCACCTGCGCCATGTTTTCATCATACTTTAAGCCCCAGATATCGTTAATCATATCCACACCCGCGGCGATGCCCGCCTTCGCCACCTCGGATTTGTAAGTGTCCAGAGAAATCGGTACATTAAATCTGGATTTAATCGCCTCGATCACCGGAGCCACCCTGTCGATCTCCTCCTGCACAGAAATCTGCATGTAACCGGGTCTTGTGGACTCCCCGCCCACATCCACGATATCCATACCATCTGTTATCATCTGTTCTACATGATATAATGCCTGATCCAGATCGTTGTATTTTCCTCCGTCAGAAAAAGAATCGGGTGTTATGTTGAGTATTCCCATCACATAAGCATGTCCTTTTGTTCTGAAATCCCTCTGTCCTATCCTCATTTTCCTACCCTCCGTGTTCTTTATTGTATGACTACTTATCCACAGGATTTTACTTTGCTAAATCCTGATTATACACTTTTTCTTCCCCGATCATGCGGAAAAACAGTTCCTGCCACTTCGGGTCTTTCTGAAAGCAGCCTCTGGACGCCAGCGTCATCGTTCTGCTGCCGGGTTTCTCCACCCCCCGCATGGTCATACAGAGGTGCTCCGCCTCCAGCATGACGATCGCCCCCTGCGGCTTTAAATGCTCCATAACCGCTTCCACGATCTGGATCGTCATCTGCTCCTGAATCTGGGGTCTTCTGGCGTAAACCTCCACCGTCCTCGCCAGCTTGCTCAAGCCCACCACCTTCCCGTCCGGAAGATAGGCGATATGCGCCTTCCCGTAAAACGGCATGAGATGATGTTCGCAAGTAGAATAAAAGGTGATATTTTTTACGAGAACGATCTCATTACTCGCGACGGCAAACGTCTTCGCCAGATGCTCTCCCGCATTCTCCTCCATCCCCGCAAAGATTTCCCCGTACATGCGGGCAATTCTGTCCGGCGTCTCCCGCAGACCCTCTCTGTCCACATCCTCGCCGATGCCCTCTAAAAGCAGTCTGACCGCCTCTTTAATTTTTGTCTGATCTACCATGACTGTCTCTCCTGATCGTATCTCTGTGCCCGACTATATCCATCAGTTCTCCCAGATAGGAGAGAGAGCCGAAGGCAACGATAACGGCATCCTTATCTTTTCCTGTCAGGAGATACGCGATTTCCACCGCCTCCTGCACGCTGTCCGCCGCAGTCACGGCTCTGTGATACTCCCGCGCCGTCTGCGCCAGCTCAAGCGCCGGCAGAGCGCGCTCCTTAATGGGCGGCGTTACGGTAATGATATGGGACGCCAGTTCAAAAGTATGCCGAATCACCTTGTCATATTCTTTGTCCTGTAACATTCCCATTATATAAATTATTTTCCTGTTTGTAAAATAAAAACGGATACTTTCCGCCAATTTTTTGGCGGCATCCTCGTTGTGCGCCCCGTCCGCAATAAATAACGGCCGCTTCGCAATCACGTCGAACCTGCCGTGCCATCTCGTCTGCACAAGCCCCTGTCTAAGTTTCTCCTCCGGCACACGAAACCCGCACCTTGTAAGCGCGAGAACCGTCTCCACCGCCAGAACCGCATTTTCGATCTGGAACTGCCCGGGCATGGAAATCTCCAGATCTTTGTATTTGTCATAATCAAAGCGCTGCTTCTCCACGCCGTACCTGATCCGCTTTGCGCGCGACAGATCCGCCGTCAGAAACTTCCCTTTTTTGATAAGGGCGGACTGACGCAGAACTTTCATCACTTCCGGGTCCTGTTTTACCGACACAACATAACACTTGTTTTTTATAATGCCCGCCTTCGCCAGCGCGATCTCCTCCAGACTCTCTCCGAGAATGTCCATATGATCCATGCTGATGGAGGAAAAAACTGCCGCCAGTGTCGTACTGACCACATTCGTCGCGTCCAGCGCACCGCCAAGCCCTGTCTCCAGCACCACCAGATCGCATTCCCTGTCCAGAAAATATAAAAAGGCAACCGCCGTCTCCACCTCAAAGAGCGTGGGATGCGCACCACCTTCCGCCGCCATCCGCGCCGCCGCCGCTTTCACCGGCTCCAGATACTTGCACAGCCCCGCCTGCGTGATCTCCCGCCCGTTCACCTGAAACCGTTCCCGATAGTCCTTCACAGTGGGCGAGATATATCTGCCGACCCGGTATCCCGCCTCCTGCATGATCGTGGAAATATAGGCGAGGGTGGAACCCTTGCCGTTGGTGCCGGCGATATGTACAAACTTCAGCCTCTCCTGCGGGTCGCCCAGCGCGGCGCACAGCCGGCGCATGGTGTCCAAACCCATGACGCTGCCAAGAGGACGCAGCTCGTCCACATACTGCATGGCTTCACGGTAGTTCATGGCTTCTCCCCTTCTCTCCCAGATTCTGCCCCACAGAGAAAGCATGGCGCCGCCCGTCCCCGCAGTCTTCTACGGAATGTATAAACACACCGGGAATGGGCAACACTGTCCCTATGAGAAAATTTTTGCACAACTTCATTCACTGTGGGCTGCTGGGGTGGTTTCTGGAAATCACCTTCACAGCCTTTCACGCTTTCCGCAGACGGGACATGACGCTGCCCGGCGCAACTTCCATCTGGATGTTTCCCATCTATGGTCTTGCGGCTTTCCTCGCACCCGTCTGCCGACTGCTGAAAAACCGTTCCCTGCTGTTTCGGGGACTGACTTACACCGGGCTGATCTTCACCGGGGAGTTTCTCACCGGCATATGGTTAAACCGCCGGGAACTCTGTCCGTGGAACTACGAGCGCTCCCGCTGGAATCTGGCAAAGGTGATCCGTCTCGACTTCGCCCCTGTCTGGTTTGTCACCGGGCTCCTCTTTGAGCGGCTTCTCAGGGAAACCGATCCCTCCCTGCGCCCGGCTCCAAAATAGGACTGCCGGCGGAAACCCATAGGTCTTCCAGCACACCAGACGGCTGCCAGACGCCCTCATTCAATCGGCATCCATGTCGATATCATCCGCATCGATATTCAAAGTATTCAGCGTGCGTCTCTTTCTCCGCGCCACCTCAGAAGCGTGCAGAATGTAATCCTTGACCTCTTTCGCGTGCTTGATATGTGTAAGGTACAGCTGCGGGTGCGTATTGTCCCCCGTGTAGCACGCCACCGTGCCCAGACCGAAAATACGCTCCGCCAGACTGGTCTTTAACTCCACGTCCTGCACCTTATATAAATAACAGTCGTTTTCTGTCGTATTGAGCAAACCCGAATTAATCGTAATCACCCGCTCGTTCACCGTATACTTCGTAAAGGTAAAGGGCAGACCGAAAAACAGCCACCGCTTGCGCTCCACGTACTCCCGCACATCTTCCTTTTCCTCTATATCCCGCATTTCCTCTCTGTTTTCTTCCATGCTTTTTTCTCCTCTTTTTAGAATCACATATCTTCTTTTCACTTTACGTTTAGTGTACCACATTCCCCCTTATTTCACAATCTTCACCTTGGATCTCGTCCTTTTATCCCACTTGCGTCCCCCTTTTCTTTGTGCTATGATATACAAAATATAGGAAACAGACAGGAAACACACCACATGATAAGGAGGACGCTGCATGACCGCTAAAGAATGTATTGTAGGGCGCAGAAGCATACGCAAATTCAAGGCAGATGCCGTTTCCCACGAGCTTTTAGCAGGGATCGTCGAGACCGCTTCCTACTCCCCGAGCTGGAAGCACACACAGATCACCCGCTATATTGCCGTAGAGGGGGCGTTAAAGGAAAAGATAGCCAGAGAGTGCACCACCTTGTATCCCCCTAACGGCGACATCATTGCGGCAGCTCCCGTACTGATGGCTGTCACCATCATCAAAAACCGCAGCGGTTTTGAGCGCGACGGTTCTTTTAGCACTCCCCGCGGCGACGGCTGGCAGATGTATGATGCCGGTATCGCATCCCAGAGCCTCTGCCTTGCGGCATACGAACAGGGGCTTGGTTCCGTGATCCTCGGTCTTTTTGACCAGAGCGCGGTGGAATCTCTGTTACAGCTTCCCGAAGACAGGGAACTGGTTGCCCTTATTCCAATCGGTTATCCCGATGAAACGCCCGCGGCTCCCAGACGGAAACCCGTGGAAGAATTGTTATCTTATCTGTCATAAATGAAAAAATAGAAGAGAATTTTCTCTTCTATTTTTTTGGACTATACAGCAAAGGAGTGATACATCGTTATGAGACATTTGATGAACCCGCTTGATTTTTCCGTGGAGGAGCTGGACAGACTCTTTGATCTGGCTGGCAGAATCGAGAGAGATCCCGCAAGATACGCCCACGCCTGCGACGGCAAAAAGCTGGCGACCTGCTTTTACGAGCCGAGCACGCGCACACGCTTAAGCTTTGAAGCCGCCATGCTGAATCTGGGCGGACAGGTTCTGGGCTTTTCCGACGCCGGTTCCTCCTCCGCCGCAAAAGGCGAGAGCGTTTCCGACACGATCCGCATTGTCTCCTGTTACGCGGATATCTGCGCCATGCGTCATCCCAAGGAGGGCGCGCCCATGGTGGCGGCGGAGCGCTCCAGCATCCCCGTGATCAACGCGGGCGACGGCGGACACCAGCACCCTACCCAGACACTGACGGACCTGCTCACCATCCATTCCCTGAAAGGAAGGCTGGGCGGCTTTACCATCGGTCTGTGCGGCGACCTGAAATTCGGCAGAACCGTACATTCCCTGATAAACGCCTTGGTCCGCTACCCGGATATCCGCTTTATCTTTATCTCCCCCGCGGAACTGAAAGTGCCCGACTACATCACGGACATGCTGACGGAAAAAAATATTCCCTACGAGGAGGTCATCCGTCTGGAAGACTGTATGCCGAATCTGGATCTCCTCTACATGACCAGGGTGCAGAAAGAGCGTTTCTTCAACGAAGAGGACTATGTCCGTCTGAAAGATTTCTATATTCTGGACAAGGCGAAACTGTCCGCGGCGAAAGAGGACATGCTGGTTCTCCATCCCCTGCCCCGGGTCAACGAGATTTCCGTGGAGGTGGACGACGACCCCCGCGCCGTCTACTTCAAACAGGCGCAGTACGGCGTCTACGTGCGGATGGCGCTGATATTGACGCTTCTCGGCATCGAAGACTAGGCACGTGAAATAGCACGTGTTATTATATTGTGTCAGCGGGCGCCGCTCCGTTGCCATAAGTTTATCACTCACAAAAAGGAAGGTATCGCCCTATGTTAAATGTTGGAAAAATTGAAGAAGGTTTCGTGCTCGACCATATCGAGGCAGGCAAGAGCCTTGAAATCTATCATCACCTGAAACTGGACAAGCTGGACTGCACAGTAGCGATCATCAAGAACGCCCGCAGCAATAAGATGGGAAAAAAGGACATCCTGAAAGTGGAGTGCGATATCAACACCCTGAATCTGGATATCCTTGCCGTGATCGACCACAACATCACCGTCAACGTGATCAAGGACGGAAAAATCGAGGATAAAAAAGAACTTGTGCTCCCCCGCGAGATCCACAACGTGCTGAGATGTAAAAATCCGCGGTGCATCACATCCATCGAGCAGGAGCTGCCGCACATCTTCGTGCTGGCGGATGAAGAAAAAGAAATTTACCGCTGTAAATACTGCGAAGAAAAGGCGGGCAATTCCTTTACGTGGTAAGCGCGCCCCTGCCCTCTGCTTTCTCCTCAAGCTCTCCCCTCGCTTCACGCAGGCAGGAAAGGAGCTTGGGAGAAAACTGGCCGCAGTCTCCCCGCATGATCATATGGTACGCCTCAGCGGTGGTGTACGCGCTCTTATAGCAGCGCTCGCTGACCAGCGCGTCATAGACGTCCGCCAGAGAGACAATCTGCGCGGAAACGGGAATCTCCTCCCCTCTCAGCCCTTCGGGGTATCCCCCGCCGTCGTAACGCTCGTGATGGTACCGGCAGATCTCGTAACTCACCCTGCCGTACTCCCCCTCCTGTATGTCCCCCAGCATGGCAATGATTTCACATCCCTTTGTGGTGTGCGTCTTCATCACCTCAAATTCCTGCGCCGTGAGCTTTCCGGGCTTTAGCAGGATGGCGTCCGGGATCGCGATTTTTCCCACATCATGCAAAGCAGCCGCCGCTGTAATCACATCGACGGCTTTCTTATCCAGTTCGTATTCCGGGCAGTCTTCCGCCATGTGTCCCGCAAGGATTCTCGTGAAATCCTTCACGCGCTTCACATGGTCGCCCGACTCCAGATTGCGGAACTCCACCACGTTGCTCATGGTTTCCAGAATACGTTCATTCATGCGCTGCAGTTCCAGCGCCTGTTTTTCAAGCACGCTGGTCTGCAGCTTTACCAGTTCTTCCAGATGGCGTTTCGTGTAATACCTCCCGCCAACCTTATCATTCGTGCGTGAAACTACGCCCGAATTATTCATTGTCATCCTGCCTTCATTTTAGACTTGTGCTACATCCTTCATGGAGAAGCTGATTCTTCCCATCTTATCCTTGCCGAGGCATACCACCGTCACCTTGTCGCCGAGGGTGAGCACATCCTCCACGCGGTTGATTCTCTCCTTGGCAATCTTGGAGATGTGCACCATGCCTTCCTTGCCCGGTGCGAACTCGATGAACGCGCCGAACTCCTTGATGCTCACTACGGTGCCTTGGAAGATCTGTCCCTCCTCAAAGTCCGTGGTAATCATCTTGATCATGTCCACAGCCTTGTCCATCATCTCATGCTCCGTGCCGCAGACGGAAACCTGTCCCTCATCGTTGATGTCGATCTTCACGCCTGTGCGCGCAATGATCTCATTGATGGTCTTGCCGCGCTGACCAACCACATCGCCGATCTTGTCGGGATCGATCTGGATGGAAATGATCTTGGGTGCATAAGGACCAACCTCCTTGCGGGGTGCGGAAATCGCCGGGCTCATGCAGTTCGCCATGATGAACTCCCTCGCCTCGCGGCATCTGCCGATGGCGCCTTCCACGATGGGCTTCGTCAGACCGTGGATCTTGATATCCATCTGGATCGCCGTGATACCGTCGTGGGTACCTGTCACCTTGAAGTCCATATCGCCGAAGAAGTCCTCCAGACCCTGAATATCCGTCAGCAGTACGAAATCGTCGTCCGTCTCGCCCGTCACCAGACCGCAGGAGATACCCGCCACCATCTTCTTGATGGGCACGCCTGCCGCCATCAGGGACATGCAGGACGCACAGGTGGAAGCCATGGAAGTAGAACCGTTGGACTCAAAAGTCTCCGACACGGTACGGATCGCGTAAGGGAACTCCTCCTCGGAGGGGAGTACCGGCAGTAATGCCCTCTCAGCCAGCGCGCCGTGACCGATCTCTCTTCTGCCCGGACCTCTGCTCACCTTCGTCTCGCCTACGGAGTAGGACGGGAAATTGTAGTGGTGCATATATCTCTTGCCCGTGATGTTCGGGTCTAAGCCGTCCACCTTCTGAAGCTCAGAAAGCGGAGCCAGCGTACATACGTTGCAGATCTGCGTCTGTCCTCTCGTAAACATGGCGGAACCGTGCACTCTCGGAATGATGTCCACCTCCGCAGCCAGCGGGCGGATCTGATTAAGCGCCCTGCCGTCGGGACGCTTGTGATCCTTTAAGATCATCTTGCGCACCGTCTTTTTCTGGTACTGGTACACCGCCTCGCCGAGCACCGCCAGATAGTCCTCGTTCTCCGCGAAAGCCTCCTCCAGTCTCGCCGTGATATTTCTGATATTCTCCTCGCGCACCTGCTTCTCGTCGGTGAAGACAGCCGTCTCCATCTCCTCGGGCGTCACGATCTTCTTCATGTCCTCAAACATCTGCTCGGGAACCGCGCAGCTCTCGTAGCTGTGCTTCGGCTTGCCCACCTCGGCAACGATCTGGTTGATGAAAGTGATCAGCGTCTGGTTTACCTCATGCGCTTTGTAGATCGCCTCCAGCACCTTTGCCTCCGGCACCTCGTTGGCGCCAGCCTCGATCATCATCACCTTCTCCGCGGTGGAAGCCACGGTCATCTTCAAATCACCCTTGTCCCACTGTTCCTGCGAAGGATTGACGATCAGCTCGCCGTCCACCATACCCATCTGCGTCATCGCACAGGGACCCGCGAAGGGAATATCCGAGATGCAGGTCGCGATCGCCGTACCGATCATCGCCACCAGCTCCGGGCGGCACGCGGGGTCAACGCTCATCACCAGATTGTTCAAGGTCACGTCGTTGCGGTAGTCCTTCGGGAATAAAGGTCTCATGGGACGGTCGATCACGCGGCTTGTGAGAATCGCGTTCTCGGAGGGCTTGCCCTCTCTCTTGTTGAAGCCGCCGGGGATCTTGCCTACGGAATAAAACTTCTCCTCATACTCCACACTGCAGGGGAAGAAATCAATGCCGTCCCTGGGTTTATCGGAGGCCGTAGCCGTGGATAACACGGTGGTCTCACCATACTGCATGAAAGCGCAGCCGTTTGCCTGTTTGCCGACTCTGCCGATGTCTACCCGGAGGGTACGCCCGGCGAGTTCTAAAGTATAACTCTTGTACATAATCTTCTCTCTCCTTCTTCTCTCTTCTTTTCTCCCAGTTCATTCTCACTAGTGTCCGAGTTCGCGAAGCGAATCTCGTGATTGAGCGTTGCTCAATCGGTTCATCACGCGCCGTACGGTCTGGATGAACTGTTATCATTATATATGAGAAGAGCGGATTTAGGGTCGGACCTGCCAACCCTATCTCCGCTCATCATCCCTTATTATTTACGAAGTCCAAGTCTCTCGATCAGTGCACGATATCTCTCGATATCCTTCTCTTTCAGATAGCCGAGCAGTCCGCGTCTCTGACCTACCATCTTCAGAAGTCCTCTTCTGGAATGATGGTCCTTCGGATTCTCCTTCAGATGCTCTGTCAGCTCCTGAATCCTCGCCGTCAGAACCGCTACCTGTACCTCCGGTGAACCGGTGTCACCCTCGGATCTGGCATACTCTTTGATGATCGCTGTCTTCTTTTCCTTTGAAATCATAAGTTCTCCTTTCCCTCAGGGGGCTGCCCTGATAACCGCCTAACACCAAGAAGGGGTCGGAGTGTCCCGCCTCTGCGTGCCGGCTGAAATTCATACCGTCATATTTTACCACAGTGTTCTTTCATTGTAAAGCCCGTATTATGTATCCTTGCAATAATTTCATCGTACTGTGCATACATTTTCTGCACTTCGTTTTCCAATATATAGTAGTGGCGCACATAAGGGACTAACAGCACGAGAAACGCCGCCACCACAAACAACCAGTTTCCCGCGCCCTCCATGCCAAGCGCCATCAGGAGAAATGCCATGCCGATGGACAGTACGGCAAACAGGGCGAAAACCACAGTGACGATCAGATGGATCAGTCTCTCATGTTGAAAAAATCCCACCTGCACGAGATGTTCCTCCCTGATCTGCTCCCAGTCGGCGTCCTCCCGCAGAAGCAGCCCGTCCATATATTTCCGGTAAGTTAAAATTCGTCTCTCCATCCACGCTACCTCAGTCGTACAGTACCCGCACCGCCTTGAACGGCGTGCGGTAGGATACGTTGGAAATCTTGATTCCCGTCTTTGGACTGCTGGCGTGGACCACCTGCCCGTTTCCGATATAGATCGCCACATGGTTGATGGTTTTGCCCTTCGCGTAGAAGATCAGGTCGCCCGGCTTCGCCTCCGCCACCTTGATCGTGGTGCCGCAGTTTGCCTGCGATCTGGAATTCCGGGGAAGTTTCACGCCGTACTTCTGGAATACCTTCATCACAAAGCCGGAGCAGTCCGCCCCCTTGGTCAGGCTGGTGCCGCCCCACACATAAGGGTTCCCGATAAATTCCTTGGCGTACTGGCAGATATCCACCCGGACGTCGGAAACGCCCTGTCCGTAGAGCAGCTCCGTCATGGTGACTGCCGTGGAGAGCTCCGCGCTGACTTCCACGTACTCAGCGGAGACATAAACCTCGTCGTTATCCAGAAGTACCTTGACCCAGTCGCCCTCCACAGCCGCTACTTCCAGTTCCTCACCCATGGCGACCAGAGTGATCACCTCCGACTCCGTATTTGCCTCCGCCCTCACTTTCAGGCTGTCGGTAGCCACCTTCGCCACAGTGACCGCCAGCTCCTCCGCCTTGAACTTGGCTGGAACGCCCGTCAGCAGATACTCCAGACTAACATAGCCCTCCACGCTGCCGGACTTGATATGCGCCCACGTATCGTCCGTGTCGATCACCTCACAGGCGGCGTTTCTGGGCAGTTTCCCGACAAGCCTGCCGTCCTCCGCGGCAACGGCGCGTATATTCAAGTTATCGCTCACATCCGCGATCCCCAGATTCGTATACCCCCAGTTTGCGTTCTTGGCGCGCTCATAGGCAAGTTCATAGTCCTCCGCTGTCTTATCGGAAATCAGGATCACACTGGACCCGATGGCGTCCCCGTCCAGCACATCCTGCGCCGTCTCCGCATCATTTTCAGAAACACTCTCCGCTGCGCTGTTGCCGCTGATCTGCTCTTCCTCCTGCGAAGCTTCCTCCTGCGAAGCTTCCTCCGTTTCGTCCCTATCCAGTTTCAGCTGCCCGAACGGCAAAAGATCAGGTACAGGCATGGAAGCCTGTACCACAAATGAAGTCAGTAATAGAAAAACGCATGTTATTATAAATAGGTTCTTTCTTCTTTTCATGTAAAGCCGTATCCTTTTCCCCGCGTGTCGCTTTTTTTGTAACATTTTCGTAACAATTACGGGGTTATTATAACAACCACATTCCTCCCTGTCAAGCAGCGGGCATCTAATTCGGCTCAAAGTAGCTGTTCGCAAACGCAATATTTGTGGCGTGGTCCGCCACTCTCTCAAGCCCTGACACGATATCCGAGAACATCGCGCCCGCCTCGGGCGTACACTCGTTGTTGGAAAGCCGCTCGATATGGCGCTGCTGCAGCTCTTTTTCCTTCTCGTCGATCGCCTCTTCCAGATTTCTGATATCCTCCACATGCTCCTCTGTGCTCTTGACAAACATCTCAAAGGAGAAGCGCAGAATCGTATTGACCATATCGATCATCTCGCCCAGCTCCCGCTGTGCCGCCTTGGAGAAACCGACACCGGTCTTTTCCCTCTGTAC
The DNA here is from genome assembly GCA_910586705.1 of uncultured Lachnospiraceae bacterium. Taxonomy (GTDB): domain Bacteria; phylum Bacillota; class Clostridia; order Lachnospirales; family Lachnospiraceae; genus UBA3282. The sequence continues at coordinate 53,094 of CAJUJK010000013.1, read as the reverse complement.
CGCCGCGTCCACAATATTCTCCGCGTGGTCGCCGATCCGCTCAATATCGTTTACCACATGGAACAGCGCGCCAATGCTCTTCAAGTCCTCAATCGGCAGGGTTGTCTGATTAATCTTCACCAGGTAGTTGGTGATGGCGTGGCTTAGGAAGTCGATATTCTTCTCCACCTCGTAAACCTCGTTGATCTCATCCTGGTCGAGTGTAATCAGCGCGTTCATGGCGCGGTTCAGATTCTCATTTGCAAGGGAGCCCATACGATCCAGCTCCTTGATTACCTCCACCACCGCTGTTGCCGGATTTAAGACCACTTTCTCACCGATATACTTAAGTTGGTAGCTGTCCCGGTAACCGATCTTCTTGTCGTCGCCGGGCACAAGCACATAAGTCAGCTTCACAATCTGCCTGATAAACGGCATCAGCAGGACAACCTGAAAAATTTTAATGGAAATATGCGCATAAGCCACCACCCTGCCCGGATTATTGCCAGTAAACGCCATAAGCGCTGCCGCAAACGTATCCACCGTCGCCAAAAGGACAAGGAATACAATAACCGTTCCAATTACATTGAAAATAAGATGAATCGCCGCCGCCCGCTTCGCATCTTTCTTTCCGCTTAACGAAGCTATCATGGCAGTTGCACAGGAACCGATGTTACAACCGAGAATGGTAAACATGCAGATATCTATTCCCATCATCCCCTGATTGGCAAGAAGCACCAGTATACTGACCGTCACGGACGAACTCTGGATTACCGCCGTTAAGACAGTGCCCAGCAGCACCGCCATGAGAGGCGACTGCAGGGACGCAAACATATGTAAAATTTCCGGAGAATCCTTCATACCGGACATCGCTCCCGACATCGAACTCAGTCCCATGAAAAGAACGCCAAAGCCGATAATTGCCTCTCCCCATCTGGAAATCTTCTGTTTCTTAACAAACATGAGAATCAACACGCCCGCAAGCAGAATCACAGGCGCCGCTTTCTCCAGCTTAAAGGAAACAAGGAGCGCCGTTACCGTCGTACCTACATTGGCGCCAAGAATGACGCCAGCCGCCTGCGTAAGCGTCATCAGCCCGGAGTTGACAAAGCTGACCACCATGACCGTACATGCTGAAGAAGACTGGACCACCGCCGTGAAAAACACGCCCACTAAAATAGCCATAAAACGGTTGGTCGTCAACCGTTCCAGTATCCCTCTCAACTTCGCGCCCGCAACTTTCTCTATACTGTCGCTCATAATGCGCATACCATACAGAAACAGCCCCAAGCCGCCCGCCATGGACAGAATAATCGATATACTCATCTTGGTTTAACTATCCTTCCTTTGTTCTTTTCCCCATTGAAAAGCTACACGGTTCTATTGTATCGAAAAAAAAATCCTCTTACAACCCCTTACGACAAAAAAAGACTTTTGGACGGCATCTATGAGAAATTTCTCCCCGCTTCCACATCCGCCTCAATCTGCCGGCGCAGCGCCTCCACACTCCCAAAGGCACGCTCTTCCCTGCGAAAGGCGAGAAGCTCCACAGTCATATCCCTGTCATAGACTTCCCCCTCGAAATCATAAAGATAAGTCTCCACGCCAAGAATTTTATCCTCCGAAACCGTAGGCTTATATCCCACGTTGGAGATGCCCCGGTAACTCTTTTCGCCGAGTTCCGCCCTGGAATAGTAAACCCCGTTCGGGGGCAGAAGTTTTCTCTCGTCCGGCAGGAGATTCGCAGTAGGCATCCCGAGTTTTCGCCCCAGCTGTCTGCCGTGAACCACCTTTCCGCTCACGCGGTAGGGTGAGCCCAGCATGAAGGAAACCTTCTCCATCTCGCCCGCCCGGACTGCCTGCCGCACTCTGGTGGAGCTGACCTCCTCCCCGTCCACGCGGACTTTGTCAATCAGTTCTACCCGGTAGCCGCAGGTTTCGGACAAGTCTGCCAGAAGCGCATAGTCTCCCGCGCCGCCCTTCCCGAAAGAGATGTCCGAACCGGCGCACAGATATGCCGTCCGCATCTGCCCGGCAAGATAGCGCGTCACAAAATCAGCGGGATCCGTTGCCGCCGTCTCCCGGTTTAAGGGAAATTCAATCAGCACATCGACCCCCAGCCGCGCAAACATATCCCTTTTTTCCTCCCGGGTGGACAGCTCCTTCGTCTCCCCGCCAAAAAAGGACGCCGCCGAAGTGTCAAAGGTAAAAACCACCGTCTGGAGCCCGCTCTTTTTCTGCTCCAGCACCCGGTCTAAAAGTCTGCGGTGTCCCAGATGAATGCCGTCAAACTTCCCAAGCGCGACGGCGCTCTTGTTTTCCAGATGAAATTCTGTCGTGTTCTCTATAATTATCATGCTGTCTTTCCTGCCAAAAATTGCTTCCGTCCCGCGCTATTATCCACTCATGCCTCTACATACTCATAGAAACATTTTCACGGGTCTTGCCTCTCCTGCTCCCGCGTGGTACTCATAAATTCCGTAAAACCGCCCCGCCTCGTCGTACATCCTGAGCCGCTCCCTGTCCCGCAGCGGACCGGGATCCTCTAGCATCCCTGCCGGAATTTTGTTCCCGTTTTCCAGAAATCTGCGTGCCGGTGCCGCTGCCTTCACTTCCCTGCAATCCGGGAAAACAGCGTCAGGCGGAACAATAACAGTCGATATTTTATCTTCATCCCGCAGTTTCTCAATCTCTGAGAGCCGCAGCGCCTCCTCTATCCCGAACATACCGACCCGGCTCCGCGTCAGGGACGCCATCGCGCCGCCGCAGCCGAGTTTTTCTCCGATATCGTGACAGAGTGTCCGTATATAGGTGCCCTTTGAACAGACCACCCGGAACCTGACCGTGGGCAGCTCCATTTCCAGAATCTCCAGCTCCCGGATCTGTACCGTGCGGGGCTTACGCTCCACCTCTTTTCCCGCCCTCGCCAGCTCATAGAGTTTTTTCCCGTTCACCTTGAGCGCCGAGTACATGGGCGGAATCTGGTCGTAATCGCCGAGAAAACCGAGAATACACGCCCGCACCTGCTCTTGCGCAAGCGCCGCCACCGCTTCCTCCTCCGCATGAAATAACACCTGTCCTGTTAAATCCTGCGTGTCCGTCACCAGCCCCAGCCGGAGCGTGGCAATATACTCCTTGTCCCAGTCCGTCAGCATATCACACAGTTTCGTACCCGAACCAAAACATACAGGAAGCACGCCGACCGCCTCCGGGTCGAGTGTCCCTGTATGCCCTATTTTCTTCTGTTTACAGATGCCGCGGAGCTTCGCCACCACATCATGGGATGAAAACCCCGCCTCCTTATAAACATTCAAAATGCCATTGTACATAAGTATCCCTGTCTCTTTAATCATTCCATTTTAACTGGGCGGCAATCTCCCGCGAAAGATTGTTGATATTGTCGTGATATGTACCGTTCATCGTGCACCCCGCGGCGCGCACATGACCGCCGCCGCCAAACTTCACGGCGACTTCCGCCACATTGACGCTGCCGTTGGAACGCATACTCACCTTGTACTCCAGCGTACCTGTTTCGTACATGAAGATGGCGCATTCCACGCCCTTTACCCCCTGCAGATAATTGACAATCCCGTCCAGATCTTTCGGTCCTACACAGTAAAATTCCATCATGCGCCTGCTCACCATGCTGACAATACACCTGTCATCCATGAAGCGCACGCTGCCTAAAATCGCCCTGCCCATGATCTGCGTCTGGAAATAGGTCTTTTCATAGAAGGTTTCCTCTATCAATGCCGAAAAGTCAAATCCAAATTTAAGTAATTCAGACGCGATCTGCATCGTGCGGGGGGATGTATTGGAATAGCGGAACACACCCGTATCGTGGGCGATTCCGATATAGACAGCCTTCGCGATCACCGCATCCACCAGTTCCGGCTCCATCAGCTCATAGAGCAGTTCCGCCGTGGAACTTTTCTCCGTCTCTATGATGTTCACATCCCCGCAGCCCGAATTGCTGATGTGATGGTCAATGTTGACGCGCCTTTTCGCACGCCTGAAAATGGAGAGCGCTTCCCCCAGCCGCTCGTCGTTGCAGTCCAGTGCAAAGAAAATATCATAGGTTTCCTCAGTATTAAATTCTGATTTAATATCTTCTATCCCTTCCAGAACATGAAACGGCGCCGGCGGCTCCTCCAGATACACGTCAACCCTCGCTCCGGGCAGTTCCTTTTTCAGATAATGATACAGCGCCATGCAGGAGCACACACAATCCCCGTCGGGTCTCATGTGCCCGCCGATCGCCACTGTCTTCACGTTCTTTAAATCATCAATCCTCTTCATTTTCACTCCCCTTATCAAACGCAGCGGCTTTCCTGTCCGATGCCACCACTTCCTCAATCCGTTTTGACATATTCACCCCATAGGCGATGGACTGATCCATGATGAAATGAATCTGCGGCGTATTGCGGAGATTGATGGTCTTCGCGAGCTGTCCGCGTATATACCCTTCCGCGCTGTTAAGCCCCGCCAGCGTATCCGCCTGCGCTTTCTCATCACCGAGCACGCTGATCCACGCCTTGCAGGTTTTTAAGTCCGGCGCCACCTCCACCGCCACCACCGAGGTCATCGGCGCAATCCTCGGGTCTTTGATCTCCCCGCGGATCATCTCCGCCAGCACCCGCTGTACCTCCCCGTTGATACGGGTATTTTTAACACTGTTTTTACGCATTGCTTCCTCCATACAACTCCGGCTTTCTGTCTTTCACAAAGCTGCGTCCCAGCTTTTTTTCAAGACAGTTATCGCGGCACTTCCACCATGATATAAGCCTCCACGATATCCAGTTCTTCCATCTTGTCGAAGCCCTCAAACACAAGACCGCACTCGAAACCGGCTTTCACTTCCTTCACATCGTCCTTGAAACGCTTCAAGGAGGCAAGCTCACCCTCGTAAATCTGCTCCTCGCCCCTGCGGATGCGGATCTTACAGCCTCTCTGGAACTCGCCGTCAAGCACATAGGAACCCGCGATATTGCCGATCGCGGACGCCTTGAAGATCTGGCGCACCTCCGCGTGACCGATCACCTTCTCCTCGAAGATCGGGTCTAACATACCCTTCATAGCCGCCTCGATATCCTCGATCGCCTGATAGATTACCTTGTAGAGCCGCACGTCCACGCCCTCGCGCTCCGCCACAGTCTTCGCCTGCGCATCCGGGCGCACGTTAAAGCCGATGATGATTGCGGAGGACGCCGAAGCAAGCGATACATCCGATTCGTTGATGGCGCCCACGCCGCCGTGAATACACTTCACAACCACTTCCTCGTTGGAAAGCTTCATCAGGCTCTGCTTTACGGCCTCCACGCTGCCCTGCACATCCGCCTTGACGATCAGGTTCAGCTCCTTCAGATTGCCCTCCTGAATCTGGTTGAACAGATCATCGAGGGACATCTTCGTCTTAGTATCTGCAAGCATCTCCTCTTTATGCTGCGCCATGTAGGTCTCCGCATAAGATTTCGCGCTCTTGTCATTTTCATGTACGATGAACACCTCTCCGGCGCTGGGCACATCGGATAAGCCCAGAATCTCCACGGGCGTAGAAGGGGTCGCTTCCTTCACTCTTCTGCCCTTGTCGTCGATCATCGCCCTCACCTTGCCGTGGCTTGCGCCTGCGGAGATAAAGTCGCCCACATGGAGCGTACCCTTCTGCACCAGCACGGTAGCCACAGGACCTCTGCCCTTGTCAAGCTCCGCCTCGATCACCAGACCTCTGGCATTTCTGTCGGGGTTCGCCTTCAGCTCCAGAATCTCCGCCGTGAGCAGAATCGTCTCCAGAAGGGTCTCAATGCCTTCTCCCGACTTCGCGGAAACCGGCACAAACTCTGTCGATCCGCCCCAGTCCACCGGGATCAGTTCATACTCTGTCATCTCCTGCTTCACGCGGTCTATGTTGGCGTTGGGCTTATCAATCTTATTGACGGCTACGATAATCTCAATCCCCGCCGCCTTGGCATGGTTGATCGCCTCCACCGTCTGCGGCATAACGCCGTCGTCGGCGGCAACTACGAGCACCGCGATATCCGTGGAGTTTGCGCCGCGCATACGCATCGCCGTGAACGCCTCATGTCCGGGCGTATCAAGGAAGGTAATGCTCTGCCCTTTTGCGCTTACCGTGTACGCGCCGATGGCCTGCGTGATGCCGCCCGCCTCTTTATCCGTGACGTTGGTCTTGCGGATCGCGTCAAGCAGGGAGGTTTTTCCGTGGTCTACATGACCCATGACACAGATAACCGGGGGACGCGCCACCATCGTGGAGGCGTCCTCTTCCTCCTCGCGCAGAAGCTCCTCGATCACATCGACCTTGACTTCCTTCTCACAGATAATCTCGTACTCAATGGCGATATTTTCCGCCTCTTCAAAACTGATGTCCGAATTTAAGGTCACAATCTGCCCCTGTAAAAAGAGCTTCTTGATAATCACGGAAGGCTGGATCTTCATCTTATCCGCCAGTTCCTTGATGGTCAGGGTATCGGGCACCGTGATCACCTTGATCTGTTCTTCCTTGGACTCCTCGGGCTTTTTCTCCGGCTTGATAAAGCGTCCCGCCTTGTTGCGGTTCTTCACCGCAGCGTCGTCCTCCTCATAGATATGGTCCTTCTTCGACCGCTTATCCCTCTCCTGATTTACCCTGCGTTTCTCGTCGTCCCTGTGCTTTTCCGCATCCTTTGCGGGCGCTTCAGCGATAAAGTCCTTCGGACCGTTATTTTTCTTAAATCGATTGTCCTGCCCGACATTTCCTCTCTGAGGGCGGTCACCACCGCCACCGTTCCTGCCACCAGAGAAGGGAGCGCCGCCACTCTTACGATCACCCTGACCGCCGTTATAATTCGGCCTGCCCTGACGCTCAGGTCTGCGATTTTCTCCTGCACTTCCCGCTCTCTCCTGTCCGGCTGCCGGCTGTGTCCCGGCCGCCATATTTTTATTGTTTTCCCGTTTTTCCTGCTGTCTCTGCTCCAGCCTTCTCTCCTGCTGCTGTTTCTGCCTCACATCATAAGGCTCCGCCGTCACAGGAATCGGCTTCTGGGTGGGACGTATGATCTTGTGGGGCGTATTCTGGGGCTGCACCGGGCGGGCGCCGTTAGCCATCGGTCTGCCGTTTCCGCCACCCCGGTTCTGTCCGTTTCCGCTGCCCTGATTCTGCCTGCCGCCCATCTTGGAATTGTGAGGATTGCTCACGAAGATGATCCGTTTCTTCTTGGGCGCTTCGCCTTTATTTTCTCTCTTTTCACTCTCCGCCACAGGTCTGGAATGTGTAGGTTTCGCGTCAGCCTTATCTCCTCCGGCTGGCGGCGCGGCTTTCTCCGTCGCGGAAGCTTCCTCAGCGCGCGGCTTTCCCTCCGCCTTCTGCGGTTTTTCCTCCACGACAGGCGGCGCTGCCTTTTCGCCCTGAGAGGCAAATTCCTTCCTCACCAGCGCGATCGCATCATCCTCAATCGAACTCTGCGCCACCTTCACCTCATATCCCTTAGCCTGCAGAAAGTCGATCAGTTCCTTACTCTTCCTGTCTAACTCTTTTGCAAGCTCATGTACTTTCATCTTCGCCATACTTACTACCTCCAACTATTCCGAATCTCCTAAATGCTTCTGTATCGAATCTGCAAATCCCTCATCTGTCACCGCAAGGACTGATCTCTCTTCCTTGCCCATGGAATGTCCCAGCACTGATTTCGTCCCATGGACCGCACAGGGAACCTCATAAAAATCACACATGTTACTATACTTTTTTCTGGTATTACCCGACGCATCCTCAGCTATGATGACCAGAGCTGCCTTACCGCATTTCACAGCCTGCTCCGTTGCAAATCCGCCACTGACAACATTTCTGGAGCGTGCGGCGAGTCCCAGCATAGATAATACCTTATCCTTCCCCGGTATCTGTTTCATGCCTGCCCTCCTCAAACTCCTTCTCCAGATTCACGTATATTTCATTCGGTATGCACATCTTGAAAGACCGTTCTAAGCCCCTGTTCTTTCTGGCTTTCGCGAGGCACGCCCCGTTTTTGCAAAGGTAAGCGCCCCTGCCGTTCTTCCTCCCTGTCATATCCAGACAGATAAGCCCCTCCGCACTTTTTAACACGCGCATCATCTCTTTCTTATCCTTCATTTCTCCGCAGCCCACACACTGGCGCAGGGATACTTTTTTTGCCATACCGTCCCTCTCTTCGCGTTACGCTTCGCCTTCCTCCGCATACGCCTCAGAGCCGCTCTCTTCGGTGTATGTCTCGTCATAGTTCCCGTAGCCCTCTTCCTCGTAGTCTCCCTCTTCGTACTCTTCCTCGTACTCCTCGTCGTCGTAGACATAGTCCTCATAGCGGAAGCCGGGCGCGTCCTTCGCCTGCGTCTCACTCTTGATATCAATCTTATACCCTGTCAGCCTCGCCGCCAGTCTCGCGTTCTGCCCCTCCTTACCGATGGCAAGGGAAAGCTGGTAATCCGGCACCACCACTTTCGCCGTCTTTTCATCGGGATCGGCAAACACCGCAACAATCTTGGCGGGGGACAGGGCGTTCTGGATCAGGTTACCCGGGTTTTCATCCCAGTTTACGATGTCGATCTTCTCCCCGCACAGTTCATCCACAATGGAATTGACCCTCGCACCGTTGATACCTACGCAGGCGCCCACGGCGTCCACGTTCGGATTGTTGGAGCGCACCGCGATCTTCGTGCGGCTTCCCGCCTCTCTGGCGATGCTCATAATCTCCACCGTGCCGTCCTTGATCTCCGTCACCTCGGACTCGAAAAGGCGCTTCACCAGCTCGGGGTGTGTGCGGCTCACCAGAATCCTCGGTCCCTTGGGGGTGTTTCTCACCTCCAGAATATAGACCTTGATTCTCTCCGTCGGGCGGAAATGCTCGGTGCGCACCTGCTCGTTCTCATTTAAAATGGCGTCCGCCTTGCCCAGATTGATGGAGATGTTCTTGCCCATGTAGCGCTGGACAATGCCTGTCACCACGTCCTTCTCCTTCTCAAAATACTGGTTGTAGATAACGCTTCTCTCCTCCTCGCGGATCTTCTGCAGGATCACGCTCTTGGCATTCTGGGTGGCGATACGTCCGAACTCCTTGGAGCGGATCTCCACGCGGACGATATCGCCCACCTTCGCTTTGAGATCGATCTCCTTCGCGTCCTCGGGAGAAATCTGCATGACTGGATCCTCTACCTCATCCACGACCTCCTTCTCCGCGTAACAGTAGTAATCGCATGTCTCCCTGTCGATTTCCACCTTCACGTTGTCCGCCTTGCCGAAATGATTCTTGTAAGCGGTGATCAGTGAATTTTCGATCGCCTCAAAAAGGGTGTCCTTGCTGATCTCCTTTTCTCTCTCCAGAATCTCCAGCGCCTCCATTAATTCCTTATTCATTTTCCATTGTCCTCCTATGTTTCCTTCCTAATGAAAAAATCGTCGCTTTAAAAATCCAGTGCCAGTCTGATCACAGCGATATCAGACCTCTCAAATGTACGCGTGACGTCGTCCGCTTCAATGGTGACAGTCCCGGCGTCAAATGCCTTTAAAATCCCGGAAAATTCCTTCTGTCCGTCTATGGGCTTATATGCTTTCAGCTCCACCGTCTCTCCAAGGCTTCTCTCCAAATGTCTGTCTTTCTTTAAAACCCTGCCAAGCCCCGGGCTGCTGACTTCCAGAATATAGGCGTCCGGGATAAAATCCTCCACATCCAGCGCATCCGACAGGGCGCGGCTCACATTCTCGCAGTCCAGAATGTTTACGCCGGCTTCCTTGTCTATATAGACCCGCAGATAATAGTCCTTTCCCTCCTTCACATACTCCACATCATAAATTTCCACACCAAACTGCGCTGCAATGGGAGAAAGAAGGTGTTCCGTCTTCTCCTCGTATGTCTCCCGTTTTGACATATCATCCTCCTGCACGGAAAAGAGCGGACTCGCAAGTCCACTCTTTATCTTAGTAACTATTCTTAATTCTTCTGTATTATAACACCCTTTTTCTTCCATTGCAAGTGTTTTTAAATCCCGCACGAATTGACAGCGCCCCGGATATCCTATACTCTATAGATAGTTTTCAATTACGGGGGAAAAAACATGACCAAACCAGACCGTCTTTTACTGCTGCACCTGTTCCAGAGTTTTATCACCACATGGGCGCTGATGAAAGCGTCCCGCATGGAGCCGGGCAATATCCTTACCTTTGTATTTTACCTTCTGGTATTTTTCTTCTACCGGCATGTGAACCGCAGGATGGATCTTTTGCAGGTCTCCAACCGCGTGGCGCTGCTTACCGCGGTCGTCTTTACGTCCCTCTACATGCTTGTGGATTATCCCCACTATGTAGCGCTGCTCACAAGCAGACTCTACCGTTTCATAATCGTGTCTGTCATCTTTGCGGGCTTTGTCTGCCTGTTTTACTATCTGCTGCACTTTTTATATTCCTATGCCTGCGACAGGAAAAGGCTGTACCGGGCGCTGCTCACCCGCTATCAGGACATGCCCTACACCTATGAAGGCAGCCGTCCGCGCGTTTCCGCCTGCTTTTCGGCGTTTGCGAACTTTGTCCGCAGCCATACGGCGCTCTGCGCCTTTCTGTGCTGCCTGTTCTGCTGGCTCCCCTACTATCTCTACCAGTATCCAGGTATTATGACACCCGACAGCATCAACCAGTTTGAGCAGGTTCTGGGCGTGATTCCATGGTCCAACCATCACCCTTGGGTGCACACGCTGGTTTTCGGCTTTTTCTATCGCGTCGGCTATGCGCTCACGGGCAATATGGTTACCGCCGTATCCGTCTACACCTTTTTCCAGATGTGTTTTCTTGCGGGCAGCGTCGCCTATTTTATCTCCACGCTGCGCTCCCACAAGATCAGACCCTTCGTCCTGCTGCTGATTATGGCTTTCTATGCGCTGATTCCCTACCATGCCGTGTTTTCCGTCACGATCTGGAAAGACATTCCCTTCGCGGCGGCGGTGCTTCTCTTCAGTTGCGCCGTCTTCCGCCTGTCCATACAGAACAGGGTCTGCGCCGGCAATCTCCTTGTATTTTTAATATCAAGTGTTATGATATGCCTGTTCCGCTCCAACGGCTGGTATGCCTTTCTTCTGGCGCTGCCCTTCCTGCTGTTCGGTTTCCGGCACAAGGCAAAAGCCGTCTATCCGCCGCTTTTTGCCGCCCTCCTTCTCGCCGTGATCGTCAAGTACCCGGTCATGGACGCTTTCGGGGTGCAGCAGCCGGATTTCATTGAATCCGTCAGCATTCCCATGCAGCAAATTACAGCCGTTATTTGTAATGACAGATACCTTTCCGAAGAGGAACGCGCCCTGATAGAGGAGGTGGTAGACCTCACCTACATCCGTGACCTCTACAATCCCACCTTCGCGGACAACATCAAAGAACTCGTCAGAGCCGGCAATCAGGACTATCTGGTCGCCCACAAAAACGAGTTCTTAAAACTCTGGATCCATCTGGGGCTGCGTTATCCCGGCGATTACCTCTCCGCCTACGTGAAACAGACCTACGGTTACTGGTACCCCGACTCCTTCTATCTGGTGGCGGAGGCGGAAGGCGTCAGCGCCACGGACCTTGGCGTTTCACACACACCGCTGATCGGCGGTCCTCTGGTCATCAAGTCAAAAGAGATCGCCGTCAAACTTGGCAGCATGGTGCCCATCTACGGCACGCTCTGGAGCATGGGCGTCGCCTGCTGGGTTCTGCTTTTCAGCGTCAGCGTCTCCGTCATCCGCCGGGATTACCACAGACTGATCTGCTATCTGCCGGGCGCTGCCCTGCTGCTCTCCGTGCTTGTCGCCACACCTGTCGCCACGGAATTCCGCTATGTCTATTTCCTCGTGCTCTGTCTGCCCTTTTATCTGATCACGGCAATCCTGCCGGAGGAGACGGATGCGCCTGTCTGAGGCAGGACCCTTGCAAATACGGCGCCCGTTTCCCGCGTGCCCATTGCCGGATGAAGAGGAGACCCCGTCCCCGGCATTCCGTCTATGGCAGAAAAATACAGTCTCCTGTCTTCAGATGCAGATATTTCGTATCTCCCGCGCACTGTGCCAGACGCGCCTGCGCCACATCCCCGGTACAGTGGTTGAAACCCGCTGTCATAATCCCCATGTCGCCGAGTATTTTCATCGTTTCCACAAGTCTCGCCTCGTCCGCCTCCACCAGATGGGAACCGCCGAAAACCGCGTACACAGGCTTCCCGAAACGTGCCTTCACACTCTCGATCATATTTAAGATGCCCGGATGGCTGCACCCCGCAATGACGATCAGCCCTTTCCCGTCCTCGATCACCAGACAGACTTCGTCCGGGAACTCGTCTTCCACCATACCCTCCGCCGTCTGTCTGACAAAACGGGCGGGCGGTTTCTCAAACCCATATCTTCTCTCAAAGCCTCCCGCCACATGACAGCCGGGAAAGAGCGTGAGCGTCCCCTCGCAGACCAGATGTCGGATCCCTTTTTTCTCCAGAAGCTCCTGCCCGAACCCGCAGCCCAGATAGGTGTACTTTTCGCCGTCTCTGGCATATTTTTCCTCAAAAAACCGGGGACCTGTCACAAGCGGCGCATGTACGCCGTGGGACGCCATGTCCGGGTAACCGCCCGCATGGTCGTAGTGACTGTGGCTCAGGATTACATAGTCCACGTCCTTTAGGGACATGTGCATCTTTTCCGCGTTTTTGCGCGCCGCCTTCCCCGCGCTGCAGTCAAACAGTATCTTTTTATTCCCCGTCTCCACCAGAAAGGACAGCCCGTGCTCCGCCACAAGCGCCCTGTTGCGTGAAAGATTATTTTCCAGTAATGTGCGTAGAATCACCATCTTCTTTTTCCCCTCCCCTGTTGTGGCCGCTCTGCCGCTTTCTTTATAATATACTACCTTTGCATCCTTTTGTATATTCTGCGGACACTTTTTGCGCCAACTCTTTCACGCAGTCTCTGCATGGAATAAACGAAATCTTGTAATACTTTTCTATCATTTTCTTTCAAAATTGCATAGACATTCCCTCTCTCCTGTGCTATACTCAATCTATCGGAGAGAATCATTGATGTAATGAAAAACGACATAATGTTTGTGCTGTCATCCTATACAAGAAAGGAGATCCACTATGACAGACAGTCAAAAACTCGACCTGCTTCTTTCTGAAATGAAAGAAGTCAAAGCAGATGTCCATCTCTTAAAGGAGGACACGCGGACATTAAAAGAAGACACCCAGACATTGAACACCCGTGTGCAAAAGCTGAGCGAAAGGACTGACGGGATGGAAAACCGGCTAGTCCACATGGAGGTAATCCTCGAGAATGAGCTTCGCGTCAATATCCAACGGATCGCAGAAGGACATCTGGATTTATCCCGAAATCTGCATGAAGCGATGAAACCAAATGCCGAAGTTGAAGCACTTTCGATCAGAGTCGGTATGCTGGAATCGGATATGCGGAAAGTTAAGGCAAAACTGGCTTAGTAAAACGAGCGCCGTCGTGACGGCGCTCGTTTCATGTAAACTTTAGATGGAGTCTGCTCATATAAAAAATACCGCAAACCACGTCAAATCGGCTTCTGCCCTTTCTGATATATTTAATAACATCGCATGAGATTGATTTAGTAATATATCACGAAATGGAAACTGTCGTTTTCATTACCAAGAAATATACAATTATACTCTTTACTTTTTGCTCTTATTGGGGCAATACTCAATTCTTTATATGCCCTTTCTTTATAATCATAATATAAATCGGCTGTTCTGACTGGTACATGCGGTCTTCCCAGAAAAGGAAAATATTGTACTCTATTTTCATTCGCCATTGGATAAGCCCCTCTTCCCTGTCCCAACTGAATTAATTGTGAAAAGGACTTCACACAATTAAACCAGCCGATTACAAACGCAACCTTATACTTATTCCCAGCATCTATTTCATCCATTAACCAATCAAAATCTTGTTGAAACTCTTTCCACATTTTACTAACAGAACGAGTATTTGATGTACTTGTCCAATTTTTCAAATACTTCACTTCAATTTTAAAATCATTTTGTTCAACATAAATATCATGGTGGATTTTATTCTCTTTTTTTGCCCTGCTACTCTCTCCTGCCGTATAATGTGCAGACTGCCTAAATGGATATCCAATTCTCACAGTTATATCCATTTCATTAAATTTTTCGTCAGCTATATTTTTAAGATCATCTTTATTATGTTCTTTATAGAGCATTCCCTTTTCTGTCTCCCTATATCCTGTATGTCCGAATTTGTAGATGCTCTCGCATAGCCGTATTCCATGTGACCATTCCTTTTCTCTATTGGACAATAATCATCATCAATATTTATTTCTCCATAAACACATTTAGTTGTTAAAGAAAAGGTAGTTTCTTTTCGTGGACAAATTTTAATATATTTTGAGAGTCATTTTATATCAAATTCTACTGTGAACGAAATCAGGTGGTTTCTTGAACAACAATTTTCACCCGTTTTACATTACTTGTAAAAGATATCCGTATCACTTATACTGTTCATGAAGGGAGTTGCTCACAATAGATATAGTACTTAAAGACTGTAACCGATTAAAAGAATTTTGTAAGAATCTCCATAGTAAGGCTGAAGACTCTTATTCGCCATCATTTCCAAGCTACCCGAAAAGTTTATTCCTTCCCCAATCATGAATTGGCTTTCCCGTTATCTGGATAAACGAATCCGCGAACTCAAACAACAATCCATCAAACAGACTTGGAAAAATATGTACTTACAATCCGCCGTTGATGAAATCCACGCAAGGCAGCAGGACACAAAAGAAGCACCTTCAAAAGACTGATATCTTCCATTGGTGCTTCCTGTGTTTTAATTCCTATATTTCCAAATAAACAGACTACTCTAATTCCTCTACCGTAACACATTTTATTTCCTTAAACTGCCTTAACTGCTTATCATTCGTCAAAAACAAATCACACTTTGACAAACAGGCAACCGCCAACTGTAAGGCATCCATCGCCTTAAATCCTTTATGTTCTGCTCTTATCTGCGCCGCCTTCTTTGCGATTTCCTGATCAATCTCTACTATTTCCATATTGGTTGTAACTACCAACCGATTAAACATATCTATAAATGAATATTCTCTATTCCTATATGGAAATACAAAATACTCTTCCATAGTAATTACAGATGTCACAAATTCCTTATCGTTATCATATCCATACCTAAAAAAATCTTTTACTTTTTCATGGTATTGCAAATTGTTATCATCACTTTCAATGAAATATATAAATGGTGCTGTGTCAATAAAAACTTTCTTAAAGTCTGTCATTCTCTCGCATCTCCTTCATATATTCATCAACTTTTTTCCCTCGTTCACTTGGTAAAACAAAACTGTCCCAATCAACAGGCATTTTCCTGTTTTCCCTTTTTGAATAATTTAATACTGTAACAACAACTTCAGCCCCATCATATTCCCTTATATCATCATCTTTAATAACAACTGTATTACCCTGTACAATTCCTTTAACTGCCGCTAACATAATAACGACCTCCCATTCTTCATTTCTAAATCTGGTTTCATGTTACTATCTTTGATTTTAGATAACTTTTCATAAGATTTATTTGTATTATACTGTATTCTTTCCATATTTACAACGTAACATAGCAAATCCAGATTTTTTCATAATATTCTACATTACAAAAGACTGCTATATCCCAAGCAGTCCTTTACACCCTAATCTTTTATTTCGTTCCAACCCATCCAGTATTGCAAGCTGGAGCTCCATCTCTATGTACTCTACCATCTGACTTGAAGTTAACTGACAATAATAGGTTTTCATCTGTCTGTCTATTATCTCCATGCCATCCGTACATACGATAATCCTAAAGTCAAAATACATAAACACCACCTCTTCCTGTCAATTCTCTATCTCACCGCACACCTTCCATATCTGGCTGCTCCATTCCTTCCACTATCCCTACATTCTCCGCTTAACTGCCTAAAATATCCATCCAGACTAAACGGGTAGGTTTACATTTTGTTTCAAGTGTTGTTTGTCGGAAAAGCCCATAGTAGATGTATTCACACGTTCACTTAAATTTGGGAATCACCCGAACCACACTCCTAAAGGCTACGCTTTTAGTTTTCCTTCTCATCCATCATATCCTTTTGAGAATTAAACAGTATTTTATCTATTAAAATTATATTCATTATCTATCTTTTTTTCATATGTTTTATAATGGATTTTCCATTTGTTTCTCTACTTTATATAAATCATCTGTTACATATTTCCAAAAGAGTAAAAACAATAGTACTACTATGAATAAAAAAAGCGCACATAATAATCATTGAAGTAAAATTCATATCGTGCTTTAAAGATAATGGAATAGCTATACTCATAAACAATAAAATTATCATTGCACCGCAAATACATATTATTTGCAATTTTAATAGAAAATCCTCTGAATCTTCGCCAGTCATATTAAAATGGTTTTTGACGATCTTGTATTGTTCCTGATTTAGTGAATATAGATTTCTATAATAATGATCCTGTTTATCAAATCCGCTGTGCCATATGTAAACATTATTTGCCTTATCTGGATTCACAATAAATTCTTCTACTACTGCCTTTGCCGCATATAAATGGACTCCCTTATAAACCCATTTACCATCAAAGAATATATTCTTTATCAGTGAATAGAATAATGCTCCATAATCATCATAACTTCCCTCTAGCAGATTATATTTACCATTTGATAATCGGATTACACGTCCATAATTTGATAACCACGAATTCTTATAATCCATCAGTTTTACAAACACTTCATCTGTCCCTAACGGGATAATATTCAGTTTGGATATATCCAGTATTCTCTCTTTCTTGATTTCTTTATAATGTCTTTCTATAAGTATTTCGATATGATTTTAGATAGCATTGCTCCATTTGGAGAAAAGCTAATAATTGAGCATCCCGACTGTATGCTCCGATTCCTATTCATAATAAAAGAGACAATATGACCTATTCACACCGTCTCTGCTCTCGTTTCACTATTCAATTTTTATCCATGTAACAGCAATCTCCAAATAATCAACTCCCTGTCTTGCGGTTTTCTTGGTGATCCCACCATTTTCTGCCATCCTGTCTATAAATTCTTTCTTCAATACTGCCATATTCCGTTTCCCTCCTTCCGACTGGAAATCTTATTTGGTTATGTGATAGTCATTTGATACAGCCTCCCTGACGCTCTATAAGGCTCATACAGACATTTTAAGATTGGTTGCGGAGATTCCCAGTAATTTATTGCCAAACCACATAAATAAGCCCTCTGGCAATCACATTTCACAACTGACAGAGGACTTATTTACATGTCCTAACAACATATGAAATTATCACGATGTACAGAATTTTTCCTTTCTCTGCGTTCTGTTTGTTCCCTCAGAGGTTCCCTCGCTTTTTCCATGCCTTAACAGCCTGCTTTTTTTTTACAAATAAAAAATGCCCAAAACCGCATAAAATGAGGTTTCCGGCATCCTTTAGGGTTGGGCTGTTCTAAAACAGTCAACAGCTCGTAGGGGAATCGAACCCCTGTTTCCGCCGTGAGAGGGCGGCGTCTTAACCGCTTGACCAACGAGCCATCTGTTTGACACTTGCTTATCTTATTATATTTTTGGAAAGAATGCAAGTCTTTTTTTCGATTTTCTTTTAAAAAATTCTATTTTTTTCTCTGCATCCTGCCAAATCCGCATGAAAACAGGCTTCGCTGTGCTACAATACCTTGCTTAGGAAATCGATCGTTCTCGGCTCCTTCGGATGATCCAGCACCTCTTCAGGCGTTCCCTCCTCGATGATATAGCCGCCCTCCATAAAGATTACCCGGCTTGCCACCTCTCTGGCAAACCCGATCTCATGGGTAACCACGATCATCGTCATGCCGTCCCGTGCCAGTTCCTTCATAACTGCAAGCACCTCTCCTACCATTTCCGGGTCAAGGGCGCTGGTCGGCTCGTCAAAAAGCATGATATCGGGATTCATCTCCAGTGCACGCGCAATCGCCACACGCTGCTTCTGTCCGCCGGAAAGCTGGCTGGGATAGGCGCCCGCCTTGTCGGACAGCCCTACCCGCTCCAAAAGCTGCATCGCCTTGTTATTCGCGTTCTCCTTGGAGAGCGTCTTTAAGTGAACCGGCGCCAGCGTCATGTTCCTTAAGACATTCAGATGGTTAAACAGGTTAAAATGCTGGAACACCATGCCGATGTTCTCGCGCACTTTATTGATATCCGTGCGTTTGTCCGTCACGTCGAAACCGTCGATCACGATCTGCCCGGACGTGGCTTTCTCCAGCTGGTTCAGGCACCTGAGAAGGGTGGACTTCCCGCTGCCGGAAGGACCGATCAGCACCACCACTTCGCCCTCGGTCACCTCCAGACTGATGTCCTTTAGCACTTCCAGAGAACCGAAGTTCTTCTTTAAATTCTTCACAGAAATCTTGACATCCGCCTTATCTGCCACGGTTGACCCTCCTCTCAATCTGTTTGGAAACCTTACTCAGAATGGTAATGACGATCAGATACATAATGCCGACGATCGCCCATGCCTGCAAGGGCTTGAACGTATTGCCCATAACTGTCTTACCCACGTTCGTAAGCTCAGGAAATCCGATCACGGAGAGGATCGACGTATCTTTCAGGGTAATGATAAACTGGTTGATGATCGAAGGGATCATCGTGCGCACCGCCTGCGGCACCACAATTAACGCCATCCCCGCACCGTAAGAGAGCCCGAGGCTCCTGCCCGCCTCCATCTGCCCTCTGTCCACGCTCTGGATGCCCGCTCTGACAATCTCCGCCATATACGCTCCGCAGTTCATGGAAAGTGCAATCGTGCCCGCCTGCAAGGGACTCAGCCTGAAACTCATAATGCCGAGTCCCTGCTGAATAGCAGTCGGAATGCCAAAGTAGATAAAATATGCCAGCACGATGAGCGGCACGCCTCGCACCGCATCCACATAAACCGTGCCGATAAAGTTGAGCGCCCTGTTGTGCCCCACATTCATCAGCCCGAAAATCATGCCGATCACAGAGGCAAACACAAGGGAAAGGAGGCACAGCAGAAGTGTGTGCCCCATCGCCTTCAAAAGCATTGTCCCATATGTCTGAATTATCATTAACATAGATTTAGTTCTCCAAATATTTCGCAATGATCTCGTCGTATTTACCGTTCGCCTTAATGTTCTTAAGACCCGCGTTGAACATGTCGAGAAGCTCCTGATTTTCCGCATTCATAATGGCAAAACCGTAAGGCGCGCCCTCGCTCTCCATACCCTCGGGAATCGTCAGCGCAAGACCGCCCGTCTTGATGGAGTCAGCCATGATCGGCGTATCTTCCACACACGCCGCGGAGTTGCCTAAGATCACATCCTGATACATGGTCGGCGAATCCTCAAACACCGTGGTGGTAAAACCATACTCATCCTTTAAACTCTCCGCAAAGTCCATGCCCGCCGTGCCGTTCTTTACCGCCACATTCTTGCCCGCAAGATCGGCATAGCTGGCGATCGTGCTGCCCTCCGCAACGACAAAGGTCTGTGTCGCGTCGTAGTAGCCGTCAGAGAAAATCCAACCAGAATCAATACGCTCCTGCTTGATGGTCGCACCCGCAATCAGCGCGTCCGCCTGACCTGACTGTACCGCTGCCACGCCTGCGTCCCAGCCAAGGCTCTTCAGTTCATATTTGAATCCCTGATCCTCCGCGATCGCAGCAAGGACATCCACGTCAATGCCTACAAAATCACCCTTTTCATTGGTAAACTCAAAGGGACGGAACACCGTATCTGTCGCCACAACCCACACCTTATCGCTGCTCGCGCCGCTGCCGCCGCACGCCGTCACGCCGAGCGCCATACAGCCGATCAGAATCATTGCCAGTAATTTTTTCATAAACATCCTCTCCTTTTCTACCGTAACTGTTTTCTTAACAGGAAAGACGGTGTACGAATCTGGCTCCGACACCGTCTTTTCCGCTTTCTTAAGTATATGGAGTTTTCACTTCCTTGTCAAGAATTTTGTATACAAATATACAAGTATGTCTGTTCTTGCGTTTCACACCCGCGCCATGCACTTGCTGTATTTTCTTTTCGGCATTTTGTGCGCATCATTGTTACAGATCCGCCGCCGCGGCAAGAATCATCTCCACCGCCTTTTCAATGCCCAGCTTCTCCGTGTTGACCGTCAAATCAAAGTTTCTCGCGTCGCCGTAAGCCTGCTTCGTATAATACTCACAGTAGCGCTTTCTCGCCTTGTCCACCGCGCGCACGTCGTTTGCCACCTGATCCGCCGGCACCTGATCCATCATCTTCGTCATGCGCTTTACCCGCCAGTCAAAACCGGCGTGCACAAACACATTCAGACAGTGGTCAAACTCCCGCAGGATATAATCGCCGTTTCGCCCGACGATCACACAGCTCTCTCTGTTTGCCAGTTCTCTGATGGCGTCCCGCTGTGCCTGCCACAGCTCCTCCTCCAGCGGCTTATTATAGAAGTCAAACAGGCTCTGGGCAAAGCCGAAATTTTTCGGCACCCGCTCGTCCCACCTGCGCACCTGCTCGGGCGACAGGCTTTTGCCGGAAACCGCTGTCTTTAAAATGATATCCTTGTCATAATACTCGATCCCCAGCTCCTTTGCCACGCGCCTGCCGATCTCACCGCCGCCCGCACCAAATTCCCTTCCGATTGTGACGATTTTTCTCATGGTTTTTCCTCCCTTATTTACATTCGCTACTTGCGAAACTCATCTCAGCACTGTAATAACTGTGCCAATACCTCTAAGGGTGTCTCGCAATTTCACATTAAACCAGGTCAAAGATACTAATCTGGTTCGACTCGGGAATGTTCCCGAGCAGTCCCAGCCGGCCCATCAGGTCGGTCACCGATTTGGAAACCCTCGTCCGCTCCCAGAAATCATCCTTACTCAGGAAGGGACCGTCCTTTGCCGCCTCCACGATGGCATCCGCCGCCTTCTCCCCCAGACCGTCAATGCTGTTTAAGGACGGCATCAGCTTTCCGTCCACGATCTGGAACAGCCTTGACTGCGCCGTGAAGATATCAATCGGCACAAAATCAAAGCCTCTCGCGTACATCTCCTGCACGATCTTCATATCCTTCTGGGTGTCCTGCTCCTTCTTGGAAAGCTCGTCGCTCCTGCGCCTGTAGTCCTCCATCACGTGCTCTAAATGCGCCTGCCCCTGACACATGATCTCGTAGGAAAATGCCGAGGCGCGGATGCTGAAATACGCCGCGTAGTAAGCCAGCGGATAATTGATCTTGCAGTAGGCAATGCGCCACGCCATCATAACGTAAGCGGCGGCATGTGCCTTGGGGAACATATACTTGATCTTCTTGCAGGAACCGATATACCAGTCCGGCACCCCCTGCGCCTTCATCGCGTCGATCCATTCGTCCTTTAAGCCCTTGCCCTTACGCACACTCTCCATGATGGTGAAGGACAGGGACGGCTCCACCCCCTGCTGCATCAGATAGATCATAATATCGTCACGACAGCAGATCGCCGTGGAGATGGTCGCAAGCCCCTCCTCGATCAGTGTCTGGGCGTTGCCAAGCCACACGTCCGTGCCGTGGGAAAGCCCGGAAATACGCACCAGATCGGTAAAACACTTGGGCTTGGCATCGATTACCATCTGGATGACAAACTCCGTGCCAAACTCTGGTATGCCGAGACACCCCAGCTTACAGCCGCCGATCTGTTCCGGCGTGATGCCAAGCGCCTCCGTTGACTGGAAAAGCGACATGACACCCTTGTCATCCAAAGGAATCGTCGTCGGATCAATTCCCGTCAGATCCTGCAGCATACGGATCATGGTCGGATCATCGTGCCCCAGAATATCGAGCTTTAACAGGTTGTGGTCGATGGAGTGATAGTCAAAATGGGTGGTGACGATATCCGTCGTCATATCGTTTGCGGGATGCTGTACCGGGGTAAAGGAGTTGATGTCCTCCCCCACCGGCAGCACCACAATGCCGCCCGGATGCTGCCCGGTACTCCTGCGGATGCCGGTGCATCCTGTCACAATGCGGTTGATCTCGCACACCCGCTTATGCCTGCCACGCTCCTCGTAGTAGTTTTTCACGTAGCCGAAGGCGGTCTTGTCCGCCAGCGTGCCGATGGTGCCCGCCCGGTACGTCTGCCCGCTGCCAAAAATCACTTCCGTATATTTATGCGCCTTACTCTGATACTCTCCCGAAAAGTTCAGGTCGATATCCGGCTCCTTGTCCCCCTTGAAGCCGAGGAACGTCTCAAAGGGAATGTCGAACCCTTCCTTGCGCAGAGGCGTCCCGCACACCGGGCAGTCCTTATCCGGCATGTCGCACCCCGCGCCGCCGCCGTAGGCTTTCACTTCCTCGGAATCAAAATCATAGTAATGGCATTTCGGGCACAGATAATGGGGGCTTAGCGAATTTACTTCCGTGATGCCCGCCATATTCGCCACAAAGGAGCTTCCCACAGAGCCGCGGGAACCCACCAGATAGCCGTCCTCCACGGATTTCCACACCAATTTCTGCGCAATGATATACATCACCGCAAAGCCGTTGGAGATGATGGAGTGCAGTTCCTTTTCCAGCCTGTCCTCCACAATCTGCGGCAGCGTCTCCCCGTACAGTTCATGCGCCTTATTGTAACAGATGTCCGTGAGCTGCTTATCGCTGTCCGCTATGACAGGCGGGCACTTGTCCGGGCGCACCGGTGACATGACCTCAATCATATCCGCAATCAGGTTCGTGTTGGTGATGACCACCTCTTCCGCCTTATCGCTGCCAAGATAGGCAAACTCCTCAAGCATTTCCTCCGTGGTGCGCAAATACAGAGGCGCCTGATTGTCCGCGTCCGGGAAGCCCTGCCCCGCCATAATGATGCGCCGGTAGATCTCATCCTCGGGATTCAGAAAATGCACGTCACAGGTGGCGACAACCGGCTTGTGAAACTGCTCTCCAAGCCGCACAATCTGCCTGTTAACCTCCATGATATCCTCCATGGAGTTGATATCCGGCACCCGCTCCGACTCGATCATAAAGCGGTTGTTGCCAAGCGGCTGTATTTCCAGATAGTCATAAAAATTGACAAGTCTTGCGATCTCCGCGTCGGACTTTTTCTCCAGAAGCGCACGGTAAAGCTCCCCCGCCTCGCAGGCGCTCCCCAGAATCAGCCCCTCCCGGTACTGCGCAAGCAGGCTCTTGGGAATCCGCGGCCTCCGCGAAAAGTAGGTCAGATGGGACTCCGACACAAGCCGGTAAAGATTCATGCGCCCCACATTGTTCTTCGCCAGAATGATTGCGTGGTAGGTCGGCAGTTTTTTGATGATATCGGGACTTGCCTTTCCTCTGGCGTTGATCTGCGCCAGTGTGGTAATCCCTTCCTTCGCCATCATGGGAATCAGCTTCACGAAAATCTCCGCCGTCGCCTCCGCGTCGTCCACCGCCCTGTGGTGGTTCTCCAACGACACGCCGAGGGCTTTCGCCACCGCGTCCAGCGTATGCTTTTTCTGCCCCGGCAGAAGAATCCTCGCAATCCCCACCGTGTCCACATAAGTAAAGTCGTGGGAAATGCCCTGCCTGTCGCAGTTTTCCATGATAAAACTCATGTCGAACTGGGCGTTGTGAGCCACCAGAATGCAGTCCCCGCAAAAAGAAAGAAACTGCGGCAGCACCACGTCGATCTGCTCCGCCCCCATAACCATATCATCTGTTATTCCTGTCAGTTTCTCAATCTCAAAGGGGATGGGCACCAGCGGATCGACAAAGGTGGAAAAGCGGTCCACAATCTTACCGCCGCAGACCTTCACCGCGCCGATCTCGATAATGCGGTTCTTTGTGGGTGAAAAGCCCGTCGTCTCGATATCGAAAACCACGAAGTCCGCCCCGAAGTCCTGTCCTTTCTCATTGGTGGCAATCTCGTGCAGATCGTCCACCAGATATGCCTCCACCCCGTAAATCACCTTGAAAAATCCCTGCTTGTCAGGCTCCGGCTCCCCCGCTTCCTTACAGCGTGCCTTCTCCGCCTTCCACAGATCCTCCCACACATGGTTCGCGTCGGGAAAGGACTGCACGACCCCGTGATCGGTGATGGCGATCGCCGGATGCCCCCATTTGTAGGCGCGCTTCACGATATCTTTCGCCTCAGAGACGCCGTCCATATCGCTCATCTTCGTATGACAGTGAAGCTCCACCCGCTTTCTGATGCTTCTGTCCTCGCGGGATGTCGTAAAGTCGGGGATTTTCTTAATGCCTGCAAGGGAGCCGATGGTCAGTTCATGGTCGAACTTATCGACCATAGTCATGCCCTTGATCTTGACAAACGTCCCCTCTTTCATAACACTTGTTATTTCATCAACCTGCTCATTTCTCACGAAAAACTTCACCGTCATGGTGTCCGTATAATCCGTGATATCATAGATCAGAATGGACCGCTCGTTCTTGATCTCCCGCTTGTCCTTCCGGATCACCCTGCCGCGTATCACCACTTCGCCCATTTCGCCTATAATATCCTCGATGGGCATTGCCTCCTCCTCGAAGTCCCTGCCGTAAATCACATCCGGGTTGTCGGAGCGTTTCAGAGGACGTTTATAGTCGCCCTTCTCCCTGTCCCTGCCGCCGGAAAACTTTTTGGACGGGAAAGAGCCCCCGCGGCCGCCGGGCAGAGACGCATGTGCAGGACCCCCGGGCGTATCTGTCTGTCCCGCGCCTCCGAATTGCCCCGCATTCCCAGCGCCGGATTGTCCCGCATTCCCAGACTGCCCTGCGCCGGACTGCCCCGTGCTTCCAGACTGCCCTGCGCCTCCAGCCGGATCGCCCGCCAACTGTCCCGCAGACAGTTCAGCCCCCTTCATGTGCACGGTAAAACCCGCTCTCGCCGAGATCTCCGCCACCTGTATTGCCAGACGGCGCTCTTCCTCCTCGCGGTTTTTGCCCGCCGCCTTCTCTTTATAGGAAAGTTCCACCTGCACCGGGATAGAACAACGCTCGTTATATATTTTTTCCAGAATCCGCGCAAGCTCCCCGCCCTTTTCCCTGCCAAACACCGTATCTTCCAGTGTCAGCAGCAGTTTATCCGCCGAAAAGGACACATCCGCCCGCCGGAACAGGCTGTATTCTACCGGGGACGCCTCCTTCAGTTCCAGCAGGATGCTCTCTCTGTAAGCGTCCATCAGCTTCTCCGGGTCATACTGCGAAGAGAGCGTAAAGTGCTCATAAAACTTGACGACCACCGGCATATTCGGGAAAAACTGTCTCCCGATCTCCCGCTCCACCCGAAATACATCCTCCTTGTGGATCAGATGGTCAGACGCGATATAAACGCGCAGAAAATCCTTCCGTCTGGTACTCGTCACCTTCTCCACGGTGACGTTCTCAAACAGATCCTGCAGCCCGGTATCCAGTTTTAACGTGGGAAATACCTCAAAAAAAGTTTTACTCATTCCAGTGTAACAGTTCCTCTCTCAGTGTGTGCAAAAGCTCCTGTTCCGGCACCTTTCTCACAATCTCGCCCCTCTTGATCAGAAGCCCTTCCCCGATGCCGCCGGCGATGCCGATATCCGCTTCCTTCGCCTCACCGGGACCGTTCACCGCACAGCCCATGACAGCCACCTTGATATCCAGGGGAATGTCCTGCACCATCTCCTCCACCTGCCGGGCAAGACCGATCAGATCGATCTTCGTCCTGCCGCAGGTAGGGCAGGACACCACTTCAATACCGCCTTTGCGCAGTCCGAGCGTGCGCAAAATCAGCTTGGCGGAACGTATCTCCTCCACGGGGTCGCCCGTCAGGGACACCCGGATCGTATCGCCGATCCCCTGATTTAAAATAATGCCCAGCCCCACAGCGGACTTGATATTGCCGCTTGTCACCGTCCCCGATTCCGTAATGCCCACATGCAGAGGGTAATTCGTCTCTGCCGCCAGAAGTTCATGCGCCTTCACACACATCATCACGTCCGATGACTTTATACTTATGACAAGGTTGTCATATCCGCAGTCCTCAATGATGCCCACCTTGTCCAGTGCGCTCTCCACGATCCCCTCCGCCGTCACGCCGTGGTACTTCTCCACAAGCTCGCGCTCAAGGGAACCGCTGTTCACCCCCACACGTATCGGTATATGCCGCTCCTTCGCCGTCGCGACAACTGCCGCCACCTTGTCCTTCCCGCCGATATTGCCCGGATTGATGCGGATTTTGTCCGCGCCGTTCTCCATCGCCGCGATCGCCATCTTATAATCAAAATGAATGTCCGCCACAAGCGGGATATGAATCCGCTCCTTGATTTTCGCAAGCGCCTGCGCCGCCTCTATGTCTGGAACCGTACACCTGATAATCTCGCACCCCGCCTGCTCCAGCCGCAGAATCTGCGCCACCGTCGCCTCCACGTCCTCCGTGGGCGTATTCGTCATGGACTGGATCAAAACCGGATTCCCCCCGCCGATCTTCCTGTCCCCGATTGTAATTACCTTCGTCTGCTCTCTATGTGTCCCCACGTCCGCCTCCTGTTTCCTTTCTATACATTTTACTTTATTATAAATGAAAAAAGTCTGTTAGACAAATTTGTTTTTCGATATGCCGCACAAACCCTCTCCCCCGCCTGCCTTTTCTCCTCCCGCCTCCCCGTAACAGATCCCGCATAACCTCCCCCGCCACCTGATACCGCGCCTCCGGCGCCTCCCTCGTACAACGTTCTATGATTTCCTCAATCTCCTCCGACAAAAGCGGGTTGTAATAGGACGCGGGAAAGGAGGTGTCCGGCGACGCGCCGGACACCGTCCCCGTCACCATATAATAGAGCGTCTTTCCTAATGCGTACAGATCGCTCCTCTCGTCTGCGCGGACGCCGAGTCCGTCCTCACCGCGCTGCTCCGGCGCCGCGAACCCGGCAGAGAACGGCATCCGTGCCCCGTCCTCCTCCCCGAAACTGCGCAGACCCGCGGCGCCGAAGTCCACCAGTTTCAAATTGCCGCCCCGGCATACCATAATATTATCCGGCTTCAGGTCTCTATAAATAACAGGCGTTTCCCTACTGTGCAGGTAATCCAGAACATCCAGAAGCGCCGCCGCCCACAACCTCGCCTGCGCCTCCCCCACACTTCCCTGTTTTTCTATATAGTTATGTAAACTTATCCCTTCTATAAATTCCATCACCAGAAACCATCCGTCCTCACAGAGCAGTTCATACACCACAGGCAGCATCGGATGCCGCAGATCACGCAGAAATGCGGCTTCCGCCTTGATTCTCTCCCCGCCGTCCTGTTCTCCGCTCTCCCCGTCTCGTTCCACTGGCTCTCCGTCCCTTCCCCCGCTCTCCTTGCTCTGCTCCCCCCGCTGCTTCTCCTTCTCCCACAGCCGTTTCACCGCCACCTGCCTGCCAAGACTCTCATCCTCCGCCAGATACACCCTTCCCTCGCCGCCCTGCCCTAAGGATTTGATGATTCTATATTTACCCAATTTTTGCCCTTCATTCATACCGTTCCCCTCTCTCTTCCCTTTTCTCTTTCCTCTCTCTATTTCACAGCGTGTATGGATACTTGCAAAACTTACATAATCTTACAGCCATCGTGCAAATCACACTGAAAAAAGTTTTGCCATTATCTCCACGATTTTATGTAAACCGCCGAGAGATTATCCCTCTCGCCCCTCTTCATGCACGTCTCCCCGATCTCCCTAAGCCGCCGCCCGATCTGCTCTTCCCCCGCGAGTTCACAGGGATGCAGTACGTCGCGCAGTTCCTCATCGGTGACGCGCCGCCTGAAACCGTCCGTGCAGAGCAGAATCCCCTCCCCCGGCTTTAACACGCCCATCCCGTGCTGCGGCGCAAAAGACCCGAAACTGCCGAGACATTTCGTCAGTTTCCTCTCATCCTGCGCGTGATCCTCCGTCAGCTGCTCCATGCGCCGGTCCCGCAGGCGGTACGCCCTGCTGTCCCCCAGATGCCATAACAGCCATGTCCGCTCCCACACCACAAGCGCTGTCATCGTCGTTCCCAGAGAAACCTCCTCTTTTGCGGCATACCGCTTCAGCTCCCCCTGCATATGGAAAACCAGCCGGTCCAGAGACCTGCGTATCACCCAATACCGCTTATTCTTCCGTATCATGGCAAACAGCTCCGTATAAAACCAGTCGCGAAGCTGCCTGACCGCATAGCCGCTTGCCGCCTCCCCCTGGGAAAGCCCGCCCATGCCGTCACAGACCGCCGAAAGAAGCACACGCCCCCTGCCCGTCAAAACCTGCTGCAGCAGGACAGAATCCTGATTCTTCTCCGCCTCCCTGCCTTTGTTCCAGTATACATTTGTCATATAACGCACGTTATGTATACACCTCCTTTTACCACCCATATTGTCATATAAACCCGGAAAAAACGCGGGAACCCCGCCCTGTCATTCATCACGGATTCAAGAACAGAACCCGATACAGCCATCATACTATACGATCTAAAAAAGCGCAAGCCCGAAAAACCAACAGCCCGTTCAAGCTATTGGTTTTCCGGGATGGATTCTCTAAAATTACTTTTCTACAGTCTGTTCCTCATCTTCCTCCCTTTTTCTGCGCAGAATGATCAGCACAATGATGATCGCCGCTATCATTACCGCCAGCCAGATAAAGTAACAGATCCCAAGGAAGGTCGGGCACATATGGCACAGCCCGCACTTCGCCTTCCCTTCCGCTTCCGCAGTCCCTCTTTCCTCCGTCTGTTCATACAAAACCGCGTAAGTTGAAAAACGGTCCGTGCATATGGTGATGGTATCCGCCGTCTCATCCAGATCTTCCATAAAGGTATACGCCCCCTCATGGACGCGGATGATATAAAACGTCCTGCCTTCCTGCTGCAGGTTTTCCGGGATGCCGACCACCACTTCTATCGGCTCTCTGACCGCGGAGATTTTTTCCCAGTCGCCGTTCCCGATCTTGATAAACAGGGAGATATCAATATACATCCCCGGCGTAAGCTGTGGATACGTCTCCCGGTACGCCTCTATCCCGCTCTCTGCCGCTTCTTTATCCTGTGGCGGCACATGGTCCGAGATATCCGTCACATCCATGCGGATCCGAATATCCTGCCCGCTCTCTGCCAATTTTCTCTGCTCTGCGCTCAGCACACTGTTTATAACTGCGGACGTATCCGTGACAGACGCGGTCAGATAATCCTGTATACAGTTTACCTCCACGGTAATCCTGCCCGCACCCAGATCGTAGGCGCTCTCTTTCCCATCCTCTGTGCTCTCCCGCACAGCCTCGTCCTCTGCAGACAGGGCAACGAACTCGTCCTCGTCAAGGACAGCCCTCCCCGCCTTCTCTGTCTTTCCTGTCGGCGCGTATTCTGTCCCGCCGCCCGGTTCGTTCTCCGGCACAGGTTCTGTCCCGCCGTCCGGCTCTTCTTCCTTCCCGTCCGGCTCTTTCACCGGCCGTTTTTTCCACCGGGCATACAAGGTATGGTCCCCCGCCTCCAGAAGCGCGGTCTCCGCTTCCACCTTCGTCCCTTCCTCAGCGGCGCTGTACCAGCCGAGGAAATCATAGCCCTTCCTTTCCGGAACGGGCAGTTCCCCGTAAGGCTCGCCGTAAGTAACGGTGCGGGTCGTCTGCTCCAATGTGCCGCCCGTCGGGTCAAAGGTGAGCAGGTATGTATCCGGCACCATCTCAAACTCTACCGCCGTATCGCCGCGCACGGTCAGGGTGATCTCGCCGCCCTTTCCGTCCGGCGCACTGACGTAACTATCCCCGTCTTTCGCATTCCGGCTTCCGGCGCTTCCCATACTGATCTTCCTTTCCCCGTCGTCCACCAGAATTTTAATCTGCTCCGGCAGGTTATAATGTTCATCCGGCAGAATCGTGACCGTCTTTTCCGTCTCATAAGCGATCTGTGACAGGTATCCCTCTTCTCCCTCCTCCGGGATCTGTGCCTTCCCGTGGCTGCCGTAAGCCATCAGCTCATAGCTGCCTGTCCCGGATTTTGCCACAACTGTCATATCCTTCATGGGCATAGTAAAGGCGTAATGCCATCCTGTGCTCACCGGCTCCCCGTCTATGTGCCAGCCCTTACAACTCCTGCCTGCCGCCACCTCTGTCAGCTCCAGCTCGATGCTGTCGCCATAATGATATGTGCCGGTCTGGGTGGCTTCCGTCTGGCTCTGTCCGCTGATACCGCCGCGCAGACCTTCCTCCATCACAACCGTCAGCTCATACACCGCGATGTCATAATACATCTTTATCACCGTACTGCCGTCCGCCGCGACCAGAGGGGACTGGGCTTCGCCCGCACCGCTTCCTGTCTGCCATTCATACTTCACATAAGTATAACCCGCATAATTTTTCTGTTCCTGCCTGCGCATCTCTTCCGTGATCGCCGTGCCTGCCAGAGCTTCCCTGTAGCTGACAGACGCAAGCTCATAGCCGCCGTCTTCGTCCGCCCGGTAATGCTCCACTGTATAGGGCACGGGCTCCCCGCTGCTTTCCGTCGCCCCGGGTATGAGAACCAGCACATCGTCCTTGAGGGACAGGACAGAGAACATTCCTGTCTCCTAATCGTAGGAAACCCTTGTTCCGGCAGGTGTACTGTCACCGTCTTTGTCCGCCGTAAAGGGATCGCCGCCGTTTCCGGCATCATCCACGCCCGCCATCAGCGTCACTGTCTCCGGCAGGACGTAACCGTTCTCCGGTGTCAGCGCGATGGCAAACCTGCCGTTATAGGTCACCGTATACGCTCCGGTCTCCCGGCTTAGGCGCAGATGGGATGTCTCCTCTGTCACGCCGTCCGCATATCGCAGGAACACCGTCTGCATCTGCTCCTGTCTCACGCCCTCCGCATGGATCGTGATGGTGCCTGTCACTTTCTCCTGTATCGTAATCTCCACCACTCCTGTATCTTTATCATAGGTAAAATCGCCGTCTTCCAGAACCGCTTTCTCCGCCCCCTCGCCGATGGCAATGGTGATCGTCTCCGGCAGATTGTAGCCGCTGTCCGCCTCCAGCTGTGCCGCAAAGGGCTGCTCATACCAGGCTTGCGGCTCCCTGACAAAAGCGACATGGGTAAGCCCCTCGTCCGATACCCGCAGTCTCTGCGGGGTATGGACCGGTATCACCACCAGATCGCTGTCCGGCATACGGATGGCGAGCCGGGCGTTTTTTCCGCTGTAGCGGGGAGCAGGCGCATCTCCTGCCCCCGCGTTTTCCAGCCAGCCCTCATACGCCGCCCAGCCGTCCGTATCAAACGCCATCCAGCCGTCCCTGTCGTACCCTTTCCGATCCGGCAGTCCGCCAAGGTCAATGTCCACACGCCCTCTGTAATAATAGGGATTCGCTGCGCCTGCTGCCTCCATTCCTGTCCAGTCCGTCCATGTATCGCTTCCGTCCGGAGCCTTCGTCTGCGTTTTCACTGTCACGGTATACTGGTTTCTCTTATAATAAAGCTTCACCACCGTGGAACCGTCCGCCGCGACCACAGGCTCTCCCATGCCCTCCGTGCCGGTTCCCGCACCATCTCCTTTTGTCCACGCATACTTGTCGAACGTATAGCCGGCATAGCTTTTCTTCAGCTCTTCCACAGGGATCTGCGTCCCGGTCTGCCCGGTAAGATACGCCGTCTCATAAGGGGTCCCTTCCTCATAGCTGCCATCCTCCATCATCTGGTAATACACCGCCCGGTAAAGGGTGTCCCTGCCCGGCACCGCGCCCGCCTCGATCCGGGTATTGCCCGTCACTTCCGGGAGAAAGACCGTGCCGTTTATGGCATCGTAGCGATAATCCGTGCCCGCGGTCAGTGCCGTGCCGCCGCTTCCGTCCGCGCCCACAGCCGTATAAACCGCTATGGTATCCGGGAGCGCATATCCCGTCTTCGGAGATAAAACCACGGTGCAGGACGTCCCGTATGCCGTCTTTACGGGCAGGGAACCGCCTGCGGAAGTCTTCGCGTCAAGACAGCTGTCCGTCTGTCCCGTCGCCTTCTTCTCCTGAAACGCCACATCTGAGTCTATCGGCACGCCCGCCGCTGTGATGACAAGATCTCCCGTCACGTTCCGCACCGTCAGTACCGCCGTGCCGTCGCTGTTTTTCACATACGTATCTCCTGTGCTTCCCGCCGTCTGCAGGCCGCGCTCTGCGCCTCCCACGGTCACGGAAACAGCCCCCGCCTCCGGCAGTTCATAGCCTGTCTGCGCAGTCAGCTTCACGGACAGACCGCTGCCGTGGGTAACCCTTCCCGGCGCCGTCCCGCCGTCCGCCGCGGTCACTTCTATATTCTTTAAGTCATAAGACGCCGGATAGGTCTTTTTGCGGTAAACGGCAGTTATTTCCACCACCTTCCCCGCCGGAAGATCCGGCATGATAAAGGATACGCCCGGGTTCGCCCCTGTCTGGTCTCCCTTCCACTCCACAAACTCGTATCCCGTTTTCTCGCCCGCCGTTAAGGTTACGGTGGATCCGTAGGCACAGTTGCTCTTTGTGGTGACGTTCCCGCTTGTGGAAGGATTCCCGCTGCCGCTGCCGCCGCCCGTGACGGACACGTAGATGCCGGACAGGTTTGTCTCCCCGCTCCCCGTGCTCTCCTTCACCGTCACCTTCACGGCGTTTCTCTTCACGGCATACTTCAGCGTCACCACGGAGCTGCCGTCCGCCTTAATCTTACTGTCCCCTGTCATATCTTTATAGGTATACCCGGTAAAAGACTGCCGGATATCCACAGGGCTGGTCAGACTGACCGCCGCCCCGGTCGTTGCGTAAAACTCCTTCTGCCCCAGCAGGCTCCCGCTCTCCGTCTGATACTTTACGGTATACGCCGTGCCGGACGCCTCCTTCCAGCGGGCATAATAAGTCTTCGACCGGATCGCTTTCGTCTTCTCCGCAAGCTTCGTACCGCCTGTCGCCGCACTGGTGTCATACCATCCCTCCAGCGTATACCCGGTACGCATTGCGGCGGGCGGATTTCCCACCGGATAGTTGTAAGGAATCAGACGGGTTCCGTTCTCCTTAACGCCTTCCATCCACACGGGAGCCGGTGTCCTTCCTCCCCCGTTCAGGTCAAAGGTGACCGTCATGTTGCTCCTCTTCCAGACGGCATAGACATCCTTCACCGCACTGTCAAAAACCGCATCCGCCGTAATCCGGCTGCCGGAGCCGTCCGCCTTCGTGTTCCACTCGTAAAAGATAAAGCCTGTGGGCACGCCAAACTGAGACGGCAGGCTCCACTTCGCCCCCCGCGTCTGTTCCTTTGCCGCCGTCCCTGCCGTCCCCGTGCTGTCCGCCGGATAATTGCTGTGGAAGGTCACGCTCTCTTTGGGCACTGTCCCCGACGTCTCCCAGGGCATGGCGATATAGTAATGGTTATAATCGCCGTCATCACTCGCCGCCTGCTTTGTGAGCACGATATTCCCAAACTCAAGCTGTCTGATCTCGCTTTTGGAATAAAACCGCGCCCCCGCCTCTACGGTATCGCCGGCA
The DNA here is from genome assembly GCA_910586705.1 of uncultured Lachnospiraceae bacterium. Classification (GTDB taxonomy): domain Bacteria; phylum Bacillota; class Clostridia; order Lachnospirales; family Lachnospiraceae; genus UBA3282. The sequence continues at coordinate 19,678 of CAJUJK010000013.1, read as the reverse complement.
TCCAGCTTGATAACATCCGCCTTTACCACCATGTCGGATGCGATATGCGCCTTTTGGAAATCAGCCGTGCCGACCGTCTTCAGAACGCCGTTTCCGATTTTGCTGTTGTTTCCCTCCACGCCGCCTTTCATCGCAAAGCCGCCGTTTGCCACATAAGTGTAGCCGTTTAAGTCAACATCCGCCCGGGAGCCGTTTTTCGTCCAACTGACAGCACTGTCACTTTGCATCAGGGGGCTGATCAGCCGAAACGTGTTCGTGCCGGCTTCCATATCAGCATTTTTAGGCGCTTTCTTCTTGCTTTTGTTTCCGTTGATCTCCCAGATATCCATCGGCTGGGAGCTCTGTCCCTTAATTCGGTACCACGGCCCGCTGTAATTAAGGTTGCCATAGCGGGGAGATGCGCCGACTGCCTCCTCACCGGCCTTCTCGCCGGCGTGATAAATGATAACATCTTGACGCACATTATCAGGCTGCATCCAAATCTTTCCGTCGGGCGTTAAACCTGTTTTGTTCGCAAAGCAGCCTCCCGTGATCTCACCTGTCCTCGAATTACCCTTATTTTGAATGATCACGCTCTCATTATTAGAAGTATAAAAATAACCATCTTTGATTTCTACCGCACAGCCTGCGCTTCCCTCACCTTCAAATCTTATGAAACCATACATCTCCAAATATTCAATCGTCAGATGTGCATTGGGTCCCACATATATACAGTTACGTAAAACGTCGTCCGTCGTATCCATATAACTATTGCCGGTTATCGTCAGACGGCTTTCATCCAGTACATCAACCATTCTGGAAGTCGTTTTCACTTTCAGTAGCGTCACATCCCGAAGCGTCACGTCTGCGCTCCTGTCAATTAGCAAACCTGCACGCACATACGGACCGCTCGCTTCGTCACTCAGCGTCCCGTTACAGATAGTCTTCCTGCCGCCCGACACATTCATAAAAGAAACGGTGTGGCCGTTTAAGTCCAGTGTATAGCTGCCCGTCAACTCAATATACTTTCCATACTGCGCTTTTGCATTACTCAGCATCACTATTTCGCCGCCGTTTTGCAACTTGTCATCCGCATTTTGCAGGCGGTCGTACGTCCACGCCTCCGTCTCCGAAGCGCGCCACCTGCACTCCCATCCATATATTCTCTGCCATGCGGCGTAGAGGGTGGTATCCCTATCCAGCGTCAGGCTGCTGTCCGCCTGATAGTCTACAGCGCTGACGCCTGCCCTCTTACTCCATCCCGTAAATCCCTTTTTCTCCTGACCAGTCCCCCACTCCAGCAGCCCGAATCCGGGCAGGGTCACCTGCGTACCGGCGGGGTAAAACACCTTTGAGAGCTGTTTTTCACCGTCCATCAGTGTCAAAGATACGGTATGATTGCTATTTTCCGCCCACACCGCGTACAGCGTCAGGGAACCCGTCGTCTTTACAAACTGCACGCTATCCCCCGGCTGATAGAGCGACGCGCCGTCCGTAGCCGTCCGTGCCCAGCCTGCAAAGGTATAGCCCGTGCGTGCAGGTATTTTGTTCGAGAGCTTCACCTCGCCCTTACTGATTTCATCCGTCGTCATAAGCTGCGGCGACTGCGGCATATTTCCCACAGAGGCATCCTTACAGTTCGCGCTGTAAGACACATGCGGCTTGTCCGTCGTCCAGACAGCGTAGAGGGTCATCGTCTCCGCGCCCTCTGACGCTGCACCGTCCTGCTGCCATGTGATCTGCACGCCCGTCTGGTAGTCCGCCGAACCGCCCGCTGTCCTGCTCCAGCCTTGGAAGTCCAGCCCCGGAAGAACAGGCTCTGCCCCCGGCAGACTCTGCCCCGTCTTCTTCATCTTACGCGGAAGGAAGCTCTCCTGTGCCGTGCCGCTGCCGCCCTGCAGATCGAAGGACAGCGTAAAATAATCATAGTTCCAGCGGGCGTAGAGCGTATGCCCCTCCGTCCTTGCCACGCTTGTATTGCTTGTTACCGGCCCGCCGTCCGTCTTCCCGGTATACCAGCCCAAAAAGGTATAGTCCGCCCTTCCGGGGACAGGCAGTTCGCCATACGGGCTTCCGAAATCGACCGTCTTCTTTTCTTTTCCCGCCGCCAGTGTGCCCCCATTGGCATCGAAGCTCACCGTATACTGCTCCGCCTGCCACTGTGCATACAGGGAAACGTCACCGCCCGCCTCGGTAGACAAGTCTCTGACTGCCGCCCCGTCCGCATAGGATGTGCCGCTGCCGTCCGCCTTCGTGTTCCAGCCGGCAAAGGTATACCCCTCGCGCGTATAGGCGCAGGCAGTCAACGCCGCGCTCCTGCCACAGGTAAACATCTGCGTCCCCATATCCCCCGAGACGCCCGAAAGCGCGTTTTTCTGGAAGCGCACCGCATATGTATTTTCCACCCAGCACGCCTTCAAGGTGACCGCAGCGCCCGCATCCGCCGGGATCTTATAATAATGGCTGTTATCCCTTCCCGGTTCAGAAGTTCCGTCCTTTTCGTCCTTCCAGCAGATAAAGGTATATCCGGTTCTGGACGGGTTGGGGATGGTGATCCGCTGCCCGGTCATGCCCTTGATATAAGGGGGCTGTCCCGCCGCCAGCGTCCCCCCGTCCGTGTCCAGATTGACCGTCACCTCCGTCGCCCACACCGCGTAGACGGTGAAGTTCTGCGTGGAATGCACCACATCGTCCTCCCGCAGGGGCATGAACGCCCCCTTGTAAACGCCGTATCCCATAAACTGGTAACCGTTTCGCACGGGCACGGGCGCGGCTGTGGTGACTGTCGTCCCGTAGGGCTCCCCGTATCTGACTTTTACCGTCTTTGTGCCGCTGTTAAAACTGCCCCCGTTGGCATCATAAGTCATGGTGCATTCCTCAGGCTCCCAGTGGGCATAAAAAGTATAGCTGTCCTCCTCAACGGGCAGCGCGGTCGTATTCGTGATCTTATCGCCGCCCGCCTTTTCGGTATACCAGCCTTCCAATCGCCAGCCTCTGCGCCAGACCTCGCCCTTATCTTCCTCGGGGAGCCGCAGCCCCTTTTTCGCCAGCGTATCACCACGCAGGCAGTCACTGATCTCGTACTCCGTCCACGCCAGCCCGCCAAAGCCGGAGGGCAGACTGTCCGGCAGACAGGCGTCCAGACGGTAAACAATCTTCCGGTTCTTTTCCCGCCACCCGGCATAGAGCGCGGTATCCTCCAGCATGTCGCAGGCTCTCACCGCCCTGCCGCTGCTGTCAAAGTACCGTTTTCCCTGTCCCGCCTTTTCACTGTACCAGCCCCCGAACTCATAGCCTGCCGGCGCTTTCTCCGGGACGGGTGTATTCTCCTCATATCTTTCCCCCACCGCCACGCGGACGGTCTGTTTTCCATTCGCCGCAAGGTCTGCGGACGTTTGACCATTCTGGTCAACCGTAGCATCCAGCGTGAGTGTCACATAGCTCCCCTTCCAGTTCGGAAAAAGCCCAAGGGAGACGTTTCCCGTATAGGTATCCCCCACCCGGTAGGTCTTGCCGTCCGTGCCGGTGTACATGCCGTCAAAGAGTGCCTTCCATGCAGCATCCACCTCCGGGAAATCTCGCAGATCCTTTATGATATACGCGCTGTTATGATTTTTGGCGTCTGTCCTGATATAGCTTCCATCCGTTCCCGCATACTGCACCTTGCATCTGACCGCGTCGCTGTCGATTCGGATGGGAAAGGAAAAGCCTTTGTCAATTCCTTTCCGATATCTGACCAAGGCTCTGGCGTAAAGAGAAACGCCGTCCAACTCCGCTGCGCCTGCCTCCGGGCCCGCCTCCAGTGTTAAGCCGGTTAAATCGGAATCCATGACAGAGACATGATACCTGCTGCCCGGAAAGCTCCCGCCGTTCACCCCGTCTCTGCTTCCTAAGGACCATGTGGCGGACCACCCACCTTCCGCAGGGGCAAGCGCCACGCCATAGTTATCCGCCATGCTCACACCGAAACGCCGCATCACGTCCCCATCCGCCCTCAGCCGGAGCGTCGCATCCTGCTCATAAATCTGGTAACCGAGAAAAACCTGCGGTCTCCAGACCGTCCCCCCGCACTCGCTCAGCCACTCCTCCTTGGACAGTAATCCGCCCAGCACCGCACCGCCGGAGCGAAATTCTACGCTGTAGTATGTTTTGTACGTCTGCTCCATATAGTCGTAAAGCTGCAGCTGCACCTCCCCCGAAGGTCTGCCGACAAGCAGGGAATTCTTACTGTATGCCCCTACGTCCGTAACGAAAGGATCGCCCTCCTCATAAGTAAGTGGCAGCGTAAACTCGGCGAGCACCGATTCCTTCCCGCTCTTATCCGTCAGGATGTCTTTATTAAAATAGCATTTTCTGACCTGTGAACCGCCCTTGTCCGGCACCCGCACACAGACATATGACTTTGCGCAGTTAGTCGAAAGGGCTGTCTTTGCAAGCGCATGTTCCGGGTCATTGACCCACACCACGCGCATCTTGTGCCGCTTTTCAAAACCATCCGTTCCCGCATACTGTACTTCTGCGGGGACGACTGCCTCAAAAGTGCGGACACCAAAAACTTCCATAGGTTCCTCGATGGCGCGCGTCTCCTCATCCAGAGACTCCAGATACGCATCCCACGCCTCCTCCGTCTCGGGAAGGGCGTCTATGTCGATGTCCGCAAGGGCATCTCTCTCCTCCTCCGGGCGCGGTGTGTCGTCCGCGTTTTCCCCGTCTTCCGGGTTTCCCGGCGTTTCCTCGCCGTCCCCTTCATCCGGGCTTCCCGGCGTTTCCTCGCCGTCCCCTTCATCCGGGCTTCCCGGCGTCTCCTCGCCGTCCCCGCCTTCCGGGTTTCCCGGCGTCTCCTCGCTGTCCCCTTCATCCGGGCTTCCTGGCGTCTCCTCGCCGTTCCCGCCTTCCGGGTTTCCCGGCGTCTCCTCGCCGTCCCCGCCTTCCGGGTTTCCCGGCATCTCCTCGCCGTCCCCGCCTTCCGGGTTCTCCGGGGTTTCCGCGCCGCCCGCATCGTTTCCGTCCCCGGTACTTCCACCGTCTCCATTGCCCGGGGTCTGCGTCCCGTCCCCGTCCGGTACTTCACCGCCCGCACTGTCCTTACTGCCGGTTCCTTCCACGCCCTGTCCGGCATCCGCCTTCCCTGCCGCCGCGCCGTCTCCCGCCGCCTGCACATAAGACGAAGCCGTCTCCGCGATATCCGGGTCACTCGTCACCAACAGACAAAACGCGAGCAGGACTGCCGCCAGACGCAGCCCCTTCTTTCTTCCCGATCCCAGTGATGTTTTCTGTTTTTTCATAATCTCATACCTCTCTGCTCCCATACCATTTACCCGCAACGGTTATTTTTCGTTTTTATCTTATAAACCGGTCAGACAGGGCACGCAAAAAAGCCATCACTTCGGCAGCAGACAGATACTGCTGCCGAAGTGATGGCTTTCCCATGTCCAAATCTGAAATTGCCGGCAGAAAAAGAGCATACCACGCCCTTGCTTGCTTACTAAGGATTCTCCTCTCTTCCGCCATTCCTGTCAACCCTTTCTATTTCTATAGCTAAACTTGCTTAGATGATTTAGCTGTATTATAGCAAATCGAAATAAAATAGGGTCTGTTATGGTATAGATTGCGCTTTTGGGGGTATAGATTGCGTCAGCGCACCAGCCTCATAATATCGTTGTACATGATAAACACCATCAACACCATCAGAACTACCAGCCCGGCGAAATGCACCATGCCCTCCTTCTCCGGCGGAACGGGTTTTCCCCGGAGCACCTCCACGAACATGAACACCAGCCGTCCGCCGTCCAGCGCGGGCAGCGGCAGCAGGTTCATAATGCCCAGATTGACGGACAAAAGCACCACGATCTCGAGCATGGTCAGAATCGCGTAGGGCGTGCCGTAGTTTTCCTCCGCCGCATCGTAGCTTTCTCCCACAAGCTGCGCGATCCCCACAGGTCCCGACACGTCGTCCTTCGACACCTGCCCCATCACCAGCATCCGCAGGCTTTTGTAGGTGATCTTCACCCAGTATTCCACCTCATAGAAACCGTACTGGAACACCTGCAGGGGATTGCACCGCAGATACTCGCCGCCGTTGGTAATCCCCATATAATAACGCTTGTCATTTTCATCGTACTTCGGAAAAAGTGTGGTCACCGCTTTCTCCCCGTTTCTCTTGTAGGTGATTTCCATCTCCTCCCCCTGATTCAAGGCGGAAATCATGGACACCTCCCGGTAAAAGTGAATCGGCTCGCGTCCGATCTTCGTGATCACGTCGCCCGCCTGCAGTCCCGCCTCCGCAGCCGCGGAGCCCGCCTGCACCGTACCTACCGTGGGCAGATCCGCGCCCGAAAATGCACTCAGTATCACCGCGATCACAAAGGCGAGAATGAAATTAAAGAAAGGTCCGGCAAAAACCGTGGCGATGCGCGACCAGACGCCCGCCTCGGTAAAGGCGATCCCCTCCGGCGCGTCCGCGCTCCCGGATTCCCGCTCCTGCTGCTGTTCCCGCTCCACGCCGTCCTCGCCGTCAAACATGCAGGCGCCGCCAAGCGGCAAGAGCTTTAAGGAATATTTCGTGCCGTGCTTCCTGAAGGAAAACAGCGTCGGACCCATTCCCACAGAAAACTCCACCACACGGATGCCGTTTTTCCTGCCAATCAGAAAGTGCCCCAGTTCATGGGAAATCACTACCAGTCCGAACACAATGATAAATAAAATAATTGTCCTGATCAATTCACTACTCTCCAAACTTTAGTCTGATATATTCGTAGGCTTCTGTCTCCACCGCCAATATCTCCTCCACCGTCGGATTCTCAATCACCCGGTGGGCGTCCATCGCCGCCTCAATCAGCTCCGGTATCTCCAAAAACCGAATCTTCTTATCCAAAAACAGCGCCACCGCCTTCTCATTCGCCGCGTTGAACACAGTGGGCAGGGAACCGCCCCTCTCCGCCGCCCGGTAGGCGAGCGCAAGTCCGCGGAACGTGTCCGTGTCGGGTCTCTCAAAGGTCAGGCTTCCAAGTTTACATAAGTCTACCCTTCCGATCTCCATGGGGCGTCTGTCCGGGTAAAACAGCGCGTACTGGATGGGCAGCTTCATATCGGGCACGCCCATCTGCCCCATAATGCCGCCGTCCGCGTACTGCACCGCCGAATGCAGAATGCTCTGGGGATGCACCACCACCTCGATCTGCGAGAGCGCCACATCGAAGAGCCACTTCGCCTCCATCACCTCAAGCCCCTTGTTGCACAGCGACGCGGAGTCGATGGTCACCTTCTTTCCCATGGACCAGTTGGGGTGCTTCAACGCGTCTTCCACTGTCATATCCGCCAGTTCTTCCCTGCTCTTTCCCCGGAAAGGACCGCCCGACGCCGTGAGCAGGATCTTCTCCACCCGCGCCCGGTTTTCCCCGTGCAGAGACTGGAAAATCGCGCTGTGTTCGCTGTCTACGGGCAGAATCGACACACCTTTTTTCTTTGCCAGCGGCATAATGATATGCCCCGCCGTCACCAGCGTCTCCTTGTTTGCCAGCGCGATATCCTTTCCCGCCTCGATCGCCGCAATGGTAGGTCTGATACCGATCATTCCCACAATGCCGGTAACCAATACCTCCATCTCCTCCACGGTAGACACTTCCAGCAGGCCTTCCATGCCGCTCACAATACGGACAGGCAGATCCCGTACCCGCGTCCGCAGCTCTTCTGCCGCCTTTTCCTCCCAGAGCGCGGCAATTTTCGGTCGAAATTCCCTGATCTGCGCCTCCAGAAGCGACACGTTTGACCCCGCCGCCAGAGACACGACCTCCAGATCCTTTTCTTTCCTTACAATATCAAGTGTCTGCGTCCCGATGGAACCCGTGGAACCCAGTATTCCTATTTTCTTCATCTTCATCCCCGCCATCCCGAAGTCTTCCTGACATTACGACTTCTCTGCTTCTCCTCTGTTTCCTGACGCATTTGCCCCTCTATGCCACACATTTCCCGCAATCCCGCTTTCCCAGCCACACCATCGCTTCCCTGAACACGCGCTTTCCGCCGCTACAACCATAACCCTGTCGCAAACGCGATCCCCAGAAACACGATCGGTCCCGCCACAATCACGCTGTCAAAACGATCCATGATCCCGCCATGCCCCGGAATCAGCTTCCCGTAATCCTTGATTTCGTGATCTCTTTTCACCGCGGAAGCCGCCAGATCCCCCACCATGGAGACGAGCGCGCCCGCCGCGCCCAAAACAGCCGCAAGCGGCAGCGATAACGTCATCATCGTATACTGGTTGATCACAAAATGCGTGTACAGCACGAACAGAAGCGCCGCTCCCAGAATACCGCCCACCGCGCCCTCTATGGACTTTTTCGGGCTCAGCTTCGGCGTCATTTTGTGTTTCCCGATCAGCACGCCCACACAGTAAGCGCACGTATCACTCCCCCATGAGGCGAGAAACACGAACCACACCAGATAAATCCCATCGTCAAACCCTTCCCGCAGCAGATAGAGAAAAGACAGCATCACCGGCCCGTAGAGGAAGGAAAACATGGCGGACATAATCTGGTTCGCATGGTATTTTGGAAAAGTAAACACATAGACAAACAAAAAAGCGAGAAACGCCGCCATAATCACCATCATCATGGCCGGAAACGCAAACGTAACGTCCCTTGCCAGCGCAAGCCCGATCAGCGCATAGTATACAAGCGTCATCACAAGCCCCACTATGACCGGCGCGCCAGATTCCGGCTTCTCCCCGCGCACTTTACACGCGGCTGTCAGCTCCTGATAAGCAATCACGGAGACCCCGAAAAGTACAACCGCCAGAAGCGCGCCGCCCGTCAGAAACACGCCCAGCGCAATCGCCACCAGCGCAATGCCGCTCACCAATCTTGTACGAAACATACAGACGCCCCCTATTCTTTTACCAGACCGTAGCGTCTGTCTCTCTTATTATATGCCGCCACCGCCTTCTCCAATTCTTCTTTTGAAAAATCCGGCCATGCCACCGGCGTAAAATAAAACTCCGTATATGCCAGCTGCCAGAGCAGGAAATTGGAAATCCGCTGCTCCCCGCAGGTGCGGATCAGAAGGTCCGGCTCCGGGATACCCGCCGTGTCAAGCGCATCCCCGAGACATTCCTGTGTGATCTCCTCCGGCAAAAGCGTTCCGTCCTTCACCTGCCTTGCCAGTTTCCTTGCCGCGCGGACAATCTCATCCCTGCCGCCGTAATTGATGGCAATCTGGAAATGCAGACCCGTATTACCCTTTGTCGCTTCCTCCAGCTCCACGATCCGCTTTCTGATGTCCTCGTCCAGCCGGGACTTTTCCCCGATCACCCGGACACACATGTTATTTTTTGCCGCCGTCTTCAAGCAGGTCTTCATATAGTTCCTAAGCAGCCCCATGAGCGCGTCCACCTCGTCCGCAGGCCGCTCCCAGTTCTCCGTGCTGAAAGCGTACACCGTCAGGTACTGGATCCCCATGCGGTAAGCCTCCTCACAGATCACTTCCACGGTTTTCGCCCCCTGCACATGTCCGTAATTGCGGGGCATTCCCTTACTTTTCGCCCACCTGCCGTTGCCGTCCAGTATAATCGCTACATGCTGTGGAACCTTTCTCTCCTCCGCCGTCATGTCACCCATACTTTTTCCATCCTTCCCGTTTCCATTCGCTCTGCTCCGTGTTATTAAATCTTATGTCAACCAAAAGTCGCAGGGCACAATATTATGTAAACTACATAAAAGGAAAGGGGCGACAGAATCACCCATTCTGCAAGCCCCTCCCTAAACTTTCCACAATCCACGAGTTCGCGGAGCGAATCTCGCAATTGAGCGTAGCTCACGGCTGAACACTGTTCAGCCTGTTATACAGTCAGAATCTCCTTAGACTTCTCATCCACCAGCTTATCGACATCCTTGATAAACTTGTCCGTCAGCTTCTGCAGCTTCTCCTCCAGTTCCTTGATCTCATCCTCGGAAACTTCGGCTTTCGCCAGCTTTTTCAGCGCGTCGTTGCCGTCCCGTCTGGTATTGCGGATCGCCACCTTGTTCTCCTCGCCCCGCTTCTTGATATCTTTCACAAGCTCTTTACGGCGTTCCTCGGTAAGTTCCGGGAACACAAGCCGGATCAGGGAACCGTCGTTGCTAGGTGTGATGCCCACATCCGACGCCATAATCGCCTTCTCGATATCCTTAATCAGTGTCTTCTCCCACGGCGCAATCTGCAGAACCCTCGCCTCGGGAACCGTGATATTGCCCACCTGCTGGATCGGTGTGGGCGTCCCGTAATAGTCCACCTTGATCTTATCAAGAACATGAGGGTTGGCGCGCCCTGCACGGATCGTTCCCAGATCGTTTACCAGAAAATCATAAGACTTCTGCATCTTTTCCTCATAAGGCTTCAGTCTCTCATCCATACTGTAATCCTCCACTTATACTGTTACCTTAGTTCCGTTAAATTTACCCTTGACGGTATTGACAATGCTGTTCTCCTCATTCAGCCCGAACACCCACATAGGCATTTTGTTATCGCGCGCCAGAATGGATGCCGTCATATCCACCACCTGAAGATTCTTCGCAATCACTTCTTCAATCGAAACCTCGTCGTATTTCTTTGCGTCCGGATTGCTTCGCGGATCGTCGTCATAGACGCCGTCCACAGCTTTCGCCAGAAGGATCACGTCCGCATCCACTTCAACGGCACGGAGAACAACGCCTGTGTCGGTGGAGAAATAAGGATGCCCCGTACCGCCCGCAAAAAAGACCACCATATTTCTAGAAAAATATTTATTTGCCCTGTCCTTTGAGAAAAGCTTCGTAAAGGAGCCGCACTCAAAAGGAGTGAGAACCGACGTCATCATCCCTACGGAACGAAAGATTTCGGACACATAGATACAATTCATAATCGTGGCAAGCATACCGATCTGGTCCGCCTTCGTCCTGTCGATATTCTCGCTGGACCTGCCCCGCCAGAAATTGCCGCCGCCGATAACGATTCCCACCTGAATGCCGTCGTCCACAAGCAGCTTTACCTGCATGGCTACCCTTCTCACCGTCTCTTCGTCAAAACCCGTCTTTTTCTCGCCCGCAAGGGCTTCTCCGCTTAACTTCAAGAGTATACGCTTCATATGCTATCGATCTCCCCTGTGTGACCGGATTTACTTTTTCTTCTTGAACTCCTCAAAGAAGGAGGTAGGATTCACATCCGCATAGCACTGGGAACACATACCCTCGATCACCGCGCCGTTGTTGATCTGTACGGATTTGGACTTGATATTGCCCATCACGATAGCCGTGGTATCCAGAATAACCGGGCCCTGTACATCGATATCGCCCTTGACAGCGCCGGCAACTACCGCGCTGGTAGCCGTGATATTACCGATCACCACGGAACTCTGGCCGATCTTCACGCTGCCCAGACTGTTCACCTCACCTGTGATCTTCGCGCCCTCGGCATAAATCTCAGCCGCCTTGGAATTACCCTGAATCGTACCCGTGATATTCAGCTTGCCAAGAATGTCAAGGTTACCGTTTACGGTACCGATCAGTTCCATGGAACCCTCCGATACGATATCACCCGTTATTGTCATGCCCTCTGTCACGACCGCCGTCTCGTCTACTGCTACACGATTTGCCTGTACTTCCATAGTCTTTCCTTTTCCTCCGCTATTTTCATCTTTCTCTTCCACAGGCGTTTCCGCCTCTGTTAAAATTTCTTCTGCCATAACAGGTTCTGCCTCCTCTTCTTCTATTACAGCCTCCACGGCTGCCGGCTCTTCTACCACGGCTTCCGCCGCCGCTGCAGGTTCTGCAGCCACCTCTTCCACCATCGGTTCCGGTGTCAGAATCTCTTCTTCCAAAGGCTCCTCGACGAGTGCCGGTTCCGGCTCGGGTGCCGCCTCAAGTCCGGGCGTTCCCATCTCCTCGATTTTATCCAGCATTCCGCTCAAATCCAGAGACTCAAGCGCATCATCTGTAGAGGGCGTCTCCGATGCCGCGGCATCCGCAGATACCTGCTCCCCTGCCTGTCCTTCTGCTGCCAGAGCCGCTTCCAGCTCTTCTTCCGGCATCAGTTCATTGACAGCCTGGGATAAGTCGTCCTTCAAATCCGAAAAAAATCCCATTCCCTAATCCTCCATTCTTTAATCGTTGCTTATATGATGAATCGCCGCCGTATCATCTGTGATCGGAACGATCTTCGTATCCTCCATCGCTTGAATCTGCTCGATCAACTTCGGCAGCGCCTCCACCGTAGAATCCTTGTCGGACGCATCGTGCATCAGAATAATCGCCTCTTGAAAATCCCGCAGCCTCGCCGTCGAATTTTTGACGATGGATTCCGGGCTGATATAGGCTGATGACGCGTCCCCCGAGGACACATTCCAGTCGAAGTAACTCATGTCCTGCTCTTCCAGATATGCGATCAGTTCATGCATGTCCACCCGGCTCACCGTGTTGCTGCTGCCTCCCGGAAATCTGCAGTACCTGCACCAGACCCCGGTCGTATCATAGAGAAATTCCTGCAGTTTCGTGAGATCCTCCACATAACTTTCTTTTGACTGGTAAATCTCATTGTATTTATGACTGTAGGAATGCATCGCCAGCGTATGCCCTTCCTCCACAATTCTTTTGTATAACGGCTGATATCTTTCTTCCTCTTTCCCGACCACAAAAAAAGTCGCCTTCACATCATACTCCGCCAGTATATCCAGTATCTCTTCGGTATTGCCGCTTGGTCCGTCGTCGAAAGTAAGGTACACCTTTCTGATCCCGTCATCCGCATCGGAGATCCCGCTGTCCGGATCGGCTGTATCACGTCTGAACTCGTCCACGCCGGATGCCGTATACAGTTCTCCTCCCTGCGTCTCTGCGCCGGATGTCTGCACCTGCGCCATCACGGGCGCCGTCTGCTCGCGAAGCGCGCGCAGCTCCCGTTTCGCCTCATAGAGATTCACGCCCAGAACCACACAGAGAATCATCAGGATCAGTATCGTGGAAAGCGGAATAATAACGAGCAGCCGTTTCATCAGTTGAAAATGTGCATCCTGTTCTGCATCCATCTTCATCGGCTCCTTTTTCAATCTCTTATCCCACATTCCTTTATACTATATCACATTTGGGAGACTACGAAAAGAAATTTCGTAAAAAAAGAGCAAGAAAAATTCACCAGATCTCCATGGTAAAAATAATCCGGGCAAACGGAATAAAAAAGATAGTTGCAAAGAAAAAACCAAAGTGCTATAATTCGAGCGAAGCACAAAGATGTGATTTTCACACATCCTTGTGCTTTTTCTTTGTTATATGGCAGCCGGGACCGCGTCAGTGCAGCATCCGCGGACCCGGAACAAAAACAGTAAAGCCGCGCAGAAAAGAGGATGAGATGAAAGACGTTATGAAAGTATCAACCGTTGCATTTAACGCGAAGTGGGGCGACAAGGAAGCCAATCTGAACCGGATGACCGGCTACATCGAAGCCGCGGCAGCGGAAGGCTCCAACCTGATCGTATTCCCGGAGATGGGACTGACAGGATACGACGACGAGGAGGAGAAACCGCTGAAAGAAAAAATGCAGTATAAGCTGGCTGAGACAGTTCCCGGTCCCTCCTCGGAAAAGATAGCGGAACTGGCGAAAAAGCTCGGTGTCTATGTCGCTTATGGATTTCCCGAGAGAGACGCCGAAAAAAGCGACGTCATCTACAATGCTGCCTGCGTGTGCGGTCCCGAGGGAATCATCGGTTCCTACAGAAAGATTCACCTCCCGTATCCCGAGCCGCACTGGGCTGCGCGCGGTGACAAACCTTTTATTTTCGATACCCCGTGGGGTCCTGTCGCGCTCGGTATCTGCTACGATTCCTACTGTTTTCAGGAGCTGATGCGCTATTACGCGGCGAAGGGCTGCCGCCTGTATATCAACTGCACCGCGCTGGCAAAATGCCACGGTATTGCACTGGGCTCCACCACGCTGGAAGCAGGCGTTATCACCAACCAGATTTACATCGTCTCCGCGAACCTTGCCGGAAAAGACCTCTACAACATATTCTGGGGCGGCGCCAGCATCATCGGACCCAGCACCAATTTCTGGGAGGCGGAGTATTTCGCCGGTTATCCTTTCACCGACCCGAAAGCGATCCAGAACAAAATGTATACCGCCACAATAGACCTGACTCTCGCATCCCGCGAGAAGTTTGAGCCGAACGCCCTGATCGGCGGCAGGACGGACTACCGGCCTGCTGTCTATAAGGAATTGATGGAGGATTTACTGACGGATCCCAAGTTTCAAGAATAGGTCGGATGACTGAAAACGCGCATAACAGGGGATTTTTGTCTGTGACATAAACTGAAAAACAGCCAATGTCTCTTTCCGGAAACATTGGCTGTTCTTTCTTATCAATACTGCGACACGTTTGTGCTGTCTACCTTTTCAAAGGTCGGATCGCAGCTTCCACATTTTGTTACATACCCATCTGCTTTGTGAACTATTTCAGGTATATGTCAATTTCTACCTTATAAGACCCCTTATAAACACTGAACTTCTGCCTTGTCATACACAACCAGTAAATTGTGTCTCCCAATTTGGAACTTGGGTAAATTTTCGCTTCAATAAATCACAAATGGCTGTTTGCTGTAATTTTGGGTATTTGCATATCGTATTTGGGTATTTTCACCGTTCTAGCCATACCGAATTTTGCAACCTCTTCCATCTGCTTCTGTTCCAACACATGAGTATATATATTTAAGGTTGTTGAAATATTAGAATGTCCCATCAACTTTTGTACTACCTTAGGTTCTATACCCACTTCAAAACATCTAGTAGCAAAAGTATGTCTAATTGTATGGGGATGAAAATCCCTAAATCTTTTAGGTGCTTCTCCTTTCTCCATTGCATCAAATGCCTGCTTCTCTCGGATTCTTTTTACAACTTTTTTAATTTCTTTCTGCACAATATAGCGAGTGCAAGGACTGCCCATACCTGTAACAAAAACCAAATTACCATATTCCTCTGGTGTTCTCCAACGATTTCCAAGTTGTTGCCTTAATCTTTCCTGTTTTTCTTTCCAAGCAAGCAGCATCTCCTCCGCTTCTCCAACAAACGGAATCTTTCGGTATGAGTTTACTGTCTTAGGACTTACAATCTCTTCTACCTTAACTCCATCTTGATAGCTACAACTTAGTGAATGACTGACGGAAATACATTTATTGTCAAAATCAATGTCTTCCCATCTTAAGGCTCCCAGTTCACCAACTCTTAGTCCTGATAAGAACATAACATAAAACATTTCCTTATACCAATTATGCTCTTCTTCAAGCTCATTCAGAAATCGGTTTTGTTCTTCCTGTGTCAGCGGTATTTCTTCTTCTGTAATCTTGTCAGTCCATGGAACTTCTATGACAATGCATGGATTATAACCAATAAGTTGATTCGCCAAAGCAAACTCCATACATTCCCTTAACCGTCCCAGCACATCCCTCATTGTACTGCTGGATTTTCCCTCGTCCTCCATAGCATTTAAGGCATTTTGAACATCTAATGGTCTGATATCTTTCAACTTCATATTTCCCAAATAAAAACCGAATGTTTTTTTAAATCTGCTTTTCATTGGATAAATACTAGTCGGTTTCACTTTCTTTGCTTTTACAGTATCAAACCATTCCTCAAACCATTCATTCAGTGTTATCCCCGTTTTTCGATAGTTTGCGCTGTCTTTTACATGTGCCTTTGCTGCTTCAAAGTCCTGTTTAAGCTGTGTTAAATCCTTATTATGCAGACAAATAGATACACCCTTTACAACTGCTCTCGCCTCATAGGAACCGTTTTTTATTCTAATCCCTTTAGGCAGTATCATTTCTTTACTCATATCTGTTTCTCTCCTTCCAAGACATTTTAATCGGAAATATATGAGCAAAGATCTTTGGAATTGCCTTTACTATAGCGTAAATTCACCTCTATTTCAAGGCCCATATATTCACTTAAAATGTCTTTATTATCATATTTTCACTTGTGCCAATAACCATTTGTTTAATAGGTCTTTATGTGCATAACTTCTATTGCCTATACGCACAACCCATTGCTTATCGTATTGTTTCATTAATTCTCTCGTCTTCGTTTTTCCAATGTTTAAATAATGAGCTGTTTCTTCTATATTAAGTAAGATTTGTTCATTATTCATATCTTTTCCCATATCTGCAAATCCTCCTGTCAGAAAATTTGCTCTAATACAGAAAATAGAGACTTCCTCCGTTGTAAATTTCCAAAGAACTTTATGCCAACCACTGGCTCTGTATAACCAGCAGTATTCTTTTTCTTTGCAATATTGAATTTTGGACAGTTTATGATGTCTGACTCCAAGATTACTGTCTATACTTATCATGATACATGAGGTTTTTTCGCAACTCAATATTTCCGCAATCCAATTCGTCCATCTTTGTCACGTTTTTAAATATGTCCATAGAAAAAGAACTCCTCATTTAAGAGAAGTCCTTTTGTCTTTTACTGCACGATATGTACAATACTGTCATCCGCACCCGTGGTCTTGATCGTATAACCAAGTTCTATCGCATCGCCAATATATCTGTCCTGTATTGTATCAGGATAATCAAACGGTGTCGCTGCCACGATTGGAGTCCAGATTGTAATGCTGTGTTCTCCCTGTGATGCAACATCATAAGTTCCTTCTACAATGCCAGGTGTCCTCTTATCGGGAGCTAACTGGTTCGTATAGAACTTCATTTTCTGCAGGTTGCTGGATATTCCGTTTTCATGACTTACACACATCGTATAAGTGACTGTTGTTACAGAGAAGTCTTCACTGTATTTAATATCCCTCTCAAATACAACAGGTGTATCATAGATTCCTGAATAACTGTAAACTGTATCAGGGTTATCGCTCATAAATACATACAAGTCATTGAATACGTTTGAACCCGTTACAAGGTTTACTGCCAATCTATCAAGGATGCTGTAACTACTGATATATGCCCTTTCTGTATTTCTATAGTAAGGAGTGGATCTTCCATCTTTGCCTGTTAATGCACTGATATTCGCATACTGTCTGCTGTTTGCAGGAACATCATTGTATCGCTTCTGTACTCTGTTGGATGTACCAAGAATATCATTCTGTCCGTCATCTGATCCAAAATACCTTGCAAGGTATTGAGTTAAGAAGCTGTTTTCATACTTCAATGTTACACGAAGTTCAAAGCCCTGTCCCGCAGATACAATGGCGAACTTATTCTGGTTCACCATATCGATCCATGCATCCGTCAGATTGCCGTATACATCTTTATCCTCTATGTAATCTGCCCCCTGTGCTTCCAGTTCCTTCTTATACTTGGAAGTATAATTACTCTTAAAGAGTACCTGACTGATGTAGTAACTTTCTGTCTGCGTTTTGCCTGCATTTCTAAACTGTCCTACCGCAGATTGTATGGACTTTCCATTATAACTGTAATTGGTCTTTGAATACTTGAAGAACATAATGGATTTTCTCCTGCTAGGGAATGTCACTTTGTTGTTCCTGTTGCTTGGATTATATTCAAAATCATACTGTGTATACGTCTTTGTGTGGCTGTCCACAATCGTCTTTGTTTCACCGTTACTTAACTTGGTCACAAATGAAGTCGTAGGACTCATGTGGTGCAGGATATTGTCATCCTGATTGTATTGGTCAGGCACATTATTGGAATTACTGATGTTCTGCGGCCTCATCTCTTCCACATTAGGATTCATAGCAGGATAGATGTCGAAAACATAGGACTGTTCATTAGGCGGATAATATCCATCTTTTGCTGTAACACTGACTGTCCTTCCTATATCAGAACCAGATACCGCTGCTCCTGTATAATGATCCTCATAGATCAATCTGTCATGGTTAGGATATATCTTGAAACTCATTGTTTCTTTTGGCAACGTTGTCATTGTAGCAAGTACAGTGGGGATTTCCCTCTGGATATAAGTCCTTCCTGTCTTGATATGGTCAACAACCACTGTATTTCCATAAGAGGCTCCTGTCTGTGATGCTCCCGTGGACCCCCATGAGATCATGGTATTCACATCAAACTCATTGACATCGGAAGTGGTGTCATATGGCGTTGTTTTTTCATCATTTTCTGTCTGCCCGTCATGTGATCTCTGCTTATTCTCATAAATCGTTGCTTTCGGGTTAACCACATCTACCGTATAATACAGGTTGTAGTTCAGATCGTGGTTATCCCTGTCCCTGCTTTGATAAATATGCTCTGTGATGCCTGCTCCTGTATTCTGCACAAAATTGGAAACCTTAATATCCACATCTGACTGCCATACCTTATTCTTTACCGCAAATGTCCTGTACTCGTTATTCTGCGTATAGACAGTATGCGCTGGAATAGGGTTATTGGATTGCGGTCCGCCAGGTCCTGTATATTCTGAGCTGAAATAACCGACTCCTCCAACATTATTGTGTTCCTCAAAACTATAGAACCAATTTGTATACTGTGTTGCAGTCATTTTATCTTTGGCGTAATTATAGGCCTCATCAAAATAATTCTTTGTGAAATTATCGTTTTCACCTACATTGATATAAGCTGTTCCATAGACCAATGCGGAAGTGAATACCTCTGGCTGCGTATCAAACTCCCATACGACAAGCATATCATTATGGGAAGGCTTCGATACCGTAAAGTCAGTCTTTAGCGGAGAACCATTGTTTGATGTGATACTTCCCGCATCTTTGTTGTCATAGTTATCATCAAATTGGTCTGTAACAAGTGCATCCAAATAAACCTGATCATTCCAATCAGAGCCGCTGTCCCATGTATAGGCACCATTCAATGTATAAGCTGTCTCAGGAGTTGTATATAACCCTCTGATCGTAATATCCGTTAAATCTTGCACCAGTTTCGCATGTGGCACATTGATGGAACTCTTGGAAAATCTGTCTCCTGCAAGACCTGTTCTTAATTGGTAAATTGTTTTATCATAATCAGGTCTTTCCATTCTTGCCAGATAATTATACTGATAATAAGGTTTATTCTGCAAAGAGAATTCAATCCTGAATCCCTTGGATGCACCCTTATAAGAATAGATATACTTCAAATGGTACTTCTCACCAACCCTCAAATGGTCTGCGTGTTTGATCACCTTTCCATTAGGCGCGGTATAAGTCAGGTTGTTCCATTCATCGTGGTCTGCGATTAACAAAATCTCCGTATCTGTTTCAGCAGGAAATTCATGCGGAACTGTTTCCACTTTGATATAGCAAATCTCAGGATCAATCAGTTTCTGTCCTCTTGCATAAACACCAGCCACATCCTGCCAGTCGATATATTTCCCCGTAATATCCTGTGCACCTGTATTATAGTGCCATTTCCCACAGCACCATTTAATATCGCAAGTCGATAATGGTCTATTATTTACGTAAGTTTCAGCATATCCCATACCCCTTGACTTAATCCAATACGGGCAGTCATATTCATGCATACATTCAATCGTGTGCGTATGACAGGATGCCGTATGTTCGTGTCTGGTATAATGGGAACCTGTTTTATTTCCCTCCTCATCATAATCATCCTCTTTTCCTGCATTTGGTTTATTATCGCAACTATTATATGCATGTGTGCAATGTGTCACTTTATTTCGTGGTGTTTCACAAAACCAGTTACAAGCTGGAGAATAATCATGGCTATGATTATATCAGACTGTCAAAAAAGGTCAGCAAAAGCTGGCTTTTTTTGATACAATAAAAACA
>CAJUJK010000012.1 GCA_910586705.1 uncultured Lachnospiraceae bacterium | reverse complement strand
GCATCTCCAAAAGAGAAAAACCGATACCTCTCCTCCACCGCCTCCCGGTACGCCGCCAACACATTCTCCCTTCCCGCAAGCGCGGAGACAAGCATCACCAGCGTGGATTCCGGCAGATGGAAATTCGTGATCAAACAGTCCAGCACCTTGAAACGGTATCCCGGGTAAATAAAGATTTCCGTGTCGCCGCGTCCCGGCTGCACCCAGCCGTTTTCGTCCGCTGCGCTCTCCACTGTGCGGCAGCTTGTTGTCCCCACGCAGATCACGCGCCCGCCGCTTTCCTTCGTGCGGTTGATCAGATCCGCCGTCTCCGGCGTCACCTCATAATGCTCGGAATGCATATGGTGCTCTGAGAGGTTGTCCGCTTTCACGGGGCGGAAGGTGCCCAGCCCCACATGTAGAGTCACATAGGCAATGTGTACGCCCATTTCCTCTATGTGCGCAAGCAGTTCCTCCGTAAAGTGTAGTCCCGCCGTCGGCGCCGCCGCAGAGCCCTCGTATTTCGCGTACACGGTCTGGTAACGGTTCTTATCCTGCAATTTATGGGTGATATAAGGCGGCAGAGGCATTTCACCGAGGCGGTCAAGCACCTCCTCAAAAATGCCCTCATAGTCGAAGCGGATCAGTCGGTTTCCCTCCTCCACCACCTCAAGCACTTCCGCCTTGAGGCATCCGTCCCCAAAGACAATCTTTGCGCCGGGTCTCGCCTTTTTTCCCGGCTTTACAAGGGTTTCCCAAACGTCGCTGTCCCGCCGCTTTAAAAGCAGGACCTCGATTGCCGCCCCTGTGTCCTCCTTCACGCCCAAAAGCCTCGCCGGAATCACCTTGGTGTTATTTAAGACCAGACAATCGTCTGGCCTTAAATAGTTGGTAATCTCTTTAAAATGGTGATGCTCCACCGCGCCCGTCTGCCGGTTCAGCACAAGGAGTCTGGACGCGGAGCGGTCCTCCAAAGGGTCCTGCGCGATCAACTCCTGCGGCAGATCAAAATAAAAATCGGATTTCTTTAATGTCGTCATAAACTTGCATTCTCCAAGAAAGCCACATACCCGCGCTTCGTCTCATACACATCCGCCTTGCTTGTCGCCTCCCATGGCGCGTGCATGTTGAGTACCGCCACGCCGCTGTCAATCACGTTCATGCCGTAAAGCGCAAGGATATAGGCGATCGTGCCGCCGCCGCCAAGGTCCACCTTTCCAAGCTCCGCCGTCTGGAAATTCACCTTCTCCTTCTCAAAGATGGCGCGGATATGACCGAGATACTCCGCGTTGGCATCGTTGGAGCCGGACTTGCCGCCCCTGCCCGTAAACTTGTTAAACACCATGCCGCCGCCAAGGTAAGCCACGTTCTTCTTGTCAAAGCTGGAAGCATATGCCGGATCGTATGCGCTGCTCACGTCGGAGGAAAGCATACAGGAGCGCGCAAGGCATCTGCGCAAGCCAAGTTCGCTGTACTCGCCCAGAAGGTTCATCACCTCCGCCACCGCATTCTCAAAGAATTTGGACTGCATACCGGTGGCGCCTACGCTGCCGATCTCCTCTTTATCCACAAGAATACAACATGCCGTTCTCGCGGTCTGCCCGATCTCCAGCATCGCTTTTAGGGAAGAGAAGGCGCAGACGCGGTCATCCTGTCCGTAGGAAAGAATCATGCTGCGGTCAAAGCCAGCCTCTCTGGCTTTTCCGGCAGGCACCACTTCAAGCTCCGCGGAGATGAAGTCCTCCTCCTCAAAATCGTAATCTCTTTTCAGAATCTCAAGGATTCCCTTCTTCACAGCGTCCTTCGGTGTGCTGTTCTCCCCGTCCTTATCTTCTTTATCCTTCTTATCAATGACAAGCGGCTTATTGCCGATGATGATATCGAGCGCCTCGCCCTCGATCACCTTATCTGCTTTTTTCTCAAGCTGCTCATGTGCAAGATGGATGAGCAGATCCGACACGAAGAAAACGGGATCGTCCTCGTTCTCTCCCACATTGATCTCCACGGTACTGCCGTCCTTCTTCACAACCACACCGTGAATGGAAAGGGGAATCGTCACCCACTGGTACTTTTTCACGCCGCCGTAATAATGGGTGTCCAGATAAGCGAAACCGCCATCCTCATAGAGAGGATTCTGTTTCACGTCCAGACGGGGGGAATCAATATGTGCCCCAAGAATATTGATGCCGTCCTCCATCTTCTCCTTACCGATCTGAAACATCACGATGGATTTATTCATCCATACGGAATACACCTTGTCGCCCGTTTTGAGCTCTTTGCCATCCTTCACCAGCGCCTCCAGTTCCTGATAGCCCGCCGCATCCAGTGTATTTACGATCTGGTCGATGCACTCCCGCTCGGTCTTTCCTCTGTCCAGAAAGTCCATATACTCTCTGGCAAAAGCATCCACTTCTTTAAGCTGTTTCTCATCATACGTTTCCCATGTGTTTTTTTGCTCCATGGCTGTCACTCCTCTCTTTTTCGCTTTATGGGTCAACCCAAACTGACCTGTGCCGCAATCTGTTCTTATTCTACCACATTACAGAACATTGTACTTCCAAAATCTGTCTTTTCTGTCACTATTTTCTCCTATTTACTCCGCCGCCTTCTTCTTCCGTCTTGCATATGAAGCAATCAGCCGGCGCCAAAATGTCAAAAGCTAATGATTCGTTGTACTAGTCTCCTGACAAAGGCAAAACCACTTTCCCGGATAGCAATAAATAGGTTAGCTCCTCAGCTCGATACCCATGCCCTCAAGCCCGTTCAAAATCTTCTTCATGGCGCTGGTCACATCCGCCTCCTCAAGCGTCCTATCCTTGGCGCGGAAGGTGATGGAGTAAGCCATAGACTTAAATCCTTCCTTGATCTGGCTGCCCTCATAGATATCGAAAAGTTGGTAATCTTCCAGAATCTTTCCGCCGCGCTGTGCAATGACAGCCTCGATCTGACCAGCCATCACGGTCTTCGGCACAACCATGCTAATGTCGCGCAAAACCGCCGGGTATTTCGCAATGCCCTCATACTTGCGGTCGAAAGTCGCAAACGGCAGAATTGCCGGAATGTCAAGCACCGCCACATAAGCTCTTGTCTTTAAGTCATAGTTGTCGCATACCTCCGGGTGCACCTCCCCGAGATACCCCACAAACGTCCCCTCGTACTCAATATTCGCCTGTCTGCCGGGATGCAGATAATTCCTGCCCGCATTCGGGTCGTAGACCGCTCTCTTGTGCAGACCGATGCTCTCAAAGAACTCTTCCACCACGCCCTTCATGTCGAAGAAATCGCAGTCCCCATACATGCCTAGGGTAAACTGCATCCGCTCCTCGGGCAGTTCCGTGAGGGGAAGCGCCTTGGGCAGATAAATATTGCCGAGCTCGTAGAGACGCACGTCTTTGTTTCGCCTGTTATAGTTCGTGGCAAGGCTGGTCAGCATCCCATGCAGGGGAACTGTCCGCATGATCGAGAAATCCTCTCCCAAAGGATTCGCGATGGTGATCGCCTGTCTTGCCGGATCATCCGCGGAAAGCAGCAGCTTATCAAACACCTTCGGGCTTTCAAAGGAATAACACATCCCCTGTGAAAAACCGCAGTACTCCGCGATATCTCTTGCCTTCTGCTCAATCCGCAGCTTGAAGGGAAGCTTACCTGTGGTAGCCTCACCGTTTGGCAGCGTAGTCGGGATCTTGTCGTAGCCATAAAATCTCGCAACTTCCTCCGCGATATCGCACTGGCGCAGGATATCCTGACGGAAGGTAGGAACTGTAAGCGTTCCCTTCGCCACGTCATATTCCACTTCAATCATCTTGAAAATATTAAGCATTTCCTGTTCGGAAACGTCCGTGCCGAGCAACTTGTTGTAATGTTCCGGCTCAAAAGGAAGAACTACCTTTTCCTTCATTTCACCGTGCACGTCCACCATGCCGCCAACTACCTCACCGCAGCCGAGCTCCTCAATGAGCTGACAGGCACGGTTGATCGCCGCCTCCGCATTGTAAGGATCAAGCCCCTTTTCAAACTTGCCCGACGCGTCCGTGCGCAGTCCGACGCGCTTTGCGGACTTGCGGATATTCGCGCCGTTGAAGGTCGCCGCCTCAAAGAGCACGGTCGTCACGCTGTCCGTAATCATGGAATTTTCGCCGCCCATAATGCCTGCGATACCTACTTCTTTCTCCGCGTCACAGATCATCAGCACGTCCGAATCCAGATTCCTGTCCTGCCCGTCCAATGTGCGGAAAACGTCGCCGTCCTTCGCCCTGCGGACGATAATCTTATGCCCTGCAATGGTGTCGAGGTCAAAGGCATGCATGGGCTGGCCGTACTCCTCCATCACATAGTTTGTTATGTCAACCAAGTTGTTGATGGGACGAATACCGCTTGCCGCAAGGCGTCTCTGCATCCACTTCGGCGAGGGCGCAATCTTAATATTTTTGCACACTCTCGCACAGTATCTCGGGCAGAGTTCTTTGTCCTGCACCTCCACGGAAATGTAGTCTTCCACCTTCTCGTCGTTTCCCTTTACCGTCACTTCCGGCAGCACAAAAGGCTTTCTGAACGTAGCCGCCGCCTCTCTGGCAATACCGATCACACTGTAACAGTCTACACGGTTTGAGGTTACCTCATACTCAAACACCGTGTCCCTAAGTCCCAGTTCCTCCACCGCGTCCGCGCCCACCTGCACATCATCCCCGAAAATGTAGATGCCCATTTCCGGCGCCTCCGGGTAAAAATTCCTGTCGGAACCAAGCTCCTCGATGGAGCACATCATGCCGTTTGAGGGTACACCGCGCAGCTTTCCCGCCTTAATCGAAATACCGTCCTCCGGCAGGGGGCCGCCGTCGTGACCACCAGCTACCTTACCGCCGTCTAGAACGACCGGCACCTTGTCTCCCTCCTTCACGTTGGGCGCACCGGTGACAATCTGGATCACCTCGCCGCCGATGTCCACCTGACATACGATCAGCTTATCCGCGTCGGGGTGCTTCTCAATCTTCTTGATCTGCCCCACCACGATCTTTTCCAGATTTTTGTCCAGTCTGGCGTAGCCCTCCACCTTCGTCCCGGAGAGGGTCATCGCGTCCATATACTCCTGATCCGTGCACGTAAGTTCCGGCACATATGCTTTAATCCATGACAATGCTGTATTCATGCTGTAAACCTTTCCCTTTCTTTTCTAAAAGTCTATGCTGATTGCGAAACGCTTCCGCAATTCTTTCTGCACATTTTCTCTTCTGCTCCTCAGTCCTGCCGGAAAACCATTTGATTTTTACATGTGGCATATTTATTTCCTTTCACAATTCCTTCCGTATCAAAACCGTTTAACAGCCTTTATCCGTTAAAACTGCTTCAGAAAACGGATATCATTCTCATACAGAAGCCTCATGTCGTCGATCTCATATTTCAACAGCGCGATGCGCTCCAGCCCCACGCCAAATGCAAATCCCGTGTACTGCTCGGGGTCGATGCCGCTCATTTCCAGCACGTGGGGATGCACCATGCCGCAGCCCAAAATTTCAATCCAGCCCTCGCCTTTGCAGAACCGGCAGCCCTTGCCGCCGCACTTAAAACAGGATACATCCATCTCCGCGCTGGGCTCTGTGAACGGGAAGTGGTGGGGTCTGAACTTCACCTTTGTGTTCTCCCCGAACAGCTCCCTCGCAAATTCGGCAAGCGTCCCCTTCAAATCCGCAAAGGTGATATGCCTATCAATCACCAACCCCTCAATCTGATGGAAGGACGGAGAGTGGGTGGCGTCCACCTCGTCGGAACGGAATACCCTGCCCGGCGCGATCATGCGGATCGGCAGTTTCCCCTTCTCCATCTCATGCACCTGCGTGGAGGAAGTCTGCGTCCGTAGCAGGATATCCCCGGTAATGTAGAAAGTGTCCTGCTCATCCTTTGCCGGATGGTCCGCCGGAATATTGAGCGCCTCAAAGTTATAATAATCTTTTTCCACATCGGGACCTTCCACGACCTCATAGCCCATGCCGATGAAGATCCGCTCCACCTCTTCCAATGCGATGGTATTGGGATGGCGGTGCCCCATCTTATTCTTTTTGGAAGGCAGGGTCACGTCGATGACCTCCGTCTTTAACTTCGCTTCCCTGACGGCCCTCTCCATCTTTTTGACGGAATCCTCCAGCACCTTCTCAATCTCCGCTCTCGTCTCGTTGACAAGCTGTCCTACCTTCGGGCGGTCCTCCGGCGCCACATCCTTCATGCTCTTTAACACCGCCGTCAGCTCACCCTTTTTCCCAAGGAAAGTAACCTTAACCTCATTGAGTTTTTCCAGAGCGTCGCTTGCCTCAATCTGACGCAGCGCCTCCGCCTTGATCTGTTCCAGTTTTTCTTTCATGCCTTTTTCTCCTTTTTTTGGGATTTCTTATATTTCAATACAAAGTTCATTCCATCATTGTGATTGCCTTGCAAACTGTAAGCTCTTTCAGAGTGAACTCTCCATCGTTTTCATCATTTCACAAAAACCATTTTTCTCATAAAATCTGATGCCATCCACATTTTGCGGAAAAACCTGCATTCTGATAAAATCCGCCCCTTTTCTTTTCCCATATTCCCTACTTGCTTCAAGCAGAAGCGTTCCCACTCCTTTTCCTCTCTCCGATTCTGACACATCTAAATCTTGTATATAAACTACGGTCTGCGGTTTCAAGCACGCGATATCTTTCTGCTTCAAAATCATCACATGCGAAAATCCGATTACCTTTCCGTCAGCATCCGCAACAAGAATCTCCTGCGCCTCGTTCTCAAATATGGAACGAAAAAAGTCATCACTCCGAAAACCCATTGTAAAATGCTCCGGCTGATACCTAACGGCGTCTGTCTCCAATTCTGCATATAAATGTCTCAGCTGTTCCACATCCTCCATGTTTGCCGTTCTGATCTGCATATCCTTTCCCTCCTGCCGTCATTCCTCCATCAGACCATACACAATGCTTTTAGAAAGCCGATCGCACAAATTTCTTTCAAATATTTCCTGCAAAACATTTGCTATCATTTCTGCCGCATGACTTGTATCCTCATTTGTAATTACCGTTAGCGGCAACAGCAAAAGGAACATCCGATTATCATTTCCACCCTCCCTATAGCGCAGCAAATCCGCCAGCGGGAAAATCTGAATCTGATATTCGCCTCCTGTGTTGGCAATCTGCCGATCATTGATATAGTATACAGTATCTCCCGGATGAAACTCTATCTTCAAGGTCTGCGCCTCCGTAAGATGACAAATCAGCATTTGCGGTTTCTCAATATACCCATCCGCTTCTTCCAAAACCCCATCATAATACTTCGTGAAATTTCCCCACCAGTTACTGTCAGTCGTTTCCTCTTCTTCTATGATTTCAGCTAACGACGAATCTGTTTCCTCATCTAATGCGGTTGGAAATGACGTTGCCACAAAACCTGTCCAGAATTTTTTGTTGGAAAAAGTTACATCATTTAGAGTAATCATTTTTGTCTCCCGGCTCTGTCTGCTATTTGCATAAACAGACTCGTAATGCTTCGCGTTGCTCGCCCTAAACCGTCATAGACAGTCTTGTATGCAAGCATACATCCTGTCTCTGCCGCTTTCCGTCTCTGCTTATGCGCGCAAAAAAACGCCCCACATGCAACACACATGGGACGAATAAAATCCGCGGTACCACCCAGTTTCCCGTTTTCGGTTTCTGCCCTTACACAGACCGGTAAACGGACGCTTCCTTCGGCGTAACGTGCCTGTACGTTCCGAACTAATGCGATCGCTCAAAACAGTCAATCATTTCATACGGAAAGCTCCGGTGGGAAATTTCGGATTATTTCTGTACCGAAGGGAACTTACAGCCGATGATTCCCTCTCTCTGGCGGAAAAAATTTCCTACTGACACCTTCTTAGCCTTTTTCATCATTCAATTCCTGACATTCTGCCCCGGACAACTACGTCCGCAACAAATCTATCTGCTATTTTAGTGGCTTTCCTTCGACTTGTCAAGCCACCCGAAGAGAAATTTATAAACCGGTCCGAAATATCTGTTGATATGTGCCCCAATCATCAGAATATACATCAGCATATAAAACCAGAGCATTAAAATGACCACAGTAGTCAAGCTCCCGTAGGTGCCGAAATCATTGTAGTGATCCACATAGACAGAGAAGGCGAAGGACGCGATACTCCACAACACCGCCGCAAAAGCCGCCCCCGGAATCTGCGCCTTAAACCGCAGCTTGCAGCTCGGCACAAAGGCATAAATCATGGCAAAAACGAATGTCAGAATCACCCAGGAAACCAGAAAGCGGAAACGCATGATCACATGCACCACAAGATGAAGCGGCGGAATATCCCGGAGCAGGATATCCACAATCACATTACCGAACACCATCACAAAAAGCGCCACCAGCGTCGCCGCCAGAATGATCACCGTGTAAAAACAGGCGATGGCACGCAGCACGATATAATTTCGTTTCTCTTCCACATCGTTGACCGCATTTAACCCGTATATCAGCGCAAGCATTGCCTTCGCCGCCGACCAGATCGTGACAATCGCAAACACCGTGATCGTCCCCGCTGATCTGGCATACACGTCCGACACGATTCGTATCACCATGCCGTTCACCGCATCCGGCGTAAACTGTGTAATCGCATTGATTAAGTTTGCCTCCGTAAGCGTCGTATACGGCAGAATGGCGCACAGCGCCATCAAAAGCGGAATCATGGACAGAAAGAGGAAAAACGCAGTGCTTGCCGCAAAGGCGCTGATATTTTTCTTCGTCATCTGCCAGTTAAAGTCCCGCAGGATATAATATAATCTGTAAATCGTCCTCATCTTACTCCCGATTAATTCCTGTGATCTGTTAATTTCTTTTCACTCACATTTTGCCTATCGTGCCAAGCGTTGTCCCTTATTTCACTTTATTTGGATCCTGAAATGCCCTAAAAGAAAAGCAACGGCGATTCTACTGCTCTCTCAGTTCTTCGGCGTCCGTCACCTCACAGCCGGGATAAAACATCGAGAGGATCTGCACGTAGTCAGCCCCCTGCGCTCCCATCGCCTTCGCCCCGTTCTGGGACATGCCGACACCGTGACCGTAACCGCCGCCAGTCAACGTATATCCTACCACATTTTCCCCGTCTTTTCCAGTCCCGCTGACGGCATCCAGCACAAAAAAGCCGCTGGGAAGAAGCGGTTTCGGCACGGTTTCGCTCCCGTCCTGTTTCCTGACAGTGCTATTTGCATCACACAGGACATAGCGGATATTATATTCGGAAAGCACTTTATACGACGCTTTTTCCGTCTCAATATTCAACTCCTGCGCAATCCCGCCATCGCCCCTTTTTGCGATCTCTATCTTTCTTATCTTTCCCGGTTTTCCAATGGGCTCCGACACATAATAATCCCCCTCCGCCTTCGTCAGCACAAAAGCCGGCGCGCTTGCATACCGCTCCTTCAAACGGGCAAACAGACTTTTTTCATCCAGCTCTTCCACATGGTAACTCCACCGATACCAAGGTTCATCCTTCTCAAAGTCCGTTTCGTGTACCGTGGTAATAAACTGCCGGAAAACCGCCTCGTCCCGCAAAGCTTCCGCGTCAAAGTTCTCAACCGCGCCAGATGCCGCTGCCTGTTCTGCCTCTTCTGCCCCAGACTCCGCTCCCGCCGCGCCGCTCACGTGCACGCCTCGCAGATAAGGCACTTCCTCTCCGTTCCCTCCCTGCCAGCTCACTACGTCTGTCCCCATCCCGCAGGAGGTAGAATAATAATAATTACCCGCAGCCTCCCCCTCATAAGTGAGCAGCACCCCGTCCGTCTCCTTCACCGCCGTGGTGGAAGCCGCATTTTCCTCAATATTGTGGTAGACCTGATAGGCTGTCGTGTCGTCCACATGCGCGCCAAGCTCCGGGATGCCCGCCCGCAGAACATAGCGGTACGCATAGGTTCTGGCGCACACTGCCTGCGCCTTCAATGCTTCCTGCGGATAGGACGCCGGCATCTCGCTGGGCACCACGGCATAGAGATATTCCTCCAACGGCAGTTCATTGATTAGCACGATGCCCTGCTCCATTCGGACACACTCTATGGCGCCGCGATAAGAGTGGTCCGCTCTGCCACTCCCCTCCATTTCCACCGTAACCTTGTCCGTAAGATTTGCACTCCGATAAGTTCTGCGCTCCCCGACGGTCATCTGGTCTGCCCGGATTCCGACCTCCTCCCCGTCAACCGTAATCCCTATGTGTTCGTGATAGTTGGTCCCCGCCGCCGTATTTTTCAAAAGCACCCGGATCTGATCCGCACCTGCCTCCTCCGATACGAGACAGGCATACACCTTCCCCCTGTCAACAACAAAATCCGTATCCGCGCACCCGACACGCAGCTCGGCCTGCTCCAGCGTTTTCAGACTCCCATACAGCTTATAAATCTCCATCTCATCCGCGATCTGATAAACGCCGTAATCCTCGATCTCCAATTCCTGTGCAGAGGCACGAAGCAGCCTGCCGTGGACTTTTTCCCTGTGCTCCTTTGCCTCCACAATCCGCCCGTCCCGGAAAGTCAGATCCGCTACCTGTTCCCGCTCCGGCGGCTTATTAAGCGCATCGCCGGAAAGCGACGCTCTGAATACGGTCTGATGATAAAAACAATCCAGCGTACCGTCCTTATTTTCCATCACCCACACACTTCCCAGATAATGATCCTCCGGCAGAACTTCCACAATGGTCAAAAGCGTACTGCCTTTCACGTAGACCTTTAACTCCTGCAGTTCGCTCCCCGCAAAAGCGGTCGAAACATAGGGACACGCCCCCTGCATCGCGCCGTTTTCCGTGTAGGCTTCCGCCTTCTCCTGATCCGTTTTCAGCACAAAAACTGTCGTCTCCCAGATGGACGATTCCGTATCCAGATAAGCCAGAAAGATACGGAAGGCACGATACCAGTCCTCTTTTAAAAACGCCTGCTCCGGCTCA
This sequence comes from uncultured Lachnospiraceae bacterium, assembly GCA_910586705.1. Classification (GTDB taxonomy): domain Bacteria; phylum Bacillota; class Clostridia; order Lachnospirales; family Lachnospiraceae; genus UBA3282. The sequence goes on along the minus strand of CAJUJK010000012.1, from coordinate 104,044 downwards.
TATTTGCCGCTGTAATCGGGAAGTCCCCACTCCTCTTCCGGCAGACTTTCACACAATGCCCGGTATTGCCCATATGTAAAGTATATATCTTTTTCGTCCCCTGCCATTTCCGTGCCGGTCTGCGGCTTCCCTTCGCCGTCCGAAGGCGGCATAGAAAAATCCACCCCCAGCGCATCTAATAAAATCGCCACATCCTCGACTGTAATCCGCTCTCCCTCCGGCTGTAACGGCTCCTGCGCCTGCCTTCTCCCAAGGAAAAGACAGACGATGAATAAAAGTCCGAAAAAAATAAGCGAAAGTTTCGCAAGCTGTTTCCCGTCAAACTTCATGTCTGCGCCCTTCCCATGTCCTCCTTTATTTCTATGCACGCGGAAGCCAAAATATTTATCAATCGAGCAGGAAAGATTTTTCTTCCTCCGCAGGCGGATATTCATTGCACAGCAGCCTATACGGCGCTTCGTCCTCCTCGATCTCGGGGAATCTCCCTGCCGGCTCATAAAACCGATTGTCGGTATTGTCGTCGTTACACTGGGACACCTCGCCGATCAGGATACTCCCCGTTCCCGGCACCGCGTGAAACTCATGGTACTGGTGCGGCCATAATGTCACGCTCTCACCCGGATGCAGCGTGACATAAGAACCCGCCGGAGCCGCGTAAGAACGCCCGTCGGCATTGATCACCACGTCCTCGTCGGAAAGGCCGCCCGCCCCGTCATCCTGATAAATTTTGATCTGCAAAGTCCCGCCACCGCGGTTGATGATGTCCTCCGACTTAAACCAGTGGAAATGCATGGGCGCCATCATACCGTCCCGCATGAATAAAAGCTTCTCCGCATAAACCTTCTTATATTTCGGATTATGCTGGTTTCCGTTTCTGAGTGTAATCAGACCGAAACCGCACGTATTAAAATCACCCCGTCCGAAATCCGTAATATCCCATCCGAGCATATTATCGCGGATCTCATCATACTCATGCCCCTTTTCTTTCCACTCCTCCGGCGTCCAGTGACAGAAAGGCGGCAGATGAAAACCGTTCTTTGCCGCCAGCGCTTCCATTTCCTTTATAATCTGATTGATTTCTGAACGTTTCATAAAGTCCTCATCTTCTTACACTTATACCCCAATTTTCCCGTAACATTCCGCTGCAGATTTTTCACCAGTGTTCCCTTTCCCAACAGCATACACTTTTTCGCAGTCCAAGACTGCCAAATCCGTCATAGATATCTTAACCCCATCTGTTCTTTCGTCGGATGAATGAGGCTGGAACTGGGTTACTTCTGCTGGAAGATATCAAAAAAACACAGCCGGCTCTCACAATCATCAACATAGAAAGTCAGAACCGGCTGCGCTGTTTTCAGAAAATGACAAAATAGCAATATCCCGCCTCATCTCCGCACTGTCTTAGAGCATAGATGCCCGCAGCTCTGCCCCGCTCTTCGCGCTCAGATAAGCAGGCGGAATATCAAACACGGTCTTGGCTCCCGCCTGTCCTTCCTGATTGAGACGATATGCCGCCCTCGCATAGGCGATAATCACACTGGACGTAAACTCCGGGTTGGAGTCCAGCTTCAGGCTGTATTCAATCAGATGGCTGTTCTCCTCCTCCCAGCCGGTTTTTCCGCTTCGCAGCACAAAGCCGCCATGCGGGATGCCGCTGTGGTCCCTGAGAAGTTCCTCCTCACTGATAAAATGTACCGTGGTGTCGTAGTCTGCAAAATAATTCGGCATGGTCTTGATTTCCTGCTCCACTTTCGCGGCATCCGCCCCTTCTTCCAGAACGACAAAACACTCTCTTTTATGTTTTTCCCTTGTGGAAAGCTCGGGATTTTTTCCTTCCCTCACAGCTGCAAGCGCCGCCTCCACAGGAATCGTGTACTGCTTGGCATTTTTCACGCCTGCAATCCTGCGGATCGCGTCGGAATGTCCTTGGCTTACGCCCTTTCCCCAGAATGTATAGTCTTTGCCGTTTGGCAGAATAGCGCTGGCATACATCCTGTTTAAGGAAAACATCCCCGGATCCCAGCCCACGGAAATAATGCCGACTTTCCCAGACGCTTTCGCGGCAGCGTCCACGTTCTCAAAGTGCTTCGGTATGTTGGCATGGGTGTCGAAACTGTCCACCACATTAAACAGTTTCGCAAATGCCGGCGTCTGCTCCGGCAGATCCGTCGCGCTGCCGCCGCAGAGGATAAGCACATCAATTTTATCCTTCCATGCCGCCGCCTCCGACACATGGCAGACCGCCGCACTCTTCGTAAGGATGGACACCTGTCCCGGCTCCCTTCTCGTAAAAACTGCCACAAGTTCCATGTCGGGATTCTGTTTCACGGCACACTCAACCCCGCGCCCCAGATTTCCATAACCTAAGATTCCGATTTTTATACTCATTCTACGCATACCTCCATACCTGCAAAAGCAGCCGCACGTGACGACTGCTTTTCCATCTTTTGTATAATCCCCAAAATGCCGGATCTTGTATTTTGACTCCTAGCAACGCTAGGTGGGTAACCGCAACCATACTTCTGTCTTCCACTGCGTAATGCCCAAAGGCTGGAGGCCTGACATCTATATGACAATGTAGGAATCCCGTTTAAAGTATCTGTAGGTTCAAAATAACAAGACTTATCGTGCATTTCAGGTTACATCTATTATATCCGAATTGACCGCGAAATACAACAGAATTTTTTGCCACTCTTTATCTGTTGCTCTCCTTCTCCCGATACATCATTTCATCCGCTCTGTGGAACAACTGATGGAACGTTTCCTGTCCTGTCTGGGAATAAGCGGCTCCTACGCTGGCGGAAATTTTCTGGAAATTTTCATGCTTCACGTATTCCCCGTCAAGCCGCTCCTTGATCATTTTCCTTGTCCGCTCCACTTCCTCCTCCGTATGCGCGCCGGTTATCACCACCAGAAACTCGTCGCCTCCCATACGTGCGATCAGCCCTTCCGGCATACAGCCCAGAAGCGTCTGCGCCGTGAGGACCAGCGCCTTGTCGCCCTCGTGGTGTCCATAGATATCATTGACGCTCTTAAAATGGTCCAGATCAATACAGAACACCACCAGATGACCATCTTCCTGTTTGTCGATAAACTCATACACATACCGTCTGTTATACAGACCTGTGAGAAAGTCCGTGTTCGCGTTCTTGATCATCATCTGCTGGTAGAGCCGTTCCTGCGTCACATCAATGGCAACGCCCACGGTTCCCATCACACTACCGTCCAGATCAAACAGCGGCGACTTGTAAGTTTTCAGTTCACGCATACTGTCCCCGATTTTGACCGTCTCATCGAAAATACAGGTCTCCCGCTTTTCCATCACCTCGTACTCCGACTCCATGCAGATAAACTCGCCCTTTTCATATTCATCCGGAGTGATATCCCAGATATAATAATGTCCGCGTCCCTCAATCTGCTCCATTGTCTTGTTGACCGCCCTGCAGAAAGTATCGTTGACCTTCATGTGCGCGCCCTCTTTATCCTTGTACCAGATTAAGTGCGGCACGCTGTTGATCGTTGTGTCGAGGTAGCTCTGCGTCTGCCAGAAGTCCTTGCTCATCTTATAAGTCTTCTGCCAGCGGGTCAGACGAAACTGAAACTCCGCCTCTGTCAAAGGCGTCACCCAGATATCCGTGATTTCCTCCGCGTCATCTTTTGTGGTCAGAAGCGCCGTCTGCTCCTGATCCGCCAGCACAATCAGCTCCGCCTCCTTCCTCTTATGGGAAAGCAGAAATGCAAGCGTTTCTACCGCGTCCACCTGCCGCATGTCTGCCAGAATCACATCTGCCCTGCCAGTCAGCTCCTCATCCGCACGGACGCTCTTCTGAAATTCATGTGAATAACGAAGAAACTGCGGCAACTGTTTCAAAATTTCAAATAACGCATCCTGTTCCGTAATCATATAAAAACAAATTTCGCAATGATACATTTCCTTCCCCCATCTCCCAGATCGTTTTCAAACTCCACTGTCTCCTGCCCGGTTACCGCTTATCCGGCATTTAAAATTTTGTCAATCTCTGCAAGCAGTTTCTCCTTCACAGGCGGCTTTAACATATATCCTGCCGGCTTTAGCTTCAGCACCGCCTCGATATTTTCCCGGTCATTGATCGCCGTCAGAAACACCACCGGGATACTTGTCAGCTCCTCGTCCGCCCGTATCATTTCCAGTGTCATCCTCCCGTCACAGACCGGCATCTCATAGTCCAGCAAAATCAGGTCGGGTCTCTTTTTCCCTATGGAAGTCATCGCCTGTGCCCCGGAAATCGCCAGCGCGACCTCGTAAATATCTTCCAGCATCGCCTTGATTGTACGGAGTGCCGTCCCATTGTCATCCACCACCAGAATCCGCTTTCTTTCCACATGGTGTCTGCCCTCTTCCTCTGCCTCGCGCTCGACTTTATCCCCATCAAGTCCGAGCCGTCTGCACACAGCCTCCATGATCACCGTATTTTCCACCGGGCGGATCAGATTTTCAAACTGTTCTTCCTGATAATACTTGAAAAACCGATCGCTCTCCTCCTTTGTCCCGATGGTCAGAATCGGAATCTGCGCATACTGGTCACTCAGCATAAAAAAGATGGACGTGTCAATGTCATAGGCGCCGATCAGACTGATTACAACCAGATCCGGGTTCACGATTTTCAGCATCCCCTCCAGAACCCCCGCGTTCTCTGAGCAGAGCTGTACGTGAAAATACTGGGATAAAAAGTGGTTCGTCTCGTTCACCACCGTGTTAAGTTTCCCGATTAACAGTATCTTTTTCATTTCGTCCTCCGATCACTGGTTTTCTATTCCGTCATCTGCTCTGACAGCAGTCCTGCAAGCCGGTCCGTCTCCTCCGGGTCGAGACTGGTCACCGCCTCCGCAAGTTTCTTAATGTTCTGCCCGATTTCCTCCGGGAATACATAGGCCCGCAACTGCTTCATCAGTTCATCGGCACGGTCAACATCCATCTCCTGCATACTGATGCGCACCATTTCCACAAGTGCCCGCATCACGGAATAATCGACGATTTCCTGCTTTTCTTCCGTCCCGATGCCGAAAACACCCTGCAGCCGCTGCCGGTAACTGCGCCACTCTTCCAGAAAAATATCTGTCATCGCTGTTATTATATTTATTTTACCATCTTTTGCCGCAGATTCCAACACTCTTGCCAAACCCGACAGCGTCACAATTCCGACGGTGGCAGCGAGGCTCTTCATCGCATGCACCCGAATGCGGTACTGCTCCAGAAACGCATCGTCCGCAATCTGCGTATAGTCCTGCTCCAGAGCATCCGCCGCCGGATCAATCTGCTCATAAAACTCTTTTACTGTATAGGCGAGCAGTTCCCTGTCCGGCAGATGCAGCCATGCGTAATTCCAGTCAATTCCTTCCACCACAGGCAGATCTTCCGGGCAGCCATCCGTATCCTCCTTCATCGCAGGCGTTTCCGCCGTATCCGGGGCCTGCAGCAATTCCTCTGGCAGCATTTTCTGAATCATATGTTCCAGTTTATCCGGCACAATCGGTTTCGACAGAAAATCGTCAAACCCTTCCTCCAGATACTGTTCCCTCGCTCCTGCCACCGCATTTGCAGTCAATACCACCACCGGCGTGTCTTTGCAGGGGTAGTCTGGCAGTTCTCTCATCCGATGAAGGGTTTCCACCCCGTCCATCTCGGGCATCATGTGGTCCAAAAAGATCAGATCATAATGGTTTTCCCGAACGAGCTGCAGACACTCCGCACCGCCGCCCGCCTCCGACACCTGAATCTGCGTTTCTTTCAAGAGATTTCGCAGCACTTTGCGGTTGACCGCATTGTCGTCCACCACCAGCAGCTTGGCATCGGGTGCCAGAAAGCCGGACTCATAGCTGAAGTTTTCCGCCATATGCTTTACCTTGGACTCAAAGTCTCCAATCGGCGTACTGTCAATGATTTTCTGTTCCAGCTCAAAATAAAACCGGGAGCCCTTCCCGTACTCGCTCTCCACCTGAAGCTCGCTGTCCATCAGCCTGAGAAGCTGCACCGTAATGCTCATCCCAAGCCCGGTGCCCTCTATATTGCGGTTCCTCTCCTCCTCGATCCGCTCAAACTCCGCGGTAAGCTTCGGCAGGTCTTCCTCTTTAATGCCGATCCCTGTGTCCTCCACCTCAAAGTAAAGTACGACCTTCTCCCCTATAATATGACTCTTTACCCGCAGCCATACCGTTCCTTTCTGCGTATATTTAACTGCATTAGTCAATATATTGATCAATACCTGTCTGATGCGCACATCATCCCCGTACAGACAGGTCGGTATTTCATGGTCAATCTCCACGACAAACCGGAGCTCCTTATCCTTTGCGCGCTGCAGCGTCATATTCACCAGATCGTGGATCATGCTGCAAACCTCATATGTAACGGGCACAATCTCCACCTTGCCCGATTCAATCTTGGAAAAATCCAGAATATCGTTAATCAGCGAAAGCAGCGACTGCCCTGCCGTGTAGATATCCATTGCGTACTCCCTGACATGCGGCTCTTTCGATTCCCGCAGAATCATCTCATCCATGCCGAGCACCACATTGATCGGCGTGCGGATTTCGTGGGACATCTGCGCCAGAAACTTACCTTTCGCCTCATTCGCCGCGAGCGCTTCGTGTCTGGCCGCATCCGCCTCCAGTTTCGCCTGGGCAAGCTGACTGTTCTGTTTTTGCGCCGCCTTTACCCTCTCTTCCGCATCCAGCCGGTATTCCTTTGAAATGCGTAGTATATGCAGGATCGCCAACAGCAGCCCGAATATTGCCATGGCATACAGTGTCGCCACCTCCGCGTAGGCATACATGGAAAAATGATTCAGAATCACCTTTGCCACTTCACCGGCAAGTAGAACAGACAAAGAGATAATCGGAATCAGAATCTGATACCGGCGGCTTTTGTAAACCAGCTGTATCAAACTCACAATCGTCACCACACAGACAGCGCCAAGCACTACCGTGGACACATCAGCCATCACAATCAGATTCTGTATGCCAAGCAGTTCCAATATGATCTGTATTACCGCGTTGAAGCACACGATACATAAGAGCCACGTGAAACGGCGCGGAAACATGTTCCCCAGATTCCTCTCAAAATAGAGTGTCAGGAACAGCGGCATCATCAGCATCAGATACTCCTGCAGCACCCGGGCTCCATGCAAATCTAAAAAAAGATTTAAGGTAGCCGTGCCTACAAAGCAATAAATACCCGCAGTGAGACCGAACAGCCCAAGAAAAATGCCGCCCCGGCTCTGCTGTCTCGTACACCACCGGACCAGCGCCAGCACAAACAAAATGATTGCTGAAACTACAATCAAAAGACAGCAGGCAATGTCCGCCAGATTGCTGCCCGCCATTCCGATTACCAGCGTTTCGTCTGTAGCAGTAACAGTCTCCTCAGCTATTTCCACAGTATTCTGATCTGCCTGATACTGGAACATAGCCATAACCATAAAAACAACAATGAAGAGGAAGATAACCCCTGTAAATTTTCGCAAAACTTTCATCTCATCACGCACTTTCCTGCATATGAAAAAATGTATCCGAAAATCAGACGATTCCCGGATACACTCTTTCTGCCTTTATAAAATTACCTCTATGAATTACAGAGCGTTCACCAGCTTCTCAAGTGCTGCCAGTGCCTCGTCAGGAAGCTTGTCATACCCTTCCTTCTTCTCCGCAAAGCCCTTAACCGCATTTACACGGGTCTCCATAGCGCTCTTGAGCTGTGCCTTGTAGTCCGCGTTGCCGAGGTCTGTCTTTGCCTTGAAATCCTTGAAACCGTCTGTCTGGCCGTCCCATGTGTACATGATCTCGATATCCTCGAAAGGACCCCACTGCTCGAAGTTTGCTTTCTTCTCAACGATGGTCTCAAGAATGCCAAGCGTATCAGCAGGTTTTACCTTCTCACCCATGAAATCGCCGGTGTTAACAATGTAGCAGTCAACATTCTTCTCCTCAACCAGCTTCTTGAACTTCTCGTAGTCGTTTACAAGAGGATAGGTTCTGAACGGGTTAGCGTAAGGCACGATACGGATCGCGTTCAAGTCGGTGCCTGCAGCCACACGCTCCGCGGTGGAAGTCTTGGTCGCAAGCGTTGCGCCCATTACGGATGCAAGCGCGGAACCTTTTAACTTCACTACCGGCGGGATGGTAGGATCTTTCATAATCCAGAAGATTGCGTTTACAGGTGCATCAATCTTATCTACACGGTTAGGAGACCATAATTTGGACTTGATCGCACGGCCGTTACCGTTTCTGATATCCTCGGTTACGAGCTGGATCTTGCCTTCGCTGTCCATGGTGCAGGAGCAGTTCTGGGCGGATAACAGATACTCATTATCCGGGCAGCCGGTCGGGTAATCTGCCGTTTTATCAAAGTAGGTAGGCTCCAGAGCGATGGATGCACAGGTATCGCTGTTGATGATGAAAGCGTCGTCGTGAAGCACCTTGATATCGTACTTGCCGCCGTGCTTTGCATGGGTAAGTGTGGACTTACCAGAGCCGGACAGACCGTAAACGGAAGCAACGAACTTGGAGCCATCCTTTAACAGATACTCTTTCTGTCCGCCGTGGCAGGAAGCGTAACCGTTTCTGTTTGCAAGCGCCCATGCCATGGTCAGTGTGCCCTTCTTGTGCTCACCGAAATACTTCATGCCGAGGATTGCAGCGCAGTTCTCGTTTGTGTCGAAGTAGCACAGCGTAAGCGGATCGCTTAAGCAGCTGTAGTCCAGATCGGGAGCCTCGTGGGGTGCCCACTGGGGATCGGAGAAGATGTAGATGTCAGGCTCATTGCCGCCGCCGATAGGCTGGGACTTCTTGTACATCTTAACATACTCGTCAGACATATACTGGAAGTTAATCATCCAGTTGTAAAGCAGGTTCTCCTCGCCTTCGGGAATCAGAAGGTGCGCCTTCGCCATAAACTCAGGGTCAAGACCTACGAAGCACTCTGCATGGTACATGGTTTTCCAGCGTGTCTCATAGACAGCGTCCATAACCACTTTATCTAATTTCGCCTCATCTACGCCGGGCTCGCCTTTGATACGGCGTGCTGCAGCATAACGGCCGGTCACCGCGCCGTCATTGAATAACAGAACCTTTGCGTCAGCAGGCAGACCGAAAGTCTCGCCGTCCTTAATCGGCATATCCGTCACCACGGTACCGGGTGAGTTCTTTGCCAGCTCATAAGCCTCTCTCAAGGTGTTAACCTTAACTACGTTGTTTCCGTAAAATGCCGCCTCAATAATGGAACGGGTTTTGGAAAAACCAACCTTGCCGGCGCCAATCTCGGAAATGGGATAATACGCTTTTGTTGCCATTTTACGTTCTCCTCCTTAAAAAAATTGTATTGGTTCACGGAATTTTCGGAGAGTCACTCCCCGGAATCCCGAATGTCCCTCGCATGTACCTGTCTGTACACCTCTAACATTATCTCAGACACCCTATAAAAAGTCAATAGACTAAAAATGCCTCGCTCTTCCCCGGCACGATCAGAATAACGCCGCCGCGGACTTTCTCTTTTCATCCATCTGCCGTCTCAGCATCGCCATACGGTACTGCCCAAACACTTCATCCTGTTTCTTTTTCGCAATCGCCTTCGGAAAATCCAGATCCTCCAGACGGCTTCTGGAAGAAAGCTGGTTAATCGCCGCCGAATTGTTGAAATTTTGTGTATGCTGCAAAGCATTCGTGGATGCGCCCAGACTGCTCCTGCGCTCAGAAACCATATCTAACGCCTTGTCTATGGAATCCAGACTGAAGTCCTTTGAGGTGACATCCAGATCGGCGATACCCAGAGCCTCCAGCGTGGAATTTTCCATCTGGATATGCATACCGCCACCGCTTGGGGAAGTGGCGACCGCCATATCCGCCATACTGCCGTCCAGAAGCTTCTGCTCATTAAAACTGGTATTTCTCGCAAGCCCTTCTATACCCTGCTTGAGCTGATCGATCTCTTTCTGGTAAACCTGCTTATCCGCATCGGAGTTGATACCGTTCATGGACCGCACGGCAAGCTCCCGGATTCTCTGTAAATAATCCGACATGCCGCCCAGCGCGCCCTCCGCCACATTGGAAGCGCCGATCGCCATCCCGGCATTGTCCGTACCGACCTTGTACCCGGTCTCCTGCATTCTCATCCGGCTCGCAATGGCAAACCCTGCCGCGTCATCTTTCGCTGAATTGATCCGTTTCCCACTGGAAAGCTGGGAATAGGTGCGGAAAAGACTATTTTGAGGTGATACCGCTCCCACTTTCATATACATACTCCTTCCTTATTTTTCGCAGCCACTTATTTTTCTTCTCCATCAGTTACATTATACCTCAACAGCACAAAAAAACAAACAGAAAATTAGGAAAAATTTCCTAAAAATATATAACCTGAACGCATTCTTGTCTGGTACTATTTTACTATTTCGTGTGTAAATATTGTTAACATAATATTAAATATTTGTTAAATTACTGTTTTTTCTTGTTTCTGCCACGTTTTTCATGGTATGATAATAAAGATCGTGCAAGGGTGAACCGTACCCCTGCACCATTTTTGTCACAACGCAACATAAGTTTTGGAAGAAGGAGGTACATAAATGGAACAGAACAGTTTTTCTGAAATTACCCCCGAAATTTTGCGGCTTGCAAACATGAGCGAACAGGCCGGCATTATCGATACGGAGCTTTTCACAAAATATGACGTCAAGCGCGGCTTAAGAGACTTAAATGGTAAAGGCGTACTGGCTGGTTTAACCAATATTTCGGATGTGCGCGCCAACAAGATAGTGGACGGCGTACAGGTTCCCACGCACGGCAAGCTTTTCTACCGGGGATACAATGTGCAGGATCTGGTAAATGGTCTTTCGACGGACGGCCGTTTCGGCTTTGAAGAAGTCACTTATCTCCTGCTGTTTGACAAACTGCCGGACGCGGAGGAGCTGGCGGAGTTTACCAGACTTTTAAACAGTTACCGCTCCCTGCCCACCAGTTTCGTCCGCGATATCATTATGAAAGCGCCCAGCAACGACATGATGAATACGCTGGCGAGATGTGTGCTGACGCTCTACTCCTATGACGACAGGGCAGACGACACTTCCCTGCCAAACGTCCTCAGACAGTGTCTGCAGCTGATCGCGCTTTTCCCGATGCTTTCCATCTACGGCTATCAGGCTTACAACCACTATCACAACGGGGAAAGTCTATACATACACCAGCCCCAGCCGCACCTGTCAAATGCCGAGAATATTTTGCATATTCTTCGCCCGGACAATAAATACACGCCGCTGGAGGCGAGGGTTCTGGATATCGCCTTGATCCTGCATATGGAGCACGGCGGCGGTAACAACTCTTCCTTTACCACCCATGTGGTCACCTCCTCCCTCACGGACACCTACTCCGTGATCGCGGCGGCGATCGGTTCCTTGAAAGGCCCCCGCCACGGCGGCGCCAATATCAAAGTGGTGAAGATGTTCGAGGAAATGAAGCGCGAAATCTCCGACTGGGGCAACGAAGGACAGGTGGCAGACTATCTGAAAAAGCTTCTGCACAAGGAAGCATTCGACCACGCAGGACTGATCTACGGCGTGGGACATGCCGTGTACTCCAAGTCCGATCCCCGTGCCGTTATCTTCAAGTCCTTCGTGGAACGGCTTTCCGACGAGAAGGGATTACACGACGAATTTGCACTCTATAATCTGGTAGAGCGGCTGGCTCCTGAATTGATCGCGGAAGAACGCCCCATCTACAAGGGTGTCAACATCAACGTGGACTTCTATTCCGGCTTCGTTTACAGTATGCTGAATCTGCCCATGGAACTGTACACACCGATCTTCGCCATCGCCAGAATCGTTGGCTGGAGTGCGCACCGCATGGAGGAGCTTGCAAACAACGGCAAGATCATCCGTCCCGCCTACAAGACGATCTGCGTGGAAAGGAATTATCAGACGCTGACAGAGAGAAACGCCTGACTATAGAAAGCATAAAGAGCATTGTGCAGAACTGACAAATGCACAATGCTCTTTTTTTGTACATGATGGATTACAGCACGAACAACTGCCCCAGACAGTGATTCTCCGTATTATATTTAATTCTGGTCACGATATCGGACAGCCCGCCGCCCAGATACGCAAGCAGGCGGTCGTCATTGTCATAATATTCTGCCATCAGCCGTTCCAGCGCTTTCAGAAGATACGCCTTGATCTGCTCCTCTGTCTTATCTGACAGAATCTCTTCCAGACTTTCCAGTTCCTCCTGCCCAAATCCCTGCCCCGGCAGCGGCTTGTCCAGTATCATATGCCCTGTCACATTCTGCAAGACAATCCCGCATATATTTTCTGACAGATACTCATAATCCCTGTGATATTTCCGCAGAACCTTAATGATATACTTATCCCCCATCCGGTGCAGGAATTTCTGTTCCAGCTGGATGTCCCGCAAATAGCAAAGCACCAGATCGACGCCGGATAAGGCGCCGTAATTTCTCATTGCGGGATAGTCGAGGGTTAGCAGCGTCTCCTGCGGCGCATACTTAAAATCGTATCTTTCCAGAAACGCCGGGATTCCCTTTCTGACCGTATCTTTCAGACACATGGATCCATAATCCCTGAAATCCGAAATAAGCGCATGATACAGTGTCCGTAATTCCATAAGCTTTTCTTTGACAATTTTCCTGCCGTTTTCATACGCCTCCCTCGCCGGAATACTCTTTGTCGCAAGCGCATTGCCCTCCTGCCTTCCGTCCTCGTTGATACAGTACACAACCGCCTCCATCAGCATCTGCGCCTTCTCATAAGTGACGGACGAGTGGTCACAACCGGTATATTTCTGTGCAAGTTCGGACACAATCGGCATAATCTCTTCCATCGGATATCTGCATTTCTCTATCGGGTCCACCTCCAGACTATACATTCACACAACATTTTTATTTTTGGCAGCAAAACTTAAAACAAATCCATCAGCGCCTCCAGATACAGTTCCCTGTCCCACCGCTTGACGATATCGACCTCCTCGAAGACTCCCTTTCCCTCCGTCTCGCGGTACCCGGCATACCCGGCACGGATTGCCTGTGCAAAGAGATCCAGACAGGTTCCCTCCAGATAGTCAAAATCCCCGCGGCACACATTCTCAAACTGTTCCCTCATAAATTCCAGAAGCTCGTCGTCCGTGATCTCATCCAGCATTTCGTTCTTATACTGGAAAAAGATCTCCTGCAGCCGCGCCATGCTTTCGCAGTAATTATCCTGATAAATATAGGATGAATCACAGAACGCATAAATGATCTTTGGCAGAATGCCCGGTCCGAATTCGACCCTTTTCTGGTCTCTCAGCACATCAGCCCTCGCCTCCGCAAGAAGCGCCGCATCCTCCTTTCGCAAGACAAGCCCATACTTCTGCGTATACTGGTTCGTTTCAAGAACCTGCGCCGCCAGTGTCTGTTTCGCCATCTCTTCCATCCAGTTATTCTGATCCATGTACCAGCCTCCCTTCCACGCCTCGCACGCCCAAATATTTCCGCAAAAATACAATGCCAGACCAGCGCGGAGAATATCGTATGTTTTCTAAGTATACGAGGCGGCTGGCATCTTTACAAGTCTTGAAAATACGGGCTTTTTGTGCTATAATAAAAGAGTAAGGAAAACGTGGCGCCGTGCCATATCTTCCTTACTCTTTTTATTTCCATTTATGTTCTGCCGCATACCTTTTACTGGAGTCCAAGAAACTGCTTCACAGCCGCCTTCATCTCCGTCTTGTCACACACGTGGTCATGCAGCACCGGCGCTGTGCGGATCTCCTCAATCGCCCGCGGCACCGCCACATTACCGATCTTAGACAGCTCATCCACCAGCTCGAAATCACCCATGGCGTCATACTTCGGGGCAATGGCATTCATCACGCTTCGCGTAAACTTGAAGGGGCTCGCCGTGGAAGCGATCACCGTCTTCGTCTCATCCCTCGTGTCGGACACATATTTCTGATACACCGCGCTCGCCACCGCCGTGTGGGTGTCGAGCACATAGCCCGTATTTTCGTACATCGCTTTGATCCGATCCGCCGTCTCCGTCTCATCCGCAAAGTTTCCGTAGAAATCGGCAAGCTGCTCTCTCATTTCCGGCGTGATCTGATAGCTTCCCTGCTCGGACAGGCTCTTCATCATCGCCGCATTCTTCTCCGGGTCGCTGCCCGCGATGCGGTAGATCAGCCTCTCTAAGTTGCTGGAAATCAGTATATCCATGGAAGGGGAACTGGTCAGCTTAAACTCCCGGTTTCTGTCGTAATCTCCCGTCTGGAAGAAATCATAGAGCACCTTGTTTTCGTTGGAGGCACAGATCAGCCTGTTAATCGGCACACCCATATTCTTCGCGTAAAATGCCGCCAGAATATTTCCGAAGTTTCCCGTGGGGACAACCACATTGATCTTTTCCCCGTCCGCAATCTTCTCCTCCTTCAAAAGCTGCGCGTAGGCGTACACATAGTAGACCACCTGCGGCACCAGTCTGCCGATATTGATGGAGTTCGCGGACGAAAACTGCAGACCGTGCCCTGCCATCTCTTCTGCCAGCTCCTTATCATTGAAAAGCGTTTTTACGCCTGTCTGCGCATCGTCAAAATTGCCGTGGATACCGACCACAAAAGTGTTGTCCCCCTTCTGGGTCACCATCTGCTTCTCCTGAATCGGGCTGACGCCGTTCTTCGGATAAAACACGATGATCTTCGTGCCAGACACATCCGCAAAACCCGCCAGAGCCGCCTTGCCCGTGTCGCCGGAAGTTGCCGTCAGAATCACGATCTCATTTTCCACATGGTTTTTCTTCGCGGAAGTGATCATCAGATGGGGCAGAATCGACAGCGCCATATCCTTAAACGCGATGGTCGCTCCGTGGAACAGTTCCAGATAATAGACACCCTCCGCCTCCACAAGCGGCGCAATCACTTCCGTATCAAATTTGGCGTCGTAAGCACGCGCGATACAAGATTTCAGTTCTTCCTCCGTAAAATCCGTCAGAAACAGCTTCATCACCTCATAAGCCGTCTCCTGATAGCTTTTGTCCGCAAGTTCCTTCATGGTGCTGGAAAGCGCCGGGATGTGGTCTGGCACAAACAGTCCCCCGTCCTCCGACAAACCTTTTAAAATCGCCTGGGACGCCGTAATCTTTTCCCTGCCGTCTCTGGTACTGCTATATAATACTTCCATTCTTTTTTCCATACCTTTCTTCTGTGTAAAGTACCGTGCGCCTCCTCACGGAATTTTAAATTCCAAAGACAAGAGCGCTTACCCGGGAGAATGCTGCTTTTTAAGCATTCTCCTGTGTGAGATTTAGCACTTCTTGACGAAGCAGCCTCTGCTGCTGAGTTTTAGAAGTACTTCTCACACGGCTCATTGCCACCTTGAATGTTATCACACTTTCAAGTTCTGCGCAACAATCCTTACTGGAAGAATTCGTGATGCCCATAGGAAAAAAGTCTGGTCAGTTTTCTGTCGAACCATTTCAGTTTGTCGGAATCCGCCTTCTCGCGGGCGCAGAAATACAACGCTCCCCGGGAAATATCTTCCCCGTAAAGGGCGCGCTCCACCGCTGCCACCGTGTCATCACTGACGCAGACGTTTGTATATCTGCCGTCCACAGTAGGTGAAAACTGGGCGATCCCCTGCTCTTTCTGCATGACCACCTCAAGCACCGTATCCGGGAACAGCTCGCTGTTCACTCTGTTTAAGACAACGTTTGCCACCAGAAGTTTTCCGTCCTGATCCTCGCCGCCTGCCTCCGCCTCCACAATCCGAAGAAGCGCATCATAGTCCTTGTCCGACAACTGATACTTCTTCGTCTGTTCCAATACCTCGTAATCCACCACTCTCTGTCCGGAAGATACGCTCTCAAGCATTTCCACAAAGCTTTGCTTATCCTCCTCCATTGATGTGTCCAGATATTCCATACGGAAAGCAGGCTTGACCGATATTCGGTCAATTTTCAGCTCCCTGACGCAGAGCCACGATGATAGTATGGTCATCCCCGCCAGAAAAAAGCCTGTAATATATTTCCTGTACATCTCTTCCTCCATAGTCAAAGCAGTTTACTGTTTGAAACACTGTGACTCATTTGGCTGCTATCATATTCTATGCAGAAAACAGGAAAAATATTTCTGAATTTGTTTTTTTTCTCAAAAATGGTACAATTACTTAAAAGGAGGAGCGGCCCATGAATCAGCCATTACCGGGCGTATATACGGCAAAAAAGAAGGACGGGACCACTTATTTCCGCGCTTCATTAACTTATCGCAATAAACATATCAGCCTCGGCAGTCACGAAAACAAGCAAAAAGCGCATGAGATCTACTGCACCGCCTCAGCGCTCTTGCATGATTCCTCCCTCCGACTGGAAGACTACCATGAAGACTCCCCTCTCGCTTTCGACAAATGGGTCTGTCTGATCAATTTCCGGGACAACGGGCTTTATTTTTCCACGCCCATTTACATCCGCCCCCGTTTTTTTTATTATTATTTTTCACCCGCTGAGTTTTTTATCTTTGACAAAGACGATCTGTTCTACTACTCCTCCCGCAAAATTTCCAGACGGGGCGGTCACTTTTTTGTCGCCGACTACGGGATGCAGGTCAACATTATGAGCCGCTACGGTATTAAAAACTACGCCGTGGAAGGGCGCGACTACCGTTTCATCAACGGCAACCGCAACGACCTGCGCTATGAAAACATCGAAATCCTGAACCGTTTTCACGGCGTAAGCGCCGTGCAGGAAAAGGGACTTACAAGATATTTTGTGAAAATTCATGTGAAGGGCAATGTCAGAGTGGGCACATACGACACGGAAATAGAAGCGGCAATCGCCTACAACAAAGCCATCGATCTGCTAAAAAAAGCCGGCATAGACAAGGCATATTCCCCCAATTACATGGAGGGAATCTCCCCCGACGTCTACGCCGACCTGTATCGTTCCATTCAAGTGTCTTCCCGGCTATATCATTTCCGCAGGCAGTAATCTGATTGGCTCTTTCACAATCTGCGGCTGCGAAACAGACATTTGACGGTTACCGCTCCGAGTAATTGACAAAGCAGATATTTAAATCCGCCCCGCCGTCTATGCCATTGAGCACGCCGTCCGTATTGTACTGCCACATGGCATAACGGTACGGATAATCCGGAATTTCCTCCTCCTGTGAAAGCCACACATCATAATCCTGCAGCTTTGTCAGATCCACTTCCTTGATGAGCCATTCCTTATCCCCGTAAACCATGGGCACATAGCCAGCCGCCCTGACGGCATCCAGAAAGCTGACCGTGACCGCCGTCTTGTCCTCACGGCTGAGCCCTTCGATTCTCGACTTGTCATTGGACACGAAGCCCATATTGAAAGCGATGGGATACTTCACCTTGCCTCTGTAAGGCTCCAGATTCTGTACCACGAAATTTGCTTCCTGAACAGCCTCGTCCTGAGAGATTGCCTGCGAATAGAAATAGACTCCCACATCAAGCTGCGCTTCGATCGCCCCTTCGATATTCTCCTTGAAATTTTCATCCAGCGTAATCTGCCCCGTGCTGTAACCTCTGCTTCCGAGACGAATCATCACGTAATCCACACCCGCTGCCTTCAGACTCGGAAAATAGACCTTCCCCGTATGCTTGGAAATATCTACGCCCACGTAGGAAGTTTTTCTGCCGTTTTCCATATACCGCTTCAGACCTGCCTTGTCCTCCATCTTTGTGAAATCAAAGGTATTCTTTGTCAGATAGGGACTGATTAACACCCACTCTTCCGAACCGTCGCGATTCGTGATCAGAGTATGCTTTCCGTCGGTTGCCGGATCGTTCTGGGCTTCCTCCTCTTTCTGCCGCTCTTCCTCCTTCTCGCGCTCCGCCTTTTCTGTATAAGGATTTCTGGTGGTCACCGATTCTGCCGCGTCCGCCGCATCCGTTTCCGGCTTTGTCTCTTCTTCCTCCGGGTACATGTCCCAGAAATCCAGATCTTCCGCCCGGAGTTTGGGCGCCGCTTCTTCCTCTTCTATCGCCGCAAGTTCCTCCTGTTTTGCCTCTTCTTCCTTCTGTTCCTGCACCTGCTGCAGATATTCGCTGCCCCCGCGCTTATTGTCGTTGCCCCTGAACACAGCAAACAAAACGATCAGGACAAAAGCGGACACGCCGATCACCATATAAACCAGAGAAGGTCCTATGCCTCCCCCTGCTTCCTCTTCTCCCGGTAACTTCATACTATGGTCATTCCTTTCTGTAAAAACTGCTTTCACACTGTCTTTTCATCCGAAGATATGATACCATGATATCTGGGAAATGGCAACTTTACTGCATAAATAGGAAAGGTTTTGTTTATGAAAGATTCCACTCGTGAAAGCCTCAGTTACCCGGGCTTGTACGCAAAACTGCTCCGGGTAAAAAAGGAAATCAGACCGCAGTCCATACCTTTTGGCAGCGACAGGCAGCAGTATTTTTTATATTACGAACCGAAACAAATCAAGAGTGATAAAATCATCCTCTGGGTGCACGGCGGCGGCTGGAACGCAGGGTCTCCAAAACCATTTGACTTCGTGGGTCAATGTGTTGCGGGAAACGGATATCGTTTCGTCTCCCTCGGATACAGACTGTCCCCCAGAAACAAATATCCCTGCCAGATCGAGGATGTCTGTAACGGTTATAAAACGGCGGTTTCCTTTCTGAAAGGAAAAGGCATCGACGTCTCAAAGATGATTGTGTCTGGTCCCTCCGCCGGGGCGCATCTGACCTCCCTTCTCTGTTACAGCCAGAAAATATGGGAAGAATTTGACTTGGACTTATCCCCCGTCATCGGGTTTATCGGCGTAGGCGGTCCCTACTGCTTTTCCGAGAAGGACTCCCTCTCCGTAAAGCTTCTTCTTAACCAGCTTTTTGCGAAAGGTTATGACAGGACGCAGGGCGAACCGTGCGCCCTGATGACAAAAAGTGAGATTCCGATGCTGTTAATCCAAAGCAGGCATGACGGACTGATCTCCTACTCCTGTGCGGAGCGGTTTTATGAGAAAGCGAAAAAGCTGGGTATTCCTTGCGAGCTGTATTCTGTGGTGGATCAGAAAAATACGCACTCATGGTATACGGCGGGGATGTTTCTGGAGACGAGGGAGACAAACCGGGGGCTGGATCAGTTTTTTAGGTGGATTGAAAATATAAAGTAAATAGCAGGAATCTGATTTAGGAAAAGAATAGATATGAAACCACTTCACGAATCAACGCGAAAATTATATATGATATGGTTCACAATCACCTTTACCACAGCCCTCTCTCTCATTTCCGCCATTTTGACGGGCTGCACGAAAAATATCGAACCGATCTCCCGGACGGGATTTTACTTCGATACGGTGATTCAGGTTACCTTATATGACACGGAGGATACCGCCATTCTGGACGGATGCTTT
Source organism: uncultured Lachnospiraceae bacterium (assembly GCA_910586705.1). Taxonomy (GTDB): domain Bacteria; phylum Bacillota; class Clostridia; order Lachnospirales; family Lachnospiraceae; genus UBA3282. The sequence goes on along the minus strand of CAJUJK010000012.1, from coordinate 84,640 downwards.
GCATTGGCGGAAAAATATGAGAACCTGTTCAGCGCCACAAAAGAAGGCTCGGATGTCTGGAACATCAATCACGGAAACGGAAAAACCGTCACCGTATCGGAGGAGACGGTTGCCCTTCTTGTGGCAGCGACAGACTACGCTAACACGACGGAAGGCGTTATCGATCCCACCATCCGCCCTGTCAGCGAACTTTGGGATTTCGGCTCCGAGGGGAACGCCCATGTGCCGGATGATACCGCCATCAAAGTGGCGCTCTCCCACGTCTCCTACGAAAATATCCGCTTCGGCACTACTCCCTCAGATGAATCCGAAGGATCCGTCTACCACACCGTCACCCTGATTGACCCGGAAGCCGCCGTCGATCTTGGGTTCATCGCAAAGGGATATATTGCAGACAAAATGAAAGAATATCTGCTCTCACAAGGCGTAAAAAGCGCCTGCATCAGTCTGGGCGGCAATGTGCTCGCCGTCGGTGAAAAGCCGGACGGCTCCCCCTTCCGCATCGGCATTCAGGAGCCCTTCGCCGAAACGGGAAAGTCTCTGGACACCATAGAGATCAGAGATACCTCTGTGGTGACCTCCGGCATCTACGAGCGGTGTTTTGATGAAGACGGCGTGCTCTACCACCACGTTCTTGACACCGCCACCGGCTATCCTGTGGAGAACGAACTTGCCGGGGTGACAATTATATGTCCCTCCTCCGCAAAAGCGGACGCACTGTCCACCGCCTGCCTCTGTCTCGGGCTTGAGGAAGGGCGTAAATATCTTGATGCGGAAAAAGACGTGGCGTATCTTCTGGTTACAAGGGACGGGGAGTTGTATCGGTCGGAGAACTTTCCATTTGTAGTACCTTAAACCGCATTGTGAAAGTCAACCCTGCAATTATTTTTCCAACATCATCAGGTAATTGTCCAGCCTTGCATTCACATAACCTGCAAATAACTTTTCCATTGCACCGGGATCATGCTTTACATGGTATTCATCAAACGCATTGTAATAAGAAATCCGGTCTGCAAATTTAATGTCGATTGGCGGATATCCGGCTTTCATCAATTCCAGATTTACAAGTAGCCTTCCGGTCCTGCCATTTCCGTCAATAAAAGGATGAATTCCCTCGAATTCAATATGAAACCGTGCAAGCCGGGAAATAATATGATCTGTATTATTCCTGTAATCCTCCAACAACTGTTCCATTTTAGGCTGGATTACATATGGCTGTACCGGTTCGTGTTTCGCACCCATGATTTTGACCGGAACTCTTCTGTAAACACCGCGGTCTTCCCGTTTATCTGCCAGCACAAGATAATGGATCCTCTTGATGATGCTTTCCGATAGAGGCGTCTGTTCTTTTACCAAATCCCGCACAAAATCAAATGCCTCTTTATGCCCGACTGCCTCCATATGATCTTTTAACGGCTTCCTGTCAATCGTCAGACCACGCAAAACCATATCCGTCTCACGCAGAGTCAGCGTATTTCCTTCTATTGCATTTGAATTATAGGTATACTCGATAACAAATTCCTCCGTCAGACGTTCCACTTCCCCCTCTGTCAGCGGACGTCTGGTATCCAGTTCCCTCTTCTTCCTGTCTACAGCTGCCATTAAACTTTCTGCTGCTTTAAACCGGCCATCCGCCGGTTTTCTTGTATCTGCCGGAATCCTCCAGCGGCGTCCCTCACGAAAAACACCTGAAACCTTCCCTTCCGCGCATAATATACGCACACGCCTGTCTGAAATTCCCCATTTCTCTGCGGCTTGTTTTACTGTCATATACATAAAGAGTACACCTCGCTTTCCCAAACAGTATACTCTGTCTTCGGAACAATATCAATCTTATAGGAATAATATTTCCCAATGTCCGGAATAAAAGGATAAAAAACAAAATCCATGTCAAAAGCACTTTTATTCCCTACCTCCGCATCCGCCTCGACCACCCTCTCACAGCAGACGGCATACACAAAATCCCAATCACAAGCGGCACCCAGATCAACAGATAGGGAGACCAGATATAATGCCTGAACAGATGAAAGGTATTGGTGCGGAACACATCCGCGCCGCTCCCCACAAGGGGCAGTAAATCAAATGCCTTTCCCAGCGCAGCCGGCACGCGGTTATGTACTGCCATCGGCACATATACCACCGCCAGACTGAGAAGCAGCGCCAGCACATGATTCTTACAGCGCGCTGAGAACAGCATCGAAACGCCCGCAAAGCCCCATGCACCGAGCAGGGTGAACGCATACTCGTAAATTTCCGCCTGCAGCATATTCATGGGCGCGATTGCGATCATTTTAACTGTCTGGATGGGCATATCCCACCCTTCCGTCCCCAGAAAGACAAGCTGTGAACCGATCATCCCCGCAGCTGTCAAGGCAAATAATTCAAGCGTAAATACAAGCCCTGTGAACACCTTTGCACATGCAAGTTTCCGCCATCCGTTTTTTGTCGTCAAAAGAAGCGGGCTTGTATTGTCATGCCACTCCCCGGCAAACAGGGACGAAAGGACGATTGCCAGAAACAGCGCTATCGCGGTTCCCAGACCAGATACCGCATTTCCCAGAATATTCGACCACCCTTCCACCCATTTCCATGAAAAAGGCGTCTTCACCTTTTCGTTGATACGCAGTAAATAGTCCCGCTCCGCCCCTGTCTGTCCGCTGATATCGAGAAACGTCTCAATCGCCTGCTCCCTTCTCTCATAAATCCCCGTAAGTTTTTCCGGCTCCACATAGCAGCTCATAACCATAGCGGTAAGCATATCCTGTCTCTCCAACTCCGGATAAAGTTTCTTAAGCATACTGTTTACCGTCTCCCATCCCGAGTTCTGGTATTGTTTCAGTATTTCCTTGTTTTTAACTCCCTGCGTTCTTTCTTCTTCCACCACCATCTTATGGAGACGCTGATAATCCCTGACCCATTCCTGCAATGTCTCGTCTGTCAGTTCCCCGTATTTATGAAAATAAGTCTGACAGTCCTTTATATTCTCATACCCGTCAAAGTCTCTGCTGCCCGTCCCATAATCTTTTCTGCTTCCGAAAGTGAGCCACTGATAGACCAGAACGCTTCCGAATATCACACAGTAGAAAAAACATAACAGAACGCAGACCCGGGTGCTGTTTTTCCGCCATAGTTTTTTATGTTCCAGTTTGAATAATTCCATTCCCAATTCCTCCCGTTTTTCCGTATCTGTCTTCACAAGCGACTCGAGGCGCTTTTTATTTCCGCCTGCGTTTTTTACTCCACTCCTGTCTTCCTATTTCAGACATTCACGCATAGAATACAGGTACAAATCCTCCAGCCCCGCCTCACACGGCGCCGCCCCCTCTGTGGGCTTATCATCCGACAGTATGCGCAGCACCACCTGCTCCCCCTCATGCCGCAGATTGGCGACTGCCGTCTTCTCCTGCCAGATTTTTGCTTCCGCCGGTGATACCATCAGCTCCCATACCTTTCCTTCCGCTTCTTTTGTCAATTCGGAAACTGTGCCCTGCGATACCAGCTTTCCCTTTTTCATCAGCAGCACCTCGTCCGCGATGGCTTCGACATCCGACACGATATGGGTGGAAAGAAGGACGATCCGATCCCCTGCATAGTCGGAGATCAGATTGCGGAAACGCACCCTTTCTTTCGGGTCAAGCCCTGCCGTCGGCTCATCTAAAATCAGCAGCTTCGGGTAATTTAGAAGCGCCTGCGCGATTCCCACCCGCTGCTTCATGCCGCCCGAAAAGGTCTTCATTTTCTTTGTCCCCACATCGTTTAAACCGACAATCTCAAGCAGCTCTCCTGCCCGCTTCTTTGCCGTATCACGGGGAATGCCTTTGAGCGCCGCCATATACAGCAGAAACTCCCTCGCCGTATAGTTCGGATAATAGCCGAACTCCTGCGGCAGATATCCAAGGATATCCCTGTATTCGGCGCCCATGGAAACGATCTCCCTGCCGTCCAGAAACACCTCCCCGGAAGTGGATTCCAGAATGGCACACAGCATCCGCATAAACGTCGTCTTCCCCGCGCCGTTTTCCCCTAGCAGACCGTATACACCCGGTTTCAGAACTGTGCTGACACAGTCCACCGCAATTTTGTTCCCGTACTGTTTCGTCAGACGGTCAACCGATAATTCCATATCCTTTTCCCTCCCTTTTTCTCTCGATCATAAATCTTATTTCCCTCCCAAAAAATCCGCAAAAAGTAATAAACAACAGAATCCACACCCCTGTTGCGGATGTCTCATACATTTGCGGCATCCCGCTCGCCGATATCAGCCAGACGACACAAAAACCCGTCGTCGCCACAGCACAGACCGGCAGCCTCTCTTTTTTCCGCAGTCTGATCAGCCGCAGAATGGTCGTCATACAGACCAGATACGGTACCAGCCCGTACAGAATCATCTGCCCAAGTCCCCCGCCGGATTGCCGTGCATACATAGCCAGACATAAAACCGCCGTAATGCCGATCAGATTCGCCGCCCCGGCAAGAATCAGCTTTGCAAGCAGGATCTCCGCGCCAGACGCCCTTGTCACCGCCTCCATCTCACCCATCCTGTAAAACTGGCTTCGTAGCAGCGGCGGTATGACTGCCAGCGCAAACAACGGTGTAACGGCGGGAATGTAATATGACACGTTGTCTATTATGTGATCTATGGTGCCAAGCCAGATACAGATCAGAAACAATATCCCCGCTTGCAGACCAAAGATAGACAGTCCCTCGAATCGAAAAACATCCGACAAAAACTGCCAGAATCCCGTCCTCTCTTCTTCCCTGCCATCTCCATACCGACGCACTACTTCCTTGCAGCGCGCTACGGTTCCCGCCTTTTTATCGGTTCTGGTTGCTTCACCACATCCAAGAGAATCCCGCAAATATACTTTTAATTCCCTACCATTCATCCCCAAACTCCTTCTTCATCAGCTTTAGCCCGTTTCTGACCCGGCTCTGCGCTGTCCGCATACTGCACCCCATCACTTTGGCAATTTCAGAAAATCCAAGCTCCTGCCCGAATCGCAGGATGACCGCTTCCCTCTGTTCCTCAGACAAAACGGCTAAAAGACGTCTGATGTCTGCCCTGTTCTCCACCTGCGCGATATCGTTTTTCCTGTCTGCAATGCCTTCCGCATCCTCCAACGAATAAAAGGAGATTTTTCTGCTCTCATCGATGCACAGGCGATTAGCGATTGTGTATAAATAAGATTTGAATTTATTTTTGCTCCGATACGCTGACAGACTCCGAAACAGTTTCAAAAAGGTTTCCTGTGTCAAGTCTTCCGCCTTTTCCGGGGCGGCGCAATGCCAGCTGCAGTACCGCAGAATCGCGCCGTAATAGCGGTCGATCAGCTCTTCTGTCGCTGCTTCGTCACCACTTTTTATTTTTTCGACCAGTTCATCGTCGGTCACATGGCACCGCCCCCTTTCCTGTCAGTTTTGACAGTATCCCATTTTCAAAACTGGCACTCCTGCGATGCAGGCTTGTTGAAATACGCATCTGTATATTATAACGGTGCCAGTTTATAAAAGGATCAAAATAATAGCAGATTTTCAGATATTTATTTATGAGTCCCGGGAAAAGTCCTGCTGAATGCAAACATACAAAAGAAAGTGCAAAGAATGATAATAAATCCAGCAGAAGGCAGTTTTAGCAAAACCTTCTGCTGGATTTTATTGTCGGAGTCAGATTTCATATGGAACTCAGCCGTTCCAGTCCACGTCATAAACACGCTCTACAATGAAGCCGTTAAAACCACCGGTGGACATATCAAAGTGCAAGTCATACTTGTATTCCAGACCGTAATGCAGCCACATCACCTCGTCCCCGGTCCAGTCGGGATATTTTTCCCCGGCTTTCTCTCTGGTCAGCTCGGTGATCGGTACGCCGTCAAAGGAAATCGTCTCAAGAACGCTCTGATCCTCCTCCGCTGCTGTGTGAATTTCCAGCCGGGCAATCACTGCCTCCCCCAGAGAAACAGCTTCCTCGTCCGTCACCAGAGAAATGCTGAAGGACATATTGTCCGTCACCTCTATGCTGCCACCGGTGTAGTAGGAATTTGCTTCCAGCTGCTCGGTGGGATCTACGATAATCCGATTAAACTCCTCATCCACCCATGATACATTAAATCCCTCGTCCAACAAGGTCTGAACCGTAGTTTCCCCCACCCTGATCTCCTTGCCATTTACGCTGATGGGCAGCAAGGTTTCCCCGTTCTCCTGCCCGCTCTCTCCATCCTCCTGTCCACAGGCGGACAAAAACAGCAGGAGCGCCGTCAGCATCAGACAGAACAGAGAACGCCGTTTTTCCTTACACATGATGATTGAACCCCCTTTTCTTTTCCTCCCGCAGACTTTCCGTCCTGCGGTCTGCCGTAATTTATTTCCGTGATAATTCTAGTCCATGGCAGGTAAAATTTAAATATTCTTTTCGTCAGAATACAATCCATTCCACATCTTCCCCCTCGTAAGCCGCAATATCCGCCCCGTCCTCATCCGTAAAACGTCTGGCTTCCATAGGCTGTCCATCTGCCGTATAACTATAAAAGGTCTTTTCAAAACCGTCATAATTCCGGGCCTCCCAGACCATGCCATAATCATACACGCCAAACGCGATATTTTTTGTATGTGTCTCAAATACATCAAAGCAGATCAGTTCGTTATCGCATACGCCCAAAATATACATCAGCTCACTTAGATTGGAACTTATTTTGAAAATAAGCTCCGGATTGTCATCGTTGTTTACATCCACGTAGGCATACTTTTTCTGCGCGTCTTCAAATTCGGATTCATAGTTTTTCTCATCCATAACGGTCAGATTCATACCTTCCACGTACGGGTTTGCCACGCCGATTTCATTCTTCAGAAAAGCTTCATACAGTGGATTTCCGGCCTCTGACACGTCCTCTGCCTGTTCCTGCGAATCCGGCAGCATTTCCTGCTCATCGGATGCTGTCTGCCCTTCCGTTTCCGCACGCTCTGTCGAACCGCTGTTTTCCTTCTTTTCTGGCGCATCATCAGCACCATCAATCCTTTCAATGATAAGATGCTCCTCCTTCTGCTTCTCTTCCGCACTCTCTGTCTGCCCGCAGGCGGATAGCACAAGGATGACCACGCCTGCCGCCAGCACCATTTTTCCCTTTTTCATAGATCGCTTTCTTCCCTTCTTCTAAAACCGCTATCATTGTAGCACGCAGATTGAGACTTTGCCACATATTTATGTGCAGTATCCAAATTACCTTTTATGGCTTCCTCGCCAGCTCCAGATCAATCGTGTCATACAAGGTAATCTGTCCCCCAAACCGATTGATCGCCTGCTCGATTTCCGAAAAGAAGGCTTTCCTTGTCTCCTCCGCAATCACCATGTGATCGGAATAGGTTCCCAGAAGGGCGGTATATTCCTTCGCCGTAAAAGTTCTCGTCCTGTGGTAAAGTCTGTAACTGATATCCGTAAACCCGTACTTCCGCGCAGTTTCCGCCCTCTCCTCCGCCTCCTTTTCGCCGTACTCGCTGCCTTCTGCGGCGTTCGGCATATACGCATCGTATACTTTCTGTATTGCCCGACTCATTTCCTCCCTGCCCTTATCCCTGTAAGGGTGGTTTGCAAAGCGCGCAAAGACGCCGCCTCTTTTCAGCAAATCATATACTTTTGGATAGCCTATTTCTTCCGGCACCCAGTGGAACGCGGACGCCGAATAAATCAAGTCGCAGGAAGCACTCTCACCGGCAAAGTCCTCGAATTTGGACGTCACCACCGAAAAGCCGGTAAATTCCCGAAACTTCTGGCGGCACAGCTGCGAAAAATTCTCACCGTATTCCACAGCAGTCACATGGCACCCCGTTTTTAAAACCGGGAGCGTCGCCTGTCCGCCGCCGATACCCACTTCCAAGGCATGACTTGTCTGATCCAACTGTTTGTACCGAAAAATATCCTCATATAACTCCGGCACATATTCCGGTCTCAGTTTTTCATACTGCGCCGCCACCGTGTCAAAAGTCCACTCCAGCCCCTTAATAATCGGCATGACGCTCCCGCCTCCCTTCTATTTCTTCCCACTCTGAACGCGTAATCGCATAGGCATACGAAATACCATTCTTTTCATCGGGATACTCCTTCACCTTTCTCATGCCATTTGCCATAGCCGTCCGACAGGAAGCCTCGTTTGTATATTTCATATAAGAATATACCACATCATATTTTGTATGCTGAAATACCCAGTTCCTAACTGCCTTCGCCGCTTCGCTCCCATACCCTTTTCTCCAATGCGCTTTGTGAATATGATACCCGATCTCCGGGAGCATTTCCCCGTCAATATTCTGCAAGGTAATCCCGCAGTCTCCGATAAATTCATCCGTCTCCTTTAGAGTAACCGCCCACAAACCGAATCCATATTTCCGATAGTTATCCAGATTCCACTGAATCCAGTCCCTTGTTCTTTTTTCGTCAAAAGGACTCGGATAATGCTGCATCGTTTCCGGGTCTGACATGATTTCATATAATGCTGCATAATCAGTCTCGGCATAATCGCGTAAAATAAGCCTGTTCGTTTCCATTCTCATACAGCCTGTCCCTCCTAATCTCTCAACCACAAAATTATCATATCATAAAATCCCTGTGTATGGTTATCCTGTCCCTCAATTCCTCCCTTTTGTCCTTCAAATAATGATACCGCTTTTTTTCATTCCAACCATTCCCGGAAGAAGAAAAAGGGCGTATGAACTGCCACACGCCCCATATCTCAGGATATACTGCCCGCCCCGCCCATCAGCCTTGTCATCTCCTCGATCCGCTCAATCGGAAACGGTGATGAGGTAAGCGGTTTCATTGCAATGGACATCAGCTTCATGGGATTGTCGTCCGCCGCGATGCGATTGGAACTCATTTCGCCGCACTGGCGGCAGCGGTGTATGATCGCCCACTCGCCGTTTTTTCTGACCCAGACTGCCACCGGCTCCATATAGCCGCCGCAGTCCGAGGCACGGTCACCCGGCTCCACATCCACATGCAGGCTTGTCAGACAATTCGGACAGTGATTTCTGTGCTTGCTGCCCGCGCCGTCCGGGATTACCTGCCGCCCGCATACCTTGCATACAAAACTCTCATCACAGGCGTGATTTTTGTAATATCCCTTTTCAAAAGTTTTTCTTTTATTTTCCCTATTCAATTTTCTTCCCTCCTACTCAAATCCGCATTGCTCCATAGGAGGTTTCATTTGCATTTCTCTGAGAATCCTCTGTATACTCTTTTCCGTCAGATAATATTGCAGCGCTAATTCCTTTGTCGATGTTCCCATCCGATGCTGTTCCAGAATCTGTTCGTTTCTGCTCCGCAGTTTTTCGTTCACCCCTGTGGAAGAACCCCATCTTTTTCTGCATTCTTTCTTCTTAGGCACATAGATCGCCTCGCCGCTCACATACATCTGCAGGATCTCAAGAATATTTTCCGGCAGAATATCATCCGCCCGTTTATAGCTCATAGCTGCCTCCTAATTATTTTCTTTAGGAAACGCAATGGCTATCACAATTTAAATTTGAAATGTCATAGCCATTGCTATGATACCGTGGTCTTCTTCAACAAACACTCACTCCTTTTTAGCTTCTATACGGAAACGCTCCGCTTTTTATGGTTTCATACGATCTTATTTTACATGGCAAAATGAGAAAATACAACCTCATAAAAAGTTGAAAAAATTTTTATTCCAGTAATTCTTTCGCCGCCTTTTGTACCTGTTCTATGCCTATTTGTAATCCTTGGACGTTTTGGCAGAGAGGTTTTCGGCATAAGTATACCTACCTAACCGGTTTCTGCACCAGATACAAGGGTATCGTATCTATAATAACCATCCTGTTCCCAAACTTATGAAACGCCTCCCGGATACCCTCGTAGAATCTGGTTTTATACGGCTCCTCCAGCGTGATATGCTCACAGTGCGTACCGATCCACGAAATATAAGCGTCAGCATCAACCGTCCTCTCGCTCTTCCACTCCCTGCTAATCCAGTTAGTAAAGCCGTAATGCAGGGCATTTCTGTAATCCATCTTACAAGAGTAACCCTGCTTCACACGGAAATGCTTCTCATATACCTTATCAATTTCCGCGCGCAGCTCAGTATTTCGGCTTGTCTCGTTACTGCACGTCATAAACATGGCAAGGTAACCGCCCGGCTTCAACATCCGAAATGTTTTCGTAAAGGCAGTCTCCTCCGGGATCCACTGTATGGTCGCCGCCGAATAGACTAAATCGTAAGTATTCTCCTCAAATTCCCATGTCTCAAAATCCGCATTTACCACATGAAAATTGGGATAGGCAGAAAACTTATTGTTCAAAAAAGAGACAAAGTTTTCTCCCAGCTCAATTGCCGTGTAATCGCACCCTGTTTTCAAAATCGGCTCTGTAGCCTGTCCCGTCCCGGGACCGATCTCAAGCACCTTCTTATCAGAATCAAGCTTACAAAGCGACATCAATTCCAAAAACACCTCTTCCCGGTATCTCGGTCTGTATTTGTCAAATTCTTCCGGTATCTGATCAAATGTCTTACGAAAGTCCATCTCTACTCCCCCACATCTGCTTTCCTGCAAATAATTACACCTATATCATTCTTTCTCCCAATACACCCGGAACCACTCCCGGTACCCGGCATAAACCGTGTACCACACCCCATCTTCCAGAGCAATCACGCGGTAATAGCAATACTCGTCATCCGTGATTTCTCCCCTATAGTCAATCTCATAGACAAGCAGATATCTGCCATCCGGCGAAAAGACAAGCTTCTTTGCGTCATACGCCACGTCAAAGGACTCGATGACCTCGCCATCCGCACTTCCGAGAAAAATTTTACGCTCTCTCCAGTCATACCATGCCACAAGCCCGCCGGAATCCACAACGTCATAAATAGTCGTATCCAGCCAAAAAGACGCCGGTTTCTCCTGCTCTGGAACATGCTCCCGCTTTTCTATGGGGCGTAAGCCAAACGGATATCTTATGTAAACCTTTCCGCTCCAACCATCCCAGAACCGAAGCTGTCCGATCTCATCCACCTGCCGATAGTCCTGCGTAAAATCCAGATGGAACACATACTTCATCCCCAGAAAGGCAAGCCCGTCCACAACCAGCACGAAAAACAAGACACCCAGCACAAGAACCGCTGTGCTGAGTATCTTTCCTATCTGTCGTCTCCTATACACTGGCCTTCCCCGCCAGCACATTTTTGTAATCCTCCAGATTCTTCGCAAGAAGCGAAGGGGTGTCCAGCCCATACGGACATTTTCCCTTACACTGGTTACAGTGCAGGCATTCCTCAATCTTACCCATCTTCTCCTGCCATACGTCTCCCAGAAAATCAGCGGAGGGCGCCCTGCGAAGGAGCAATGACATTCTCGCGCACATGCTGATCTCAATCCCCACAGGGCAGGGCATACAGTAGCCGCATCCCCTGCAGAACTCGCCCAGAAGCTCCGCCCTGTCCTTTTCAATCAACGCTTTGATTTCTTCCGTCATAGCGGGCGGGTTGTCTATGTAAGAGAGAAACTCGTCGAGTTCCGCCTCCCTCTGCACGCCCCAGATAGGCAGCACGTTGTCGTACTGCGCCAGATACGCGTAAGCCGCCGCCGAGTTGGTGATCAGACCGCCGGAAAGCGCTTTCATGGCGATAAAACCCATGTCCGCCGCCTTGCACTTTTCTACCAGCTCCATATCCTTGTCCGTAGCCAAATAACAGAAGGGGAACTGCAGCGTCTCATAGAGTCCGCTGTCAACTGCCTCATGCGCCACCGCAAGACGGTGGTTCGTAATGCCGATATGCCGGATCTTTCCCTGTTCCTTCGCCTGCAAAGCCGCGTCGTACAGTCCGCTCTCATCCCCCGGCTTCGGGCAGAAAGCCGGATTGTGGAACTGGTAAATATCTATATAATCTGTTTTCAGATTGGTCAGGCTGGTCTCCAAGTCCTTCCAGAACCCTTCCGCGTTCTGCGCCCCCGTTTTGGTGGCGATAATCACCTTCTCCCGCATCCCCTCAAATGCCAGACCTACCTTATGCTCGCTGTCCGAGTACGCCCGCGCCGTATCAAAAAAAGTCATGCCGTTCTCGTAAGCCTTTCGCAGAAGCTTCACAGCCTCCTCGTCGCTGATCCGCTGGATCGGCAGCGCGCCAAATGCGTTCTTATTCGTCTCAATCCCTGTCTTGCCAAGTTTCACTGTCTGCATTCCGTTCTAAGCTCCTTTCTTCACCGCTATTCCAAAATCACCGAACATCAAATTCTGCCCCATCTGTATGCTGTCGGAATATTATATATCCCCGCCGGACCCAAATCCCGCCCCGTCATAGCTGCCAAGCGTCCCCGACAGCCCGCACCAGTTACATGTAAAATGGGTGTCATTCCCGTTATGGCAGTTCAGTTTTCCGCAGTCACAGACCACGAAATCCTTCGTCCCGCAGTAGGGACAGCCGGGATACCCGCCATCAGGAAAAATCTGCCCGACGATCTTTGTCTCGTCGTAATGTTCCCGCTTCGCCGCCGCCTCTTTCACTGGAAACGCCCATGTATACTTCCAGCCGTCCCCCGTCTTCTCAAAGCGGACACCGTACATCCTGTTTCCTTCCTTACACTTGCAAAGAGCAATTCGCGCTTCCATTTCCCCTACTCCTTTTCATAGGCAAACAGCGCCGTGATATCGTCGCCGCTTCCCATTTCGCTCGTCTCCTGCAGCCATGTTTTCAACTGGCAGGACACAGCCTTCACACCGTGTTCCTTAAGCAGGACATAATAATCCCCACAAGTCTTTTTGAACTCCTCATCGTTCTTATAACTGTTGGAAAGCCCGTCCGAGGAAAGCATGTACATGACCGGCAGTTGCTCGTTTTCTTCCCGTTTCCGAATCAGTGTGATGGCTTTCTTCCACGCTTCCGCCCTGCTTAGTGAGTGGGTCTCCGTGCCGAGAATCTTATCCGCCTCAATGACACTGTACACGCCGGATTCAGTCACCTTCACGATATCCCCGTCGCCAAGCTGGAAGGCAAAGAGAAAATCCCCCGTAATGACCAGTCCCAGAAGGGTACTCCCATACAGTTTATAAACCGCTTCCCTGTCTTTGTTCCCATTTCCGTCGAGAGGCATTTCCCGCTTACATCTGGCATGAAGCCGCAGGATTCTCCACTTCCACTCTGCTTCGATCTCCTGCGCGATCTTGGTGTCGCCCTCCCGCTTCAAAAAGGTAAAAAGCATTTCCGGCTGTCCGGCATAAGTATCCAGATAATCTCCCATGATTTTGCAGAATACATTGACAGCCGCAAAGGAGCCCGTTTTGCTGTAAGGACAGGATTCGCTGCCATGTCCGTCCGCCACCGAAAGGATCACCGCGCCGGAATCCTTTCCCACTTTCTTCAGACTGTCCTGACACTCCCTGCCGTTTCGTATATGGGATGCACCCTGCACGGAGGCTCCAAACACTCGTATCATATACCATACCCTTTCATTAGCGGAGAATGCTGCATTTCAAGCATTCTCCTGCGTGAGACTTAGAACTTCTTCACGAAGCAGCCTCTGCTGCGAGTGATTAGAAGTTCTTCTCACGCTACTACCACACGTCCCCTTCCTGAATATCATCCAGATCGGGAATCCTGCCGCCCATATCGACAATGACCGGCGCGTCTTTCTCCTGCGCCTCATCCGCCGCGATACTTGCAGGCGCGGAGACAAGAGACGCCGCTGTGGACGCCCACTTGATCATCTTGGTGAGAGCCGCCGCGTTGTTTGCCTGCAGCACCAGTTCCCTGTTTCCCGTAAATTCCTCCAAAACGGCGTCGTCCGCATCCTGCCCGATGGAGATGGCAATCTTGACCGCCTTTTTCCCCCAAGGCAGTTTCTTTAGCTCCGCCAGCGCTTTCTTATAGTCGTCCGTAGGTTGTCCGTCGGACAAAAGCACAAGTACGGGCGGAAGCGCCCGGTCTGACATCGGCGGGATCGTGAGCTGCGCCGCCAGCAGTTCAAATGCCTTTCCCAGATCTGTCACGCCCACAGCCTCCAGATCGTCCCACGCAAAATCTTCCACTTTGACAGGATTGCTTGTCACCCATGAAGCCCCGGTAGAAAATTTCAGAGTCCGTATCATCAGCTGCGCGTTCGGATTGTTTTCCGCCGCGGATACCATCTCCGGTATGGTGGACTGGATGGCATGATTCACCGTGCCGATCTTCTCCCCATACATGGAGCCGGAACAGTCCACAATCCAGAAAAAGTGAAGCGGTCTGCTCGCCAGCTCTCCTCCCGGTCTTTTCATTTCTCCCATAATCGTTCCTCCTTACATTTATGCGCGTTCGCATCTGATCTGCTGTGCTCTGGCAAACTGCATCGCATAAGAGCCGATATGACAGCGGATTGTAAAATTCTCGTGCCGCTCGTCGGGTTCCCCGAACGTTTTTAAAAAGCCCGTCCCTTTTCCGCCGCCGATTTCCACCACGGAATCCGGTATATAAATGCTTTCCAGCCTTTTACATCCCGCAAAAGCGCCCTCCTCAATGGCGGTCACCCCTTCCGGAATGTCAACCGTCCGCAGGGTGTCACAGCCTTCAAACGCCGATATCCGTACCACATCCAGCTCCCGCGGGAGCGTCACTTCCCGCAGGCTTTTACACCAGCGGAAGGTATTTTCCCTGATCTCTTTCAGCTTGCCGGGCAGTACCGCCCGTCTCAGTCCGCCACAGCCGGCAAAGCTGTTCTCACCGATATATTTTACGCCCTCCGGCACCGTTACGGATTCCAGCCCGCTGTACTCGAACGCGCCCTCATACTTGATCTCGCAGCCAAGGATTTTGGGACAGCCTGTGGCGTCCGTGCTGCCGATTCCCCGCAGCGACGTCGGAAGAGATACTTCCTTTAAGCCCCTGCAGTTTAAGAATACGCCGTTCCCCAGAATCTCAATTCCCTCGGAAACAATGATCTTCTCGATGCCGACGCACCCTTTAAAGGCATAATTTCCGACCGCAATCACCTTTTTCCCTTCGATGACATTGGGAATCACCACAACAGGCTCGTCGAAATCATCGTATTTCAGAATCCGCAGCCCCCTCGATGTCTCCTCATATTCATACAAGCTGTCACTCTCGCAGGGCTCCCACTCCGTTTTCACAAGCGGGAACGGTTCCTGTCCGCCGGCAGACACAGCCGTCTCTTCCCTTTTTTCCTCTTTCTCTTCCATGGAAAGCCCCAGCGCGTTTACCCATGCCGCCACGGCAGCCTCGGCGCTTTTCGTCCGTATGTCATATCCCATCTCAATGGATCTGACAAAACGGTGCAGCGTCATTTTATCAATCCGGGAAAGCCCCCTCATTTCATCCACAATACCATCGTCAAATACAATCATCAGAAGATTTCTCTTCCGCCTGTCCTGCGGAAAAAAATCCAGAAGAAGAGCCTGCAGCCTCTTTCTGTCTGAAAGCGCGTCGGAATAGTCGCGTACCATGTCCGCCAGAATCTTATCGTCTTCCATACCTGTGATCATGCCCCTCCATGAAATTCTCCTGTCATCTGCCCGAAGTCGATCTTCGTGTCCATGGCAATCGCCGCCGAGCGCCCCGGCGGCACGGGAACCTGTGTGCCGTCCGCCTTGATGTAAGTCCAGTTATCCCCGGACAGATTTTTAATCCCCCACAGCTTCGGGTTCGCCGGATTCTGTACCACTTCTCCGACCTTTGTCTCCATATCATAATTTCCCTCGATATGGTGTCTGTACAGTTTTGTGTTGGACATAAGCAGTACGGTGCTTTTTCCAATCACGATTTTGGGCGGAACCGTCACCGCCTTCTGGCAGCCCCAGCACATATGCGCGACGCCGTTTTCTTCCTTCTGCGCATCGTAAAAAACCTCGCAGCCACAATTGGGGCAGAGCATAATGCCGGACATCAGGTTCGCAAAGGTCTCCATCCATCTGCCCTCCGTAATCCGGCGGTTCGGCTGTGCAAGCCCCACGGTGAAGGATGTGATGAACAGCTCCTTGAGCTGCTGCGGATACAGATCCCAGAAAATCAAGGCATTATCCTGATACCCGGCAAGGGGTCTGTTGTCATTGTTGTCCGGGTCAAAAATAAACAGCGGATCGGTTCCGTACAGCATGTTCATGGCATGGATATCCATACATTTGATCCGCGCCTCCCTCCTGCCCTCCAACGGGTGGTTTAAC
This sequence comes from uncultured Lachnospiraceae bacterium, assembly GCA_910586705.1. Lineage (GTDB taxonomy): Bacteria > Bacillota > Clostridia > Lachnospirales > Lachnospiraceae > UBA3282. Next base: position 68,487 of record CAJUJK010000012.1, on the reverse strand, counting down.
ATAAACATATAGAAGAGCAGCACCGCAAGGGAAAAGAGATCCGTATTTCTTGACGGCTTCTCCTTACCCGTCACAATCTCGGGCGCCATAAAGCGGGGCGTGCCGTACACCCCGGTTTTCGCCCCGTTATAGGAAACATTATCGTTATCGCAGATCAAGACATCCCCCGTGTCGGGATCAAAAAAGACATTGCCAAAAGAGATATCCCGGTAGCTGTAACCCTTCCCGTGCAGCGCGTTATATCCCCTCGTCAGATGATAAGCCGCTCTGCACAGGCAGTAAAAGGAAGGCTCCGCCTTTCTCTTCATCATATCCACAATGCTTCGGTAACTCTTCGGGCGAAGCGGCATAATGTAGCCGAAAGATTCCCCGAACGCACGGAAAATCATATCCTGCGGCCACAGGAAAGAGTCGTCCGGCGCACCGCTCTGAATCAGATTGTCCAGAATTTCTTTCTGGTTTCTGGTGGCGGTATTCTTATAATACCATTTCAAGGCATACAGCTTATTTTCGGACTCCACCGAATACACTTCCCCCTGCCCGCCGGCGCCGAGCAGTTGTTTCACCGTATATCTGTTACCGCTCTCGGAAGTGAGAACCGTCCCGCCCTTCAACTGTCCTTCCATCTTACCGTTCCCCCGTTTTCTATACGATGACCTTCTTCGGGCATTTCTCCTTACACGTCCCGCATCCGGTACATTTCTCCTGATCGATAATCGCGTGGAAATCCTCAATCACAATCGCGTCCGCCGGACAGTTCCTCTTGCAGAGCTGACAGGCGATACAGCCCACATCGCACGCCTTCATGGTCACAGGCCCTTTCTCCTTCGAGCTGCACGCCACCACATGCTTCGCGTCGTAGGGAATCAGCTCGATCAGATGCTTCGGGCACGCCGCCACACACTTGCCGCACGCCTTGCACGCTTCCTTATCCACCACGGCAACGCCGTTTACCACATGGATCGCGTCGAAAGGACATGCCTTCACACAGCTTCCAAAGCCGAGACAGCCGTCGTTGCAGGATTTCGGTCCGCCGTTCGGCACAAAGGCAACCATGGCACAGTCCTCAATGCCCGTATAGTCATAGTCCACACGGGTGCGCTCCTTGTCACCCCGGCATTTCACAAAGGCAACCATGCGCACGCTCTCGCCGGCTTCCACGCCCATGATCTGCGCCACCTGCGCGCCCACTTTCTCGCCGCCCACGGGGCAGGCGTTTGTGGGTGCCTCCCCCTTTACAATCGCAGCCGCCAGCCCGGAACATCCCGCGTAGCCGCAGCCGCCGCAGTTATTTCCCGGAAGGACGCCCAGAATGGCTTCCTCCCTCTCATCCACATCTACTTTAAACTTGATACCAGCCACGCCGAGGAACAAACCGACGAATAAGCCGACCGCTCCCACAATCCCCGTAGCCATCAAAATTCCCGCTATGTCCATATTAACCTCCCCCTAAAGCAGTCCCGAAAATCCACAGAACGCAATCGCCATCAATCCTGCCGTCACCAGCACAATCGGCATCCCCTGAAAGGATTCCGGTATATCATTGTACTTAAGCTTCTCCCGGATTCCCGCCAGAATAATGATGGAAATGGTGAAACCGGCTGCCGTCGCAAAGCCATTGACTATCCCGGTCAGTATGCCGTAATTCTTCTGCACATTGGTCAGCGCCACACCAAGCACCGCGCAGTTGGTGGTGATCAGGGGCAGGTACACACCCAGCGACTGATACAGCCCCGGAATAAACTTCTTTAAGAACATTTCCACAAACTGCACAAGCGCCGCGATGACCAGAATAAACACGATGGTCTGTAAATATTCGATATGAAAAGGCTGCAGGATGAACTGGTAGATCGCTCCCGCCACCGCCGATGCGAGCGTGATGACAAAGATAACCGCCACGCCCATACCCGTCGCCGTCTCCGTCTTCTTGGACACGCCAAGGAAGGGGCACAGCCCCAGAAACTGGCTTAACACCACATTATTGACAAGGGAGGACGCAATCAAAATCACCAACAATTCTTTAATCATTCTTCTTCTCCTCCTCTCCCTTCGTCTCGTCGATCAGACGTTTCGCACAGCCCGTGTCCGCACAGTTCAGACAGTCGTTTCCGCAGCCGGACTGGATCTTTGACATATCCTTTCCTTTCCGCTCCCCGGCAATCTTCACCTTGTTCTGGATCGCCGTCAGAAGCGCCAGCACGAAGAACGCGCCCGGCGCCATGATAAAGATGCTCACCGGCACGAAGCTTTCCGGCATCACATGAATGCCGAAGATCTCACCCGCGCCCAGAAGCTCCCTCACCGCACCGATACAGGTCAGCGCCACGGAAAAGCCGAGTCCCATGCCGATGCCGTCAAACAGTGACGGAATCACGGGATTTTTGTAAGCGTATGCCTCCGCGCGCCCGAGGATAATACAGTTTACCACGATCAGCGGAATGTAAATGCCGAGCGCGTCATAGAGGAAGGGGATAAAGCCCTGCAAAAGCAGCTCCACCATCGTCACGAACGAAGCGATAATCACGATAAAAGCCGGGATTCTCACCTTATCCGGGATGATATTCCGAAGCAGGGATATAAACACATTACTCAGTGCCAGCACCACCATCGTGGTCAGACCCATACCAAGCCCGTTGATCGCCGAGGTTGTCACCGCCAGCGTGGGACACATGCCCAGCATCAGGACAAAGGTCGGGTTCTCCTTTACAATACCGTTTATGAGACGTTCCTTTGCACTATTCATTTGCACTACCTCCTCCCAACACCGTCTGGAAATAGTATAATCCCGCGTTGACCCCATTGGTCACCGCATTCGTCGTGATGGTCGCGCCGGAGATGGCGTCGATCTCATTGTCCGCCGACGCGCCGTTTTTGGTATAGGCAAATTTTTCCACATTCCTATCCGCAAACTGCGGCTTCAGAACCGCTTCCGCCTGCATACCAAGACCTGCCGTCTCGGCAATGGAAAGGATCGATATGCCGTTTACTGTCCCGTCCAGACGCACGCCTATGGAAAATCTGATATCGCCGCCGTAACCTTCTTTCGTCGTCACCGTGATCACATAGCCAAGCAGTTCACCGGATGCGTCCTTCGCCTCCATCACCTCATCGACGCTCTCCTGCGCATAGCCTTCTTCGTTCCAGCCTGCAGGCAGCGCTTCCACGCCTATCATGGCAAATGATGGTGCATCCTGAAATACTTCCTGACACGCCGCCTCCTTCGCCTTCGCTTCCTGTTCGGCAATGGGGTTCTTCGTCACCTGATAAACCAGACCGAGAAGGAGTCCTGCTATCAGCGTGATCGCCAGCAGAATCCCCGTATTTTTCATCATTTCTTTCATGCCTTCTCTCCTCCTTTACCAAATGCTTTCGGAAGAGTGACCTTCTCAATCAGCGGCACTAAGAGGTTGCCGATGATGATCGCGTAAGACACTCCCTCCGCGGAGGGACCGAAGATACGGAAAATCCCCGTCAGGACGCCCAGCAAAAAGCCGAACACATACTGTCCTTTTTTCGTGATCGGTCTCGTCACATAGTCCGTCGCCATAAAGAACGCGCCGAGCATCAGACCGCCGCCTGAAAGATGGGCGGATATGTAGGGCCAGTTAAAGCCCCTGCCGCCGAACAGCGTCACAAAGACTGCCAGCGTCACAATATAAGTACCCGGGATCCGCAGATCAATAATCCCGAACAAAATCAAAATGCAGGCGCCAATCACAATGGCAATCATGGATGTCTCACCAATGGTTCCCGCCGTGCGGCCGATCACCATATCCAGAATGTTGACAGACTCCCCGCTCTTCAAAGCGGCGAGAGGCGTTGCCCCCGTGTACGCGTCACAGTCGAAATTCGTCATAATGGACGTAAAGGAAATCAGCAGGAAACACCGCGCGCCCAGCGCCGGGTTCATAAAGTTCTGTCCGATGCCGCCAAACAGCATCTTCACCACCAGAATGGCGAACACGCCGCCTACCACGCCGATCCACCATGGTGCGGACACAGGCAGGTTCAAAGCCAGAAGCAGTCCCGTCACCACCGCGGAATAGTCTCCTATGGTTATTTTTTTCTTACAGATCTTCTCAAACGCAAACTCCGTCGCCACCGTGGATGCCACTGTCACCAGAATCAGCAGCAGAGCCTTCGGGCCGAAGTTATAAATGCCAAATCCAGCCGCCGGAAGAAGGGCGATCACCACAGTCAGCATAATACTGCTTGTGGTGGACTTCGATCTGACATGAGGGTTGGATGACACTTTCATTAAATCACTCATCTCTTCAGTCTATGCTCCTTTTATTTCTACTATTTTTTCTTCTTGGCAAGCTGCATCTTGCGCATGGATTTGATGGTCTGCGTCAGCGGTCTCTTCGCCGGACAGACAAAGCTGCAGCAGCCACACTCACAGCATTCCATGCCGTCGTGGGACAAAAACGCTTCCTCGTCATAGTGCTCCGCATAATCAGCCAGAAGCCTTGGAACCACCCGCCCCGGACAGACTTCCACGCAGCGTCCGCAATTGATGCAGGCGGACGGCTCCATGCGGGACACCTCATCCTCCGTGAGACACAAAAGCGCAGACGCCGTCTTGGTCGTGGGCACATCCAGCCCGAAGAGGGCAAACCCCATCATCGGTCCGCCGGACACAACCTTGACAGGCTCCTGTTTAAAGCCGCCCGCCTCCTCCACCAGTTCATGGTAATTCGTGCCGATCCGCACAATAAAGTTACACGGGTCCGCAATGGCATCGCCGGTCACCGTAACGATACGGTTCATCAACGGTTTCCCTTCCACCACCGCGTGATAGATCGCCACCACCGTATCCACGTTGTTCACCACACAGCCCGCATCTGCGGGAAGCATGGAAGAATTGATGGCACGTCCCGTGGTCGCGTATATGATCTGCCGCTCTGCGCCCTGCGGATATTTGGTCTTAAGCTCCTTCACGCTGATACGCGGCTCATCTTTCGTCAGATTTTTTAAAAGTTCGATACAATCCGGTTTGTTATCTTCCACCGCCAGAATCCCTCTGGCGTTCTCAAACAGCTTCAGGGAAACCTTGAGACCTCCCACCAGTTTCTCCGGCTCCTCTAACATCCTGCGGTAATCGGACGTCAGATAAGGTTCGCACTCTGCGCAGTTCGCAATCACGTAATCAATCTTCTCCGGCTCCTTGGGCGAGAGTTTGATAAAAGTGGGGAAACCCGCACCGCCCATACCGACGATACCCGCCTCCTTCACACACTCGATAATCTCTTCCCGCGTCATCTCCTCGAGAGGTTTGCGCTCTGGGTACTCCACTTCCTCGTAAAGCCCGTCGTTTTCAATAATAATGCTCATCACGCTGTCGCCAGTGACCACGCGCCTCGGCTCAATCGCCTTCACCGTGCCCGATACCGTCGCGTAGATCGGCGCGGAAACAAAGCCGCCTGCCTCCGCAATCTTCTGCCCTGTCAAAACATGGTCGCCCTTCTCCACGACCGGTTTCGCAGGCGCGCCGATATGCTGGGACAACGGGTACACCAGATCTCCCTTGGGCAGCACCGCCCTGATAGGCTTATCCTTCGACAAATCCTTTCCGTCGTAGGGATGTATGCCGCCGTTAAATGTTAATTTAGCCATACCTGTAACCCTGCTCCTTTCGCATTCAGTCCACACCTTGATTCTGATGGAACCGCTATTATAAATATACTATTTTTCGACGAAAAAAACTACTGCTATTTCAAAAAATATGCTAAACTATCCTCAGATATATGTCAGTCTTTTATGCGGAGGAAATCATGCAAATAGAAAATTATACTTTGGAATCTTTTACCATCGGCTATCCCATGGAGCGCATCGCTCCTCTGGATCAATTTCTGTTTATAGATATTGAAACCACAGGATTTACCGCAAAAAGCTCCTCGCTCTATCTCATCGGAACAGCGTTTTACGCGGATGGAAACTGGCAGATCAGACAGTGGTTCTGCGATAGTCCCACAGAGGAAGCTGCATTGCTTGAAGCTTTCTTTGACTTTGCCGGCTCCTTCACCCATCTGATCCACTTTAACGGCAACAATTTCGACCTGCCCTACCTTCTGCAGAAATGCGAACAGCATAAGCTGCCGCATACCTTTGACAGTTTCGAGGGAATTGATCTGTATAAACGCATTTCGCCCTACAAGGCGTTCCTGCACGTGCCAAACTGCAAGCAGAAAACGCTGGAGACCCTGCTCGGCGTTCAAAGGGAGGACCGTTTCCACGGCGGCGAACTGATCGAAGTATACAGAAACTATGTGGAAAACCCGTCTCAGGACGCCCGCGGCTTTCTGCTTCTGCACAACCGCGACGATATCCGGGGAATGCTGCAGCTCCTTCCCCTTCTGGCATTCTATGATCTTTTTAACGGAAATATCCGCGCGAAGAAAGTGCAGGCAAACAGCTATACTGACTACCATGGTCAGGAAAAGCAGGAACTGCTTATGAAACTGGCGCTGCCTGCTCCTCTTCCCTTTTCCCTGTCCAATCTGGCAAACGGCTGTTATTTCAGCGGGGAAAAAAATGACGGCATTCTGAAAGTGCCGCTCTATGAGGAAGAGATGAAATATTTCTACGCCAGCTATAAAGACTACTACTATCTGCCGGAGGAAGACATCGCCCTCCACAAGTCGGTATCCTCCTTTGTGGATCCCTCGCACCGCACGCAGGCGACAGCCGCCACATGCTATACACGCAAGTACGGTCACTTTCTCCCTCAATGGGATATATTGATCGAGCCTTTCTTCAAACGGGACTACAAGAGCCATGAACTTTTCTTTGAACTCACCGACGAGCGCAAAACAGACCGGGAACTCTTCTCCCGCTACGCGCAGTATCTATTGGGAAAAATGGCAAAGACATACTAAATCCCGGACTTCCAGATGTATATTCAGACATAGCGAAGGGCAGCGACGAATCGCTGCCCACTTCAATTTATAAACTCACATTGGTCTCTGATAGAAGAACGAATTTTTCCGTTCAAAACCCACTTCTTTGTGGTTGATGATCTGCTCGGTACTGCCTATGAACAGATAACCGCCCGGCTTAAGGCTCTTCTGGAACTTGCGGAACACCTCGTCCTTCGCCTCCTCCGTAAAGTAGATCAGCACATTACGGCACACGATCAGATGGAAATCCGTGGGATATGTATCCTTCAGCAGATTGTGTTCCTTAAATTCCACCCTGCTTTTCACTTCATCTGAAATCTGATAGGAAGGACCAACCTTCGTAAAGAACTTCTTCTTCAGATCCGCCGGCACACCAGCAACGCTCTTCTCCGCGTACAGACCCATCTTCGCCTTCTCGATCACCTGCTTATCCAGATCCGTCGCGTAAATCTTAATCTGATTGACCGGCACATGTCTGGACAGCGCCATCACCAGAGAGTAGGGTTCGTCGCCCGTCGAACATGCCGCGCTCCATATCTTTAAGTTCTTACCGTAGCGCTGGATCAGCTCCGGAAAGATATCTTTGTCCAGAAGCTGCCACTGGTCCACATTTCTGTAAAACTCAGACACATTGATGGTCAGGTAGTTGACAAACTCATCAAATCTCGCCTTATCGTTCTTGAGTACCGAAACATAGTTGTCATAACCGACAACCTTATTTTTGGAAATCAGCGTATCGATCCGACGCTTCATCTGCTTTTCCTTGTAAGCATTCAGATCAATCTTTGTAAGGTCATAAACCGCTTTCTTAAAGTATTCATAGTCATATGCCATGGGTTCCCACCGCCTTTATTCATTATGAAAAATTTGACTGTTTATGCCTGTTATGTCTTACTCTGCAGCGTCCCCGCTCTCCTCCGCGATCACCGCGTCAATATCTACAGAGACAACGTCCTCATCTTCCGCTTTCTCAGCTTTCGGTTCGGGAGCGAACATCGCCTTGATGCTTAGGCTGATCTTCTTGTCCGCCTCGTTGAAGTCAACGACCTTTGCCGTCACTTCCTCGCCGCTCTTCAGTACATCGGAGGGCTTATCAATATGTTCTTTGGAGATCTGGGACACATGAAGCAATGCGTCAATGCCCGGCTCCAGCTCAATGAACGCACCGAAATCCGTCATGCGCGCCACCCTGCCGGTAACCTCTGTGCCTACTGCATACTTGTTTGCCGCATCCCTCCAAGGATTCTTATCTTCAAACTTAAGGCTCAATGCAATCTTCGTGCCAGAGATATCTTTGATCAGCACCTTCACCACGTCGCCAACCTTAAATACCTTCTTCGGATTCTCCACTCTGCCCCAGGACATCTCAGAGATGTGGAGCAGACCGTCGCAGCCGCCCAGATCAATAAACGCGCCGAAATCTGTCACGTTCTTAACCGTACCTTCCACGGTGTCACCGATTTTGATCGTCTCAAAGAGTTTCTTCTGCATCTCTGCCTTCTCAGCAAGGATGAGCTGCTTTCTGTCGCCGATATACCTTCTTCTCTTAGGATTGTACTCACTGATCACGAACTGGATCTCCTGACCCGCGTACTTGTTCAGATCTTTCTCATACGTGTCGGACACAAGGCTTGCAGGAATAAAGATTCTTACCTCTTCCACAACGACGCTCAAGCCGCCGTCCAGCACCTGCGCCACCTTTGCCGTGAGCACTTCTTTGTTCTCGTAAGCTTCCTCGATGCGCTTATTGCCTCTGTCTGCAGCGAGACGCTTGTAGGTAAGGAGAACCTGTCCCTCACCGTCGTTCACCTTCAGCACCTTCACTTCCATGGTGTCTCCGGGCTTCGCAATGGTTGTCAAATCTACATTGGGTTCGTTTGTATATTCATTTCTCGTCAAAACGCCATCTGACTTATATCCGATGTTGAGAATGATCTCTTCCGGCTTTACATCGATAACGGTACCTTCAACAACCTCTCCTGTGTGTATTGTTTTTAATGAATCCTCTAACATTTGTTCAAAAGTTAATTCTGACATAATTTTGAACCTCCTCGATAATATTGTTTGGGGTGGACGCCCCTGCTGTAATACCCACCAGTCGGACAGATTCAGGTAACCTTAAATGCAAGTCGTCGAGCGTCTGTATATAGTAGGTCATTTCGCACTCCTGCCTGCAAATCTCATAGAGTTTCTTTGTATTAGAACTATGAGTCCCACCTATCACTATCATAACATCAACCCGTGCCGCAAGTTCTCTGGCCTCGGCCTGTCGCACTTCCGTAGCGTTACATACAGTATTCACAACACTACCATTGTAACCTCTTTCCTTGAAAATTTCAACCACATCTTGAAATTTCTTGTAGTTAAATGTCGTTTGCGAAACAATACACAGCTCTTCTCCGGGTCCGTACCCGAGATTTTCCGCCTCTTCCACGGATCCTACGATGTACGTCGGGGACGCTGACCAGCCCTTGATACCCTCCACCTCCGGGTGCCCCGCGTTGCCGACAATCACGATGCTTTTGCCCGCCGCGCTCTCCTTCTCCACAATATTGTGGATCCGTTTCACAAAGGGACAGGTGGCGTCCACCACATCGAATCCGAGTTCCTTCAGACTCTCGCAGACGCTCTTTTCCACCCCGTGGGAACGGATAATCACCGTGCCCCGCTCCCCCTCCGGGATCCGCCCCGCGTCCGCAAGGGATTCTATCACACACACACCGCTCTTTTGTAGGTCGTCCACGACTTCCTCATTATGTATAATCGGCCCGAACGTGTAAATCGGGCGCCCCTCTTCTTCCCGTTTCCCAATCTGTTCATAGACGGTATCCACGGCCCGCTGTACGCCGAAGCAGAACCCCGCGTGCTCAGCTAAAATCACTTCCATAGACATCCTCCATATACGGAGAATGCCTTCCTCCGGCATTCTCCCACGTGAGCTTTTCACGTTGTGCACAGAGATATGATGGCATCCGCCACTTCCTCCACCGTCATGTGCGAGGAATCGATCAGCACCGCGTCCTCCGCCTGCTTCAGGGGGGAAATCTCCCTCGTCATATCCTGCCTGTCACGCTCTATGATATCTCTCTCGATGGTTTCCAGGTCGCAGTTTTCCCCCTTCGCCGTAAGCTCCTTATAGCGGCGCATCGCCCGCTCATGGCTGTCCGCCGTCAGATACACCTTCACCTGCGCGTCCGGCAGCACACAGGTGCCGATATCGCGCCCGTCCATCACCACATCCGCTTCCGCCGCCAGCTTCTGCTGCAGCTGCGTCAGCTTTTTCCGCACATTAGGATTCGGGCTGCTGACAGAAGCCATCCTGCCCACCTCCTCCGTGCGGATATAGGCGTTTACATTTTCACCGTTTAAGTACACCACCTGCTCACCGTTGTCATAACCTATGGTGATATCAGCCCCCTGACATTTCTCATCAATCTGCCCAAGGGACGCATTCTCCCTCAGCAGATACAGCGCCATGGCGCGGTACATAGCCCCCGTGTCCACATAGATATAGCCTTTCTTTGCCGCTATCATCTTTGCTATGGTACTCTTTCCCGCTCCCGCGGGTCCATCAATCGCAATATTAAATCCCATGTGTTATTTTTCTCCTTCCTCTTCCGCACAGCACTTCCCGGCAAGATATCCCGTAGACCATGCAATCTGCAGATTGAAACCGCCTGTCAGCCCGTCCAGATCCAGTACCTCTCCCGCAAAATAAAGCCCGCGCACCAGTCTGGACTCCATGGTAGAAGGGTTGACCTCCTTCACCGACACGCCGCCCTGCGTGATCACCGCCTCCTCAAAGCCCCGCTTCCCGCGCACCTGCAAGGTAAACGCCTTTGTCAGCGCTGCCAGACGCCTTCTCTCCTGTTTCGTCACCTCATGCACCTTCTTCTCGGGATCTATGCCCGACCTCTCTATCATAACAGAAACAAGCTTCGCCGGATAGAGCCCGCCCAGCGCATTTTTAAACTGCCGGTTCCTGTTTTCCTCAAAGTCCCTCAGTATTCTTTTATCAAGCTGTTCCTGCGTGAGCGCGGGCTTCAGATCTATTGTCAGGACCACCGCTTCCGTCCCTTTCTTTTTCCCGTAATAGCTGCTGGCGGACAAAACAAGCGGTCCGCTCACCCCATAATGGGTAAAGAGCATCTCCCCGAATCCCTGATACAGCTTTTTCTTTCCGCAGCCCATGGTAAGGGTCACATTTTTGAGGGATAACCCCTGTAATTTTTTGCACCAGTCTTCTTCCGTCTCCAGAGATACCAGCGCTGGCGTGCAGTCTGTCACCTTATGCCCCAGCTCCCGCGCCATCCGGTGTCCGTCCCCGGTAGAACCCGTGCTCTGATAAGACAGACCGCCCGTTGCCACAATCACCGTCCCCGCGGGGATCACGCTGCCGTCCGCAAGCCGCACACCTGTTATTTTTCCGCCGTCCGTCTCGATCGCACGCACTTCGCTGCGCAGCTGCACCTGCACCCCTTTTTTCTTCAGATGCCGCTCAAATGCCGCCGTCACATCCGACGCGTGATCCGAAACAGGAAACACACGCTCCCCCCGCTCCTCTTTTAAATGACATCCGTTATCTTCCAGAAATGTTTCCAACCGCTTGTTATCAAACGCATGGAAAGCGCTGTATAGAAATTTCGGATTGCTCACTATATTTTCAAAAAACTTGTCCCGCCCGCAGGCATTTGTCACATTACAGCGCCCTTTTCCTGTGATGTAGAGCTTTTTGCCAAGTTTTTCATTTTTCTCTAATAAAACAACAGGGCGTCCGTTCTCCGTCGCCGCAGCCGCCGCCATCATTCCCGCAGCGCCGCCGCCGATCACGACCGCCTGATTCCCGTCCATACGCATATGCTTTCCCTCTGTGCCTTCACTGTGCAGAGAATGCCGCTTTTCAGGCATTCTCTTGAGTGAAACATAGAACTTCTTAGCGATGCAGCCTATGCTGCTGAGCTTTAGAAGTTCTTTTCACTCTCTGACCTTTTCCGAAGCGGATAATTCAGCATCGGCTCCTCATCTATAAAGTTAATTTCATCATTCAGATAAACCTGATAATTGTTCCAAGCCTCTTCCAGATTCTTCAGATTTTCCTTCACTTCCTCAGGCTGCTTCAGGCACATCGCCACCACCAGCGCGTTTATCATGCTTAAGGGCGCCACCAGAGAATCCACGATGGAAACCATATCGCTTCTGGCAAACAGATTGCAGGATGAATAGAGATTCATCGGCGAATGCACCGAATCCGTCACCGCGATCACCTTGGCGTTCCTGTCGTTTGCAAACTCCATCGCCTTCAGGGTCCTCATGGAGTATCTCGGAAAACTGATGCCCACAAAAGCGTCCTGCTCGTCGATACGGATCATCTGTTCAAAGGTTTCCGAAACGCTTGTTGTCCTGAGAAGCACCACATTTCCCCGGATCATATTCAGATAAAACTGCAGAAAGTCTGCCAGCGGTTCACAGCTTCTGACGCCCATAATATAGACCGTCTTTGCCGCGAGAATGATATCTACTGCCGTCTCAAACGCCGTGGGATCCAGATTGTGGATGGTGTCCTGAATCTTCTCGATATCTGACTGTAAAACAGAGTTCAAAATCTCCGACTGGCTGCTCTTGCCGTACTTCGCACCGATTTTCTGCACAGAATTGATTTTGTTCTGCACCCAGTATTCCAGATCCCTCTGAAACTCCGGATACCCGTTGTACCCGATAAACATGGCATAGCGCACCACAGTGGATTCACTTACCCCCACCGTATCTCCCAGCTTCGCCGCAGTCATAAACACAGCCTGATCGTAATGATCGTAAATAAAAGCAGAGATCGCTTTCTGTCCTTTGCTCATCCTGCCATAATATTCATTGATTCTCGTTATGATGTCATACCGATTCTCTATCGCCATAGCCTAACCCTTCTTCCAGAAGATCAGATTCATTCTCATACATTCTGGAATGCGTTGTAGGACTCCTCCAAAAGTTTGACGGTATCCTCTTCCTGCAGATCATAATCTCCTGTCAGAGTCATGCAGGCTGCCCCGTGAATAAAGATCCACATCTTCATAAACATACCGCTGGGGTCTTTGCAGCCAAATATTTTCGCACTGTTGATCTCCCGCACCACCGCTCCGTTCTTACCATTCAGCATATCATAGAGACTCTTTCCATGACGGTTTTCCGACAAAAATAACAGACGGAATAAATTCTGCTCCTCCTGAGAAAAGCGGATATAAGCAAGTCCAAGATTGACGAAGGGCGTATTGTTCAGCTTCGGAAACTCCTCATAATATGCGCTGAAAAATTCCATCGCTCTGGCAAAGAGATCATCTCCCAGCTCCTCCATATTCTTGTAAACACGGAAAATCGGCTGTGTGGAGCACCCTGCCCTCGCCGCCAGCGTTCGCGCGCTCACCTGCGTGAAGCCATCCGTCCGCGCCATCTCAAAGGCCGCGTTCAGTATGTCGTTTTTTGTGATCGTCTCTTTTCTTGCCATAAAAATGTACCTCTCCTACTCTTTTGCAGCTCTTTTACAGCTTCTTTTGGTAACGTATGTTATTATAATATATTATGTAACCTGCGTCAACCCCTTTTTACAGAAAATGTCAAAACATATCCATTCCGATCCTATTCTATGTAAACACACAGGGGCGCGCTGCCAGACAGAACAACAGAAAAACAGCCCCCGGAAAAATTCCGCGGGACTGTCCTTCTGCTAACTATTGGTTTTGTTACCGCTATTCCTAAGCTGTTTCTAAACGGCATCTACCGCCGTACCGTCACCTTGATGCTCGTCTTTACATCCTTGGCGATGCCGTCCCTGCCCTCCAGCGTTATGAGAACAGGGATTGTGTATGTTTTTCCTTTCATGCCGCCCACCGTCAGCGCGCCGTCCCTGTCCGTAAGCTTCAATTCCGCCGAGATGTAGTTGTCCTTTGTATCCGCTTTCACCCATGAAAGCTCTATATCCTGCTTTCCGTCCTTATTGCAGTCTATGCCGCCTGAAACAGACTTAACGCGGTATCCCATCCCTTCCGGCAGCTCGAAACCGCAGGTTCTTACCAAGGCGTCATTCCCCGCATACAGCGTCTGCGCATTGCCGTGCACAATGACCTTCGGCACGGACTGTTTGGGGCGGATGGTAAAGGTCGGTGTCTGGACTTTAACAGTGTCACCGTTCTCCAGATTGAGCGTAAAGCAGATCGCCAGCCGGTAGCGCTGTCCAGCCTTCAGTTTGCTCTCCTTATCCTCTTTCACTCTTATCTGGTACCTTCCCGGTATATTTGTATAATACCATATTTGAAAATAATTGCTGTATTCTCCCACCAGAGAAAGCCCTTTCTTGTTATCATACGTATAGTCTTCTCCGATATTTTGCGGGGTAGTCTTGACTTCCACATAGTTTTTGACGGTGTCTGTTCCCTCTGGTTTATCCGGTTTCTTGGACAGATCCAGACTCCCGGACAACTTCACCTTTGCGGTAACCGCCTTGTCGGTCACCTGTATTTTCAAAGTCAGCGTCTTTCCCTCGATGCGGTTTCCCGAAGCGTCGCAAAAGCAGGGCGTCACCTTAAAGTCGTAAGCGCCGTTTTTGAACTCCTTTTTCATGGTCTGCGCCCTGTTTGCCCGCACCACAATGCGGTTGCTGCCCTTGCCCTCCTGCTCCATCTCCAGAATATCTTCATCCAATAACGCCTGTGATTTCGCATTTTTCCCTTCGATCACAATATCGTCACAGGAGAGCGCTGCCGTGTAGGCGTTTTTCAGCTCGATATCCGTGTACGCCGTACTCACATACCTTGTGTTGATAACCAGCTTCGGCTTCGTCAGATAAGGCGTGGGATTGGCAAACTTTATGGTGTGCACGGCAGACAAAGGCTCCCGCCAGTAGTCGGAATCAATGGTCATCTGCAGCTTTTCGATGCCCTTCGTCTTACCGCCCACATAGGTATATTCTCTCAGGCTTCCTCTTTTCACATCCGCATTGTGGAAGGTCAGTCCCGTATAACAGATGCGCAGGTCGTCTGATCCGTTCGATCCGTTTCCTTTGTAGAGAAGCTTTTTCTTTTCTGTATTGTTGTACAGATCAAAATTGCCCTTTGCATGCTCCTCCAGAGACGGGATCAATGTGGCCTGTTTCTCTTTGACTACAATCGTCGGCTTTTTGTAATTCCACTTGAGGGAAACCGGCTTCTCAACCGCATCTTTGTAGCCCGCATACCTGATTTTTATTTTACCCGATACGATTCCCGGCTCCGCGGGCTTTTTCTTGTCCGTCAGCCGAATACCCTCCTGTGCAAAATACAGGCGTTCCACATTCTTACCCTTCTTCGTCGTGTCAAACGGATACGCCGACGGCTCGGAAGCGAACCCGTTCTCCTCCGCGCTGTCCATCCATCTGACAGACTCTACGGCAGCGCCCTTCTGCGCTATGCTGATATCCACGGACGCAGGCTCGGTGCGATAGAACAGGTTTGCCGGACGCACCGACTTCACCGTCGCCTGCGGCAGTTTTGCCTTCACCGTCACTTTGAGCGGGTGGAAAAAGGGTTCCGCCAGCAGACCCGGGCTCTCCACGCCCAGATAACAGTCATAGGTCTTTTCCTCCACGGATTCTGTCGGGCAGATCAGATAACAGTATTTCCCGCCTTTTTCATAGGCAAGCAGCTCCAGATCCGTCTCCATCGTCTTTTTATCGCTCTTCCAAAGTCTGACCGTATTATGTTTCTCTACTCCGTAAACAGGAACGACCTCGACCGCCCCGCCGTTTTCACGGGCAAGCCGCCTTCCCTCCTCACTGTCAAAATCATAGGCGGGATTCACCGTCACCTTAGAGACATCCACTCTGGGCGCGCGGTTCCTGATCTCGATCTGTGCCGTGGCGGTATGCCCCGCCTTATCCTTCACCTTCGCCGTCAGGATCGTGTGCCCGTCCCCCACGATCTTGACCTCCGCCGAATGGGTATCCTTGGACGCCTTCACCGTCGCCACCTTTTTATCCGAGCTGCTCCACGCAAGCTTCACCTTCTCAAAAGCAGCGTCCTCCTCGCCTTTTCTGTCACAAAACGCCGCCTGCATACGGAAAGTCTTCACATCGCCGCTGTAATCCACCGTGATCCGTCCGCCCGCTTCCACCTGGACACCTGCGGTCTCCTCCGGCGCAAGCGTGATAAATGCCTGCTTCTCCGCCACGGCGCTGATCTTAAAACTGGTCTTTGCCAGCACCTTCTCCCGGTTCGTCTTGGGATCTGTCACTTTAATAACAGGTGTCAGCGTATAGCTTCCCTTCTTCACCGCCGTCACGGTAAAGGTCTTCTGCAGCCGCCCATCAGCCGCCAGTCTGTACCCCCCTTCTTTCAAGACAAGCCCTGTCGGCTGCTTCACTTCCACATTCCATGTATAGTGCAGGATTTCGTTGCGATTGATGTCTCCGTTGAAGAGGGAATCCACGCACAGTGTCAGGGAGTCGGAGCCTTCCGTCGGATTTCCCTCGCTGTCCGCAGTTCCCACCTCCAGCACGTTGTTATGATTTCCGTCCTCCTTCTCATAGGCTGTGATTCCCGTCACCCTGCCGATCTGCACACTGACAAGCCTCTCATACGGGTAATACTGTTCCCCCGTATAAACTGCCAGAAACGAATAGGACAGTCTGTTCTCCCCGTTGATGACAAGGGGCGTGTCGGGGGACTGCCATTTCCACCCTGCCCAGTCTTCCGGGAATTTCACATCTCCCAGCTTTTTATGGGTATTTTCCAGCGCATAGAATAAACTGTTATTCCCCTGCGGCGGCAAATCCTTGATATGCAGCGCGATCTCGCAGACCTGCATCTTATAAAGGGCGGTATCGTCTGCGTTTTTAGGCTCGACGCGAAGCACCGCGTCGCCCGCCTTAAGGGGCGTCACCACCCCGTTCTCGTCCACCGTCGCCACTTCCGTATGATCAATGCTCCAATTGAAATCCCCGCTGTCAAAACCGGGGCGGGAAGGCATAATCTCTCCCAGCGCAGTATAAATAATGCTATTTTTCGATGAATAAGCCATCGTATACTGCTCGCGCCCCTCAGCGTCCTTCTCATCCTCCTTCAACGCCGGAAAGCTCGAAGACTTCGACTCAAACCCCGTAATCGCAAAGCCCTTACCTGTCGTCGGCTTCACAGAAACAGTCAGAAATGCCTGCACCTGATCCGCCTCCGATGTAAATACCACTCTGGTCTCGCCCGCGCGCTTTGTCGCAATCACGCCGTCCGTCCACTGTGCAATGGATTCGTTGCAGGAATACACCTCTGCGGAAGAGACCTCCACGGGATTTCCGCCCGCCGCTTTACAGAGCACATAACCCTCGCAGGATTCGCCTCTCGCTGCATTCAGCTTCGCGCCATCCACAAGGGATACGCTGCCGTCCACGCCCTTTTTGCCGATCTGATAATCTCCCACAGTCACCTCACAGGAGGCGGAAACCTCCGGCGCGTAAACAGATGTGGCTTTGATCGTGGCTTTGCCCGCCGCCACAGCGGATACCTTTCCGTCCTTCGTCACCGTGGCTACCGCCTTGTCGCTGCTTTCCCAGACCAGAGCGGCATCCGCTGTAAGCGGCTCCCACTGTACTTTCAGATTCTCATAACCGAATCCTTTTTCGTTTTTATAGAGCGCATTTGCGTTTAAATACAACTGCTCTTTCGACATGCCAAGACTTGCCGGTTTCACCGCCTCCGCCGTGGTAAAGCTGCCGAACGTCTTGTAGGCGTCTCTCGTCACATCTTCCGGCTTATCACACACGCCATCATTGGTCAGAACAGCCGCGAACTCGTACGCCGTGCCCTTTGACAGTGACAGCGACAGCACACTGAGCGTCACGGCGGCGTTCTCCTCCTCCACACCGGACACATTCACCACGCGGCCAACTTTTTTGTAGGCGGTCTCCCCTTTGACACGATAGAAAAAGCGCAGATAAGAGGCGTGTCTCTCCACATTCCCGGAGAATTTCACCCGCAGGGTCACATTCGCCTCATCGACCTCCGCTTCCGCCTCCGACAGACTGCGGCCGTCGGGCGTGGTCTTAACGGTAACGGTTTCCGCATGTTTTAAGCTGTCCCACGTCGTATTTTCGTCCACGCCAAGGCCCATAATCAGCTTATAGTCCGTATCTTCATCCAGCTCGCAAAGCATAAACTCGCCTTCCGCCGCCTCGTCGCCGGTCTCCGCCGTGTATTCCCTTTTCCACGCCTCATCCGCATCGGAAGCCTTTTTAAAGTACCCCAGAAGATAACCGTCATCCGCGTTCTCCATGCCGCTTAGGGTATAGCGCACTCTCGCAGAGAAAGCTCTCGGCTCCGACACGATTTCCACCGTCCGCTTATCCTCCGCCGTCTGAAATTCTCCCTCCGCGATGTGTATCAAATCATCCGCCGGCACAGACCACGTTTTCGCGATTCCGACCCGATACTCATAGACCGTATTTTCTTTCAGTCCGCTCAGTGAAAGAGTCTTCCGCTCCTCGTTCGTAAAATACTGCTCCTCCGCCTCCTTCTTCCATTGCTCCTGTCCCTTCTCGCGCCAGAAAAACGTCACGATATTGTTGCCGGTCACATCCATATTAAACATCTGATAAGTAACCCTCGCAGATGTCATACGGGTCTTTGCGCTGACTTCGATGCGGCGCGTGTCGATTCTCGTGGTGACGGTATCCCTCACCGTATGCGTGAGATAAGTCACTTCTTCATTATACTTACCAATGCCGATCACATACTCATAAGCCGTGTTTTCTTTCAGACCCGACATGGTAAAATAGCCATCCTTCGTTGCCTGATAGGCATTGCTCTTCTTCCACGCCCCGGAAACGCCTGCCCGTCTGTAATAACACATGACATAATCCTGTGAATACTTGTCAAATCCTGTCAGGGCATAGTACACCCTCACGTCATTCACATGAATGACCGTCTTGGTGACTGCCAGCGCCCTGCCATCCTTCGCCGTCCGAAACACATCCGTCGCATAGACCTTTTCCCCGCTCCTGTCGCGCAGGGAAAACTCATACTCCGTATCCGCCTTCAACCCGTCAAAGGACCGTGTATCGCTGTAATTATTTTCGGCGCTCAGCAAATAATCCGCACTACTCTTCGTGTAGGTCTGCGCGCCCTTTTCCCGGAGATAACGGCAAAGGGCAACCGTGGTCCCACTCTCCTTCAAAGCGGCTGCGTCCTCCGCCCCAAGCGTCACCGTGTGTCTCTGGGACGTGTGGGAGCCCCCCGCCCGCTCAATCGTGATATGTGGCTTTCCGGTGTGGACACTCTCATAAGATACAGAAAGCAGATTCAACTGCTTATCATCCGGCGGGCTCAATACCCAGCGCAGACGGTAGTCCGTGTCCGGCTCCGGCGTCCAGCCAAGCGCCGTGGTCGAAACGGTCGCCTGATAACCGTTTGCCTCGTTCAGCTCCACCTTCTTCCCTTCATTTCCGTAAATCCATTTACCGTTCGGGTACTTCTGCAGCACCTGCAGCTGCAGATTACAGCTGCCTGTCAGTTTTTCTTTCCCGCTCCCGGCGATTCGATACGTGCGCACGAAATGAAACGCCCCCGTTTGATCCGTAGACGCATTCACCCGCTCCAGATGTACGCCGAGGTCGTTTTCTATGGTCAGTTCCTTTGTTATCGTCACACCGCCAACGGACAGCGTAAACTCACAGACGGAACCAAGGCTTTCCTCCGGCATCGTGACATAATCTGTTATTTTTCCATCCGTTAAGCGAAAGGCTTCGTGTTCGTAGGAAACCCTGTTCTCCTCCACAGGACGATAAAAAACACATACTTTTTCCGGCTGCTTCGTCCCCTTAAGCGTCACGGTTAAGTCTGCGTGCCGCTTCTCGTCTTTGTTCTGTGCGATACGAAAATCCACATCCGCCGCATTGACATAGGCGTTCTTCGGCACAGTCGCTTTTACGGTCACAGGCGCCGCAGCCGCCACGCCGTTTGTATGGAGCATACTGACCTGCACCGGACAGACCGCTCCCGGCTTCAGGAATACCCCCTCATCCGCCAGATCAAAGGTCACCGCAAGATACCCCTGCGGGTCCTTCCCGTTAAGCGCAGCCGTCGTCTTAAGGCTGTGCTCCACCTGCAGGGAATCCTTCATGCTGACAGAAAAATCCACACTCTCCGCCGTTCCGCTGTACACGGGCTTTACCTTCAATGTCAGCTTGGAAAAATCAGCGGAAACATTCGCGTTGGCGATCTCGATACGATGATCCGACGCTTTCGTGGTATACGTCATTGTCTTTAAAAGCATATCGTTTCCTCGGTCACGTATTTCAAACCGATATGCTGTCCCCGCTTTCAGCCCGTCAAAGACATAGGCATACCAGCCGCTGGTCAGCGCTTCCTCTCTCGCCTCCTCGGAACCGTCCGCAGGCTGATACCGGCAGGCAAGCGCATAACTGTCTCTCAGCAGAGATTCCAGCTCCAGTGTAATCGAGTTTTCCTCGCATACCGCATTATGTACATACACAGCGTCCTGACTGTCCGCCCCCTCTACGGCAAACGGCTCCATGCCGCTAAGAAACGCCACAAACTTATTCGTTAATGTGCTGCGTTTGACCATAAATGCCGTATCATAGGTTCCTCTGAGAAGCGCGTTCGTACAAACCTGTGCGCCTTGACTGTCCGTATCTGCAGTATAGTCACTGCCGGTATGCGTATCGCCTTCCGAATGGTCCGCCGGGCAGTAATAAGGTCTCCAGTCATACTGTCTTTGGGCCGCTTTCACCACCTCAAATTTCATTCGGCTTTTTCCCGCTTTTGCCCTTAAGGTGATGGAATCCCCCTCCGGCAGCGCAGCCGTATACGTTCCGTCGCTGTTCTTCGTAAACGGCGTCTGGGCAGCCGCACGCAGGGTAAAGACGTCGTCCCCGTCCTTTCCAACCGTATAAGCTCCGATATACAGGGTTTCCCCTTTCCTCATATAGTTCGTGCTGGTGCAGAGAGATGTCCCTATCTGGGGCGTCCCATTTCGTATCTTAGTACCTTCGTCCGGCTCCGCACACAGATAGAAAGAAGCGTCATAAGCTTCTATGGTATAGAAGGCATATCTTCCGTCCTCTGGCGCGGTAAAGGAATACCACACCCAGTTGTTCGTGCTGCCGGTTTTGGCAGGCAGCGTAATCTTCACGCCGTCTTTGGAGAGCGCGTCAAAGGAAAGCGCCGTCACTTCAGCTTCCGTGGCACGCATGGAAAAAGCCGCCGCTGACAGCGTATTTTCCGATACACTGTTCTCCGAGACGGTATTCTCCCCCTCTTCCGGCTGCTCAGACTCTTCTTCATCCACAATGGGCGTGTCCTCTTCCGGCAGGTTATCCACAGGCTCTTCGGGGATTTCTTCCTCCATCCCCGGGGTTTCCTCCCCCTTGTCAGAATCCTCCGGCTCTTCGGGACTCTCCTCCCCCTTGTCGGGATTCTCGGGATTTTCCTCCCCCGGATCGGGAATCTCAGTCTCTTCCGGATTCGCCTCTTCCGCGTCGGGATTCTCCGGCTCCTGTCCGGGTTCCTCCGGCTGCCCTGCCGGCTCCTCCTCTATCAAAGAACCGACTAGCCCCCCCCCCGAAATTTCGTCATTGTTTTCAGACTCCCTTGCCGTGGAGCCTGCCCCGTCAGCACTCCCAACCACCGGGTCGGGATTGGTCTGTGCAGCGTAAGCCGTCACAGGACTTTCAAAGGCAAGCATCGCCGCCAGTGTTACCGTCAAAATTCGATGAAACATGAAATATAGTCCTTTCTGTCAAAGCCGGATAAATAGTGTCAAAACAGCAATATCTCAATTATAATACACACCACCAGTCACAACAAGCCGCAGAAACCGAGAAAAAACAGGTTCTTTAGCTAAATTAAGCATCTAAATACACAAAACTTCCTCAAAACGCAGAGCCACCACTCGAATTTGCTCCGCAAATCCTCGTTGTTCGTCTCCCGCCGACTGGACAACAAAAAAGTGATCCCTTGTAAGTAAACTTCCGAGATCACTTTTTTTATTGTCTGCTCTGCTTTGTGCTTAAACAGGGTATGCCCCGTTCTTGGTATCAGCCTGGGTCATGTCAACCTTCTCCTGCTGTGCCTGACGGTACTTGAAGAAGTCGATCGCCACCTGCGGGAACAGGGCATAGGACAGTACATCCTCGTCCTGCTGTTTCCACTCTTTCATTTCTGCTTCCAAACCTGCAAGCTCCGGCTCTGTGTGACCGGTCGCCTCAGCGGAGCGGGCGGTAGAGCGCTTCTCGCCGGGAATAACCTTATCGATTACTTCCTGACTCATAGGCTTAACCGTCTGTCCGTAATTGCCGCGGAGCAGATCCTTGAACTCTCCTGTCGCCATCTTGTATCTCTCGCCCATCAGCACGTTGAACACCGCCTGCGTACCGACAATCTGGGAGGAAGGCGTAACCAGAGGCGGCTCACCGCAGTCTTTACGAACTCTGGGGATCTCCTCCAGCACATCCTGATATTTATCTTCTGCCTTCTGTTCTTTCAGCTGGCTTACCATGTTGGACAGCATACCGCCGGGAACCTGATAACGCAGTGTATTGATGTTAACACCAAGCACCTTGGTGCTCATCAGGCCGGATTCGATACACTCCTCGCGATAAGGACGGAAGTAATCTGCGATCTGTGCCAGAATTTCCTGATCATATCCTGTATCGTACTCAGTGCCCTTAAAGGTCTCCACCATAACCTCTGTCGCAGGCTGGGAAGTACCCAGAGCGAAAGGAGAAATGGCACAGTCAATGACATCCACGCCCGCCTCAACTGCTTTCAGATACGTCATGGAAGCTACGCCGGATGTGTAGTGCGTATGCAGCTGGATCGGCAGCTTTGTGCTCTCCTTCAAAGTCTTAACAAGCTCTGCCGCGCGGTAAGGAACGAGCAGACCCGCCATATCCTTGATACAGATGGAATCCGCACCCATCTCCTCAATCTTCTTCGCCATATCTGCCCAATACTCTAATGTATAGGCGTCTCCAAGGGTATAGGAAAGCGCGATCTGGGACTGGCCTCTGCCCTCCTGTTTCTTAATCTTGTTGGTTGCATCTACCGCAGCCTGCAGATTGCGGATATCGTTCAGACAGTCAAAAATTCTGATCACGTCGATACCGTTTGCAATGGACTTCTCCACAAACGCGTAAACCACATCATCCGCGTAAGGTCTGTAACCCAGAATATTCTGACCGCGGAATAACATCTGCAGCTTGGTATTCTTAAAGCCGTCTCTCAGCTTTCTCAGTCTCTCCCACGGATCCTCTTTCAGGAAACGGAGGGATGCGTCGAAGGTCGCGCCGCCCCAGCACTCCACAGCATGGTAGCCGACTTTATCCATTTTATCTACGATCGGAAGCATTTTCTCGGTAGGCATTCTGGTCGCAATCAGAGACTGATGTGCGTCACGAAGAACGGTTTCCATGATTCCAACCGGCTTTTTAATCTGTTCTGCCATTATTTTTCATTCCTTTCTCAGTTTATATTTTCATCCCAAATCCGAGGTCGCGAAGCGGTCCCCGCAACCGGAAAAAGTTCGATTTGTGTTTAGAATACGCCGAATACTGCCATGAAGGTACCTGCCGCTACAGCCGTACCGATAACGCCAGCCACGTTGGGTCCCATCGCGTGCATCAGCAGGAAGTTTGTGGGATCAGCCTCCGCACCAACCTTCTGTGACACTCTCGCCGCCATGGGCACTGCGGAAACGCCCGCGGAACCGATCAGCGGATTCACCTTGCCCTTGGTGACAGCACACATCAGCTTGCCGAAGAGCACGCCTGCCGCCGTACCGAAAATAAACGCCGCCAGACCGAGAATAACGATCTTGATCGTAGCCATGTTAAGGAACGCTTCCGCACTGGTAGTCGCTCCCACGGAAGTACCAAGGATGATAACCACGATGTACATGAGGGCGTTGGAAGCCGTATCCGTCAACTGTCTCACCACGCCGCTCTCTCTGAACAGATTACCTAACATCAGCATACCGACAAGGGGAGCCGTCGTAGGCAGAATCAAAGATACCACAATGGTAACCACGATGGGGAACAGGATCTTCTCCAGTTTGCTGACAGGACGAAGCTGTCCCATCTTAATCTTTCTCTCCTTCTCCGTGGTGAAAAGCTTCATAATAGGCGGCTGGATAATCGGCACCAGCGCCATGTAGGAATATGCTGCCACAGCGATAGGTCCCATCAGCGTCGTCTGCCCCAGCTTACCTGCAAGGAAGATGGATGTCGGGCCGTCCGCACCACCGATGATGGAGATTGCCGCCGCTGCCTTATCGTTAAATCCTAAGAAGATTGCGCCGAAGTACGCGGCGAAAATACCAAACTGTGCCGCCGCACCCAGAAGAAAGCTCTTCGGGTTGGCAATGAGGGGACCAAAGTCCGTCATGGCGCCGACGCCCATAAAGATCAGGGACGGCAGGATTGCCCACTCATCCAGCTTGTAGAAATAGTAAAGCAGACCACCGCCTGCGCCGCCGTCACCGTAAGGCGCCATGATATCCGGGTAGATATTCACGAGCAGCATACCAAAAGCGATCGGCACGAGCAGGAGCGGTTCAAAACCAAACTTGATAGCCAGAAGTAAGAATACCAGAGCTACCACAATCATCGCATAGTTGCCGGGTTCCAGATTGAAGAACGCGGTCTGATGTATCAGATTGTTAAGCGTATCAACTATATACATTGTTTTTAACCTCCTGTAGTTTTAGTTTCAACGGCATGTCCGCACGGACAAGCGCTGAGAATTAGTTCAATGTTGCAAGGAGCGCGCCTGCCTCTACCGCATCGCCTACTGCTACATTAATGCTTGCTACAGTGCCGTCCTCGGGCGCAACTACAGGAATCTCCATCTTCATTGCCTCAACGATCACGACAGCGTCACCTTTCTTTACCGCCTGCCCTACGTTTGCTTCAATCTTGAACACTTTGCCTGCCGCGCCAGCCTCGATCTTAATGCTGCCTGCCGCGCCGCCTGCTGCGGGTGCTGCTGCCGGAGCCGGAGCTGCCTTGGGAACCGCTCTGGGCGCTGCCGGAGCCGCCGCTGCGGGTGCGCCGCTTGTCGCTCCCTCTTCCACCACTACATCATATACGCTGCCATTTACGGTAATTGTATAATTCTTCATCTTGATATCCTCCTATACTCTTAGGCATTCTGCCATTTGCTCTTATTAGATTTTCTGATGGATCTCACCACGAAACCATCCGTGGACGCAGCGCCTTCATAGGCTGCGATAGCCGCAGCGATAACCGCCACAAGCTCTGTATCGTCGGAAAGTTCTTCTTTTGCCGCAATCTGCTCCACCACAGGGGCTGCCGCCGCAGGTGCCGGCGCTTCCTGCTTCTTCTGCCGCTTCTCAAATTTAGAGATAAACGTAAAGCAGGATATGATCAGGCTGATCAAGATCAGAACCACAAACACGGTTCCCATACCGATCAAGGTATTCATGCCCGCCTTCGCCATGATCTCTCCCGTGGAATAATGCACGTTGGTGGTGATTCCGATGTAGGTTGCCAGCGCACTGTCAAGAATGATCTCCACATCCGCTGCGTGTGAGGAACCAAGCACATTCACCTTGATAATAACCTCATCTTCCGCGAAAGATACGGAACCGCCGCTCACACCCTCGTAAGTGCCGATATCTGAAAGCGCGCTCTCCCATCCGAGAAAACCGTTGTAAAGCGCGGGCTGATCCACATACTGTTCAATCGCGCCCTGACTCACAATCGTGTTCATCTGATCAACGATGGTCGTACCGATCTGTACCGCCTGCTCTTGACTGATGGGACCGCTCTGCGCTTCCTCCTCACCACATGCCGCAAGACAAGCCATACAGGTAATCATCCCTAATATTACCAATAGTTTTTTCATAATGCCTCCTTATACGGTGCCATGCTTTTTCTCGGGACGCCCCTCTGCCTTGGAGGAGAGCATCTCGAATGCGCCGATCACATATTTTCTGGTGTCTGCCGGCTCCACGATCTGATCCACATAGCCTCTCTTTGCCGCACTGGTCACATTATTCTGCAGAGCCTCATACTCTTTCGCGCAAGCCTCAATCGCGTCCGCGCCCTGTCCGTCACAGATAATCTTCGCCGCCAGCTTCGCATCCATCATGCCGATCTGTGCATCCGGCCACGCAATCGTAATGTCTGCGCCGACCGCCTTGGAATTCATAGCCACATACGCGCTTCCGTATGCCTTGCCGATAATCACATTTACCTTGGGAACGGTAGCGTTGGCAAAGGCATATGTAAGCCTGCCTGCCGCTTTCGCCATCCGCTTCTCGGAGCAGGTGGTCGCCGCAAATCCCGTCACATTGGTAAGGGTCAGTACCGGAAGATCGAAAGCGTCACAGAAGTTCACGAACTCCGCCGCCTTCTCCGCGCCCTTCGGGGAGATCGCCGCGTCAAACTTCTCGACTACCTCGCCGTTCTCGTCGCAGACCTCGGTACGGTTTGCCACCGCGCCGACGGTAGCGCCGTTTAAGCGGATAAAACCTGCCACCATATCCTTCGCGTAATCCTGTTTCACCTCTACAAAGAGACCGTCGTCCGCAATCTGGGACAGCGCGATCGCCGTATCGCCCACGC
This sequence comes from uncultured Lachnospiraceae bacterium, assembly GCA_910586705.1. Classification (GTDB taxonomy): domain Bacteria; phylum Bacillota; class Clostridia; order Lachnospirales; family Lachnospiraceae; genus UBA3282. The sequence continues at coordinate 41,973 of CAJUJK010000012.1, read as the reverse complement.
AGTTTGCAATCTGCGCGCAGGCGCGGTTCAGCTCGTCCGTGCAGTCCGTCCACGCAAGGTCGGAATTGTTTGCGGGCAGGATGGAAACAAGCTGTCTGATCTGACCGAGGATCGTCGCCTCGTCTGCCACCATATCCACAAGGCCTGTCTCCTCGCTCTGGAACGCAGCGGCGGAAGTGTCGCAGCGGGAAATCTCATTTCCAGAAAGTGCATTCGGGGAATTGACAAACAGTTTCGCGTTCTTCTCTTCCATAAACGCGAAGTCGGTCATCGCCGGGATCAGTGCCAGTCCACCGCCGCAGCTTCCAAACACAGCCGTGATCTGCGGAATCACGCCGGACGCAAGCGCCTGACTTCTGTAGATCTCACCAAAGCCGTTCAGCGCGTCGGTCGCCTCCTGCAGACGCAGTCCCGCGGAATCGATCAGCCCGATCACAGGCGCGCCCATCTTCATAGCCAGCTCATAAATGTTCACGATCTTTTTCGCGTGCATCTCGCCAACGGAACCGTTTAACACGGAAGCGTCCTGACTGTAGACATACACGAGATTGCCGTCGATCACACCATAGCCGGTCACGACACCGTCAGACGGAGTCTCAGTCTGTTTCAGATTGAAATCCGTGGCTCTCGCTGTCACGAGACCGCCGATCTCAACGAAACTGTTTTCATCGAGTAAAGCATTGATTCTTTGACTCGCTTGAGAAGTAGTACTCATTTTTCAGCCCTCCATTTATCATAATTATAAATACTAAAACTTTGCCACTATATGACATAGCACACGATTGTAGTATATCACAGAATCCAATTCACGACTAGCAGAAATTATAAAAAAAATGCAAGTTTTAGTATGTACTTAAAAATCCATGAAAAGCTGCGTTTTTCTATCGCATCGTCCGCACATACGACATAGCTTTTAATCAGTTCCCCGTTCAGATAGTAGGATACCGAACCGACCTGTTCCCCCGCGGCAACTGGCGCGTCAAGCACAGGCTCCACCCTGCGCTTCACCTCCACACGGTCGTCCCCGCTCAAAAGATAGGGCAGACTCTTCTCCCCCGCCTGCAGGGTAACGGAAACCTCCGCCTCCTCATAAGGCGTCCCGTCTTTTCCCGCTATCCCATTTCTGACAGGAATGTCGGGAAACTTCTGTTCCTCATAGATATCCTGGTACTGGTACCGTTCCATCCCGTAAGCCGCCAGTTTCTTCATGTCACTCCATTTATAACTCCTGTTATTGGGCCAGCCACATGCTAACAGCGCCACCGTAAAGACGCGCCCCTCGCTCTCCACCGCTCCCACATAACAGTAACCCGCATTGTTCGTAAATCCCGTCTTCCCCGAAAGCGCCTCCTGCATCATTCCCAGAAAAGCGTTATGGTTGTTACAGTGAAAATTTCTCGTGCCGTCCACATCCGTGAAATCGTAGCTCTGCGTTCTTGTAATTTCCAAAAACCGCTCCTTCTGTGGGGAATCCGTAACGCAGTAAGCCATGATTTTCGCCAGATCCGCCGCCGTGGTGGAATGTACCTTCCCTGTATCATTCACCTTAGCGTCCAGCCCGTTCGGCGTGATAAAGTAGCTGTCGAAACAGCCGATATCCCGCGCCTTCTGGTTCATCATCGCCGCAAACTGCTCCACGCTGCCGCCCACCGCCTCCGCGATCACCACGGCGGAATCATTGTGGGATTCCAACATCAAGGAATAGAGAAGATCCCGCAGATAATAGTTCTCCCCCGACTTTACATTCAGCTTTACCTTTGGCATACTTGCCGCGTAAGAAGAAACTTCCACAATCTCATCCGGGTTGCCGTACTCCAGCGCGAGAATGCAGGTCATTATCTTCGTGGTGCTCGCCATCGGCAGCTTCTCCTGCGCGTTTTTCCCGTAGAGAACCCTTCCCGAATCCGCGTCCATGAGGACAGCCGCCTGTGCATAGAGCTGCAGGTCATCCCCTGCCTTGGCATATCCCGGCACACAAAACAAGGCAGCTACCATTATTATGGCAGCAACCCTGCAATATATCCGCTTTTTGCTTTTATTCGTCACAGTCTTTATGATACGCATACCCACGTCCCGAAATTTCCGTTCGTTAATATATATGCGTAACATGCTTTCCTATGACATGGTTTGTATCGCGCCGTCCCCCGGCACGTCTAATCCCAGTAACCGATCTCCCTGCTCTCCAGTTTCTTGCTTTTGCAGACCGGGCACGCCGTCTTTTCGCTCCATTCCTCCACGCTCTGTTCTTCCCCGCAGAGATTCTGCGTCTCTTTCCCGCACTTGGAACACAGCCCCACATAGGGCTCGTCCTCCCCGATAATACCGAGCACGGGAACGCTCACCACGCTGTGACAATGCGCACATACCGCAAGCCGGAAGGAAAAATCGTATGCGGGAATTTCGCTCTTCTCTATCCACGCGGCAACTTCCGCTCTCTCCTGCTCCAGAAAGGCGGCGACGATGTTCTCCTTTTTCCCGTGCAGAAACCCGCTGCCCATCCTGCACATCCACTCCGCCTTGCAGGCGCTGCAACGCACACTCCTGATTTCTCCCATTCTGCCACTCCTCTTTGCCGGAACTTATCCGAGCAGACTCAAGATCATCTGCGAACTCTGGTTTGCCTGCGTCAGCATGGATGTGCCCGCCTGCATCAGAATCTGGTTGTTGGAGTATCCTACCATCTCCGTCGCGATATCCGTATCCCTGATCCGGGACTCCGCCGCCGTGGTGTTCTCCGTGATATTATCCAGATTCCTGATGGTATGTTCCAGTCGGTTCTGGATCGCGCCGTAATAGCTCCTCACATTGCTGACATACTGGATCGCTTTCTTGAGTCCCTCGATTGCCAGATCGGCGTCCTCCGTCGTCCTGACATTGGTGTCCTCCAGCCCCAGTGACTTGGCATTCATCTGATACAGATTCACATCTATGTGGGTGCCCGCCTCAGCGCCCACCTGCAACCATGTACCCGCCGCGCCGCTGTAATCCACCCTGATCTGGAAAGGATCGATCTGGAAGGGCTGGCTCGGATCCCAGCCTGTGCCAAGAAGCGAGGAACCGCCCTTGTCAAGACCACCCGCAATAAACGAGCCTGCGCCGTCCTTCGCTTCATAGGACAGTCTTCTGACAAACTCCGTCAGACCGGCATCTCCGTTTTTAAACAACTGGTTCATTTCGGCTGTGTTGATACCCGCATGTCTCTTGAGGACACTGTCCAGCTTCTGCCCGGCGAGCAGATCCGTGAATATCTTATTCATGCCGTCTGTCACGGTCTCGTCAAGACTCTTGCCCGAGGTCTTGCCGCCGCCTGCCAGATAGCCGAAATATGCCGTGCCCAGATAACCGTGTCCGTAAGGTCTGCCGCTCATGGTGAACTTTTTCAGATAGTTCGCGTAATCTTTGTCATGGCTGGCGTCATCTTCATCCGTCAGATAGTTCGCATAGTAGGAAAGGGTGTCATTCCACCCGGTAGAAAAACCACCGCCCGCAAGCTGCGCCGTACCTTCCACAAACCATGTGGGGTACTTTTCCCCTCTACGTCCGCTCATGCCGTCGGTCAATGTATACTGCATCACCGAGTGCATCAGCTCATGTGCCAGCGTGGATTTCAATACTTCCACCCGCTCGCCGGTCCCGGTTGCGTCCGACTCCTTAAAATCGGCGGAGTCCACGCGTATTCCCATGGAAATCGGCTTGCCGCTGCTGCCGTAACGAAAAGAAGCGTATGCCAGCGTCTGGTTCTTTCCGTCTATGTACGCCACCTCCAGTGACATTTTTATGGTATCGTTCCCCACTGCAGTCTTTAGCGGATCAAACGTGTCCAGAATCTGCTTGACCGCGTTTGGCACGATTTCATTGGCAATGATATCCGCAAGCTTGCTGCCGCTGGAGACCTGCACAGCGGAACTCGCCCGCCCTGCTCCCGCAGCGCCCGGCCCCGCCTGCGCCTCGCTTACCGCCATGGAACCGTCCCGCAGGTCGTAGACAATATCGTAATTCTTCATCTCCACATAGCCCGACTCAAGGGGCGATGTGCCTTCCTCCGGGAAAATTTCAATCTCGTTAAATGTAGTGTTCCGCGCGACCCTGTCGATCTCCGACTTGAGCTGCTGTATCTCCGCGTCGATCATCCCACGGTCCACATCCTGCAGCGTACCTGTCGCCGCTTTGATCGCCAGCTCGTTGGCACGGTGCAGCATATCGTGCACCTCATTCAGGGCGCCCTCTCCGATCTGTACCATGGAGATGCCGTCCTGTGCATTTGCCGCAGCCTGTGTCAGACCGCGCATCTGTCTTCTCATTTTTTCGGAAATAGAAAGACCTGCCGCATCATCAGCCGCCCTGTTGATACGGTAACCGGAAGATAATTTTTCCGCACTCCTGGCATTCGCCTTCGTGGTCATGCCTAGGTTCCGGCTTGCGTTCGCCGCAAGCATATTAGTCTGTACTGAGAGCATTCTACCCCCCCCCCGACGAAATCCGCATCCTTGCAGTCATCCGTAAATCGGTCCATACAGATTCAGACAATATTTCATTTTAGGGAAATGTGTGATTGTATAGTTATATTCTATATATCGGCATATAGATCCAATTCCTTTAGCTTTTTTTCTAAATATCCAGCTGCATCTCCACTTCGGACTCCGCCTGCTGCTTAAACTCCTCGATCTGCACCGCGGAAAGCTCCGGCAGATCCTCGATGGATTTCACCCCGAAACTCCGGAGAAACTGCTCCGTCGTACCGAACAGAAGCGGGCGCCCGGGCGCGTCCAGCCTGCCCACCTCCGCAATCAGATCAAATTCCAGCAGACGGTTCACCGCATGGTCACAGCTCACCCCTCTCACTCTCTCGATCTCCAGTCTGGTGATAGGCTGCTTGTAGGCAATGATGGAGAGTGTTTCCAAAAGCGTGTCCGTGAGTACGAACTTTTTCGGTGTTTTCGCTATTTTGATCAGATACTCATACAGTTCGCTCTTGGTGCACATCTGCACCGCATTGTCCAGCGTGGTAAGACCGATCCCTCGGTCCTCCTTCTGGTAATCCGCCGCCATCTCCTCGAGAAGCCGGGCCGTGGTATCCTTATCCTCTTCTATTACTGCCGCCAGTCTGTCTATCTCCACCGAATCGCCCATGGTGAATAAAATCGCCTCCAGAACTGCCTTTGCCTTCATCTTTTCCATACCTGTTCCCTCTTACTATAACCGTGTATCCTCAGCTGACGCTTGTGAGCTGCAGCGGTTCGCTGCCCGCATCTTCCCGCGCCGTGATAATAATATCCGAGAAGGTATCTTCCTGCTCAATGCCGATCCGCCCTGTCTTAATCATCTCCAGAATCACCAGAAAAGTCACGATAATCTCCATCTTGCCGGACTGTTTCTCCAGCAGTTTCCGAAAACTGAAGGTCTTGTGGCTGCGCACATACGCCTCCACGTAGGCGGTTTTCCTGTCCAGATCGATCTCGTCCTTCTCGATCTTCCCGAAGGTGCTTCTGACCGGGTCAATCTTGTCCTCCTGCCGCTTCATTATCTGCTTGAAAATTTCATGCAGTTTATTGAGCGTCATATCCCCGATCAGTTCCTCATAATCCACCGGCTGGCGGTACTGCGCCACCTCCGCCGGCAGGGTCGGTTTTTTGTAAAGGTTTCTCTCCGCGTCCACCATGCGGTCCCGCAGCTCGTAGGACATATACTTGCACATCTTGTATGCCAGCAGCTTCTCCACCAGTTCCGCCCGGGGATCTTCCTCCTCCCCCTCCTCGTTCACTTCCTTCGGCAGAAGCATCCGGCACTTGATGTCGATCAGCGTAGCCGCCATGACGAGAAACTCGCTCATGACGTTCATATCCTCCGTCTCCATCTGCTTGATATAGTCCAGATACTGCTCGGTAATTTCCACAATGGGAATATCATAAATATCTACTTTGTTTTTGTCAATCAGGTGCAGAAGCAGGTCCAGCGGACCCTCAAACACCTCCAGTTTCACAGGAATAGCCATTGCCTGTCCTCTCTCACAATCCAAAATCACTTACCTGGCAAAAGATCAATCACGATCAGTTCTCCCGGATTGAAAATCCTGACCGGGGGCGTATGGCTGCTCAAACCCCTGCTCAGAATCATGGTACTGTTATTCTCCGTAAAGACACCGCCGTCATACTTGGGAAACAGCGTCATTGCCGGTGACAGGACACCGCCCAGAACCGGCAGTCTCACAATGCCCCCGTGCACATGCCCGGAGACCACCAGATCCGCCCCCCATCGGGCATAGGCATCAAAATACACCGGATTGTGGGCAATCAGCAGCTGGAACTTTTCCCCATCCGGCGTTCCCAGAAGCCCCGGCAGATAAGACGCCTCCATGGGTTTGCGCCTGAAGTGCCTGAAATACGCCCTGTCGATCTGCGCACCGCAGATGGCGATATTGCACTCCGGCAGATAAACCGTCTCATTGAGTAACGGCTCAATACCCGCCTGTCTCAGTCCGGACATATATCCTTCGTACATCCCCGGATAGTCGTCTGGATATCGTCCCAGACGGTACTCGTGGTTTCCCATACCGTAATGGATCCGGTATCCGGCAGACAGCTTTTCCATCAGCGAAAGCGCATGACTGTAGTCCGCGCCCCTTATGGCTGTCAGCATGTCCCCCGCCACCAGAACCCCGTCCGGCGAAGCCGCGTCAATCGCGGCAAGCAGCCTTTTGTTTCCCTTTCCGAAGGACTTATTATGTAAGTCCGCAAGAAGCACAAGCCTGCACGGCTTCGTAATTTTATCCGATTTTATCTCATGGGTAATCGTCACAAACCGGTTGCTGTCCCATACCGCCACAGCCAGACATATGCAGACAACCGCGATCACCGCTGCCAAAATACCCTCCGCCATATTCCTCCCCGCCCGCGCATAAACATGGGTGGCTGGAAACAGCCACCCATACAGTGTACCATACCCCCTGTTTCACCGCAATCTGCGAACTTTTGTTCTGTTAGCGTCTCATCAGGTACAGACCCCACACCTTCTTATAGTAATCCTTGTACTGCGCTTTCTCCACGTTCTTCGCCGCCAGAATGGACACGCTGCCGATCCGGGTTCCGTTCAGCTTATAAACCGCCTCGCCGATGGCGTCCCCCTCCGCTATGGGTGCGGTCACCGTGCCCGGCAGGCTGATCTCCTTCTCAATGTCATTCAGATTGTTGCCCGCCGTGTCCAGATAGGAGTAGGGACCCTCATAGACCAGATTCACCATATCCTCGATGCCGCCCTCCACCCTCTGCGCCGGCAGGGGATCTTTGTTCTCGTCCGTGTACATCTGGCTCACGCTGTAGCCGTAGCTAAGGAGCGACATGGCGTCCTGAAACCTTGTCTTGGGATCCGGCGCCGCCATCACAACGGCGATCAGTTCCATGCCGTCCTTGTTCGCCGTGGCGGACAGACAGTAAAGCGCCTTGGAGGTGGAACCTGTCTTTAAGCCCGTGGTCCACTCGTACTGCTTCAACAGCTTGTTGGTGCTGGAGAGCGTAAACGTGCTCGTTCCCTGCGCCGTCTTGTGCTCGATGTCCTCCATCCAGATCGTCGTATAGTCAAAGACTTCCGGGTATTTCGTGATCAGCTCCCGTGACATGATCGCCACGTCCTTCGCCGAGGAGTAATGGTCGTCGGAATCCGTCAGACCGCAGCAGTCCTCAAAATGGGTGTTCTGCATCCCCAGACTCTCCGCCTTCTCATTCATCAGTTTGACAAACTCTCCCTCGCTCCCCGCTATGTACTCCGCCACCGCCACACTGGCGTCATTGCCGCTCGCCACCGCGATGCACTTGATCATGGTCTTAAGCGTCTGCGTCTCCCCCTCTTCCAGAAACACCTGCGATCCTCCCATGGACTTCGCGTAGGCGCTTGTGGTCACCTGATCCTCCAGATGGATCCTTCCGCTCTTTAGATGTTCAAAGATAATGAGCAGCGTCATAATCTTGGTAATGCTCGCCGGGCTTCGTCTGGTATCCGCATCCTGCTCACAGATCACCTGCCCCGTGGATGCCTCCATCACGATATAGGACGGCGTATTCACCTCCGGCGCGGCGTTGACCAATATGGTCATATCCAAAAATACGGTCCGCGTTACAAGTATTCCCATCAAAAGCCATACGATCATCCGCTTTCTTCTTCCCTGCAAACTAAATCACCCCTACCATTCCTTCTGTACTATACATATTGGAGTGGGACAACGGATATGCCGACAGATATCATAGAATTTTAAGAAACGGTTTCCGGCTCTTGTGCTATACTATTCACAACAACCAGTCAGACGAAAGGATGTAAAGACAAAATGAGTAAGACTTTATTGGCGGGCATTTTTCTATGGGGCGTTTTTTTTGCAGTTCTCCTCTGCTTAAGACCGGGATCTCCCCTGCACACGGTTTCCTTTGAAATAAAGAACAGAAGAAAAACCGAATACCTGTCCGCTGCCGTATTAGCTATGACTATTCTCCTGTGTGTTCTTCCCATGGGTCTTTCCCCGTCCTACAATGGAGAAAAACCGGATTATATGAATCAGTATGAACTTCTGGCAGAATCCTTTATGGAGGGACATCTCTATATTGATTACGATGATATTGACCCAGAACTTCTAGCTCTGGATAACCCTTACGACCCTGATGCAAGGGAAGCTGCCGACGTATCTTTTCACTGGGATCACGCCTTTTATAACGGACGTTATTATATGTATTTCGGCGTAGTTCCCGTTTTTCTTCTGTTTCTGCCCTACCGGCTCATTACGGGCACGAGCCTGACAACCTACCATGCGACACAGATTTTCGTCGCCTTGTTCATATGCGGCGTTTTTTCCCTGTTCTATATGCTTGGCAGGGCTTTTTTCAAAAGGCTCTCCCTCGGTCTGTATCTTTCGCTATCAGCCGCTTTCTCCTTTATAAGCGTCTGGTATGCCGTCTCCGCCCCGGCACTGTACTGTACCGCCATCTCCGCTGCCATCTGTCTGGAGATATGGAGCTTCTTCTTTTTCATCCGCGCCGTATTCGTATGCGAAAAGGAAAGTACAAGTATCCGCTATGCCTTTTGGGGCAGTCTGACCGGCGCCCTCGCCTTCGGCTGCCGGCCGCCCATCGCTTTGGCAAACCTGTTCGTCCTGCCGCTTCTCGCGGTCTTTTTAAAGGGCAGAACGCTTACGTTCCGGCTGGGAAAACAGCTCGTCCTCGCCGCCTCCCCTTATCTCGTGGTGGGCGCTCTTCTCATGCTGTATAACTATGCCCGCTTTGACAATCCGTTTGAATTTGGACAGGCTTACCAGCTCACCATCGCGGACCAGAGCCATTACGGCAGTTTCTTTTCCCGGTTTCAGCCGCTGAAAACCTTTGACAGTATATGCAAATTTTTTGTGGGCTACACCCCCATGTCCGACCAGTTTCCCTTTGTCACTTTTGACGGTACCCTGCTCAATTTTCCCATTCTGGTTCTCCCGCTTTTCGGAATTGCCTCGGAGGGCGTCCGCGGGGAGATCCGGGAAAACCGTCTGCGGTACTGCATCATGTCCCTGTTCCTGATTCCTCTGCTGATCGCCTTTACCGACGTCCTCTGGGCGCCTACCGTACTGGAACGCTACCATATGGACGTATACTGGATCCTCTGTCTGCTGTGCTTTCTTGTGACAGGGCTCTATTACCAGAATCTCGCCGCAAAAACAGCGAAAAAATTCAGCTGCGTCTTATCCGTCTGGGCGTTCCTGACCATCTGTAAATGTATCTTTATGTTCCTCGTACCCTATGATTATAATTTCACCTTCTACTACGTGGAAGCGCTGGAAAAGATCAGAAAGATCTTTATGCTGGGACGCGGCGTCGGTCTGTACTGACACCTCACGTAAAAACAGACCCGGAATATTTCCAGATCTGTTTCACAGTTTAGTTATATTTGCGTTTTCTTGCCGCTTCGGACTTTTTCTTACGTCTTACGCTGGGCTTCTCGTAATGCTCGCGCTTACGGATTTCCTGCTGGATACCAGCCTTCGCGCAGCTTCTCTTAAAGCGACGAAGCGCACTGTCCAAAGTCTCGTTTTCTTTTACGATTACGTTTGACATTCCCGCACCTGACCTCCCTTCAGTCCCAGAGTGTTTCGACTGATTGGGTTATTTTACGTGTTCTCACACAATACAAATTATATCACATTTTAGTTATGCGTCAACCGAAAATTGTAAATTTATTCTATTTTCTGCGTTTGCACCCCGGAATGCCCGCTTTGTACAGAAGAATGCCAAGCAGTGCAGCCGCCGATACCAGTTCCGCTCCTCTCCAGTACCAGGGTTCCTCAAACTCCACACGGATACTGCCGGCAAACCCGGGCTGCACGGAGAGCGAAATCCGATACGAGGTTCCGGGCGTGATCTGCACAGGCTCCCCCTTGTCTGTCACCGCATGATAACCTTTGTAGCACAGGAGCGGAACTTCCAACTGCTGCGCGCTGTCCCCCCTGTTCTCAAGATCAACCGTGACTGCACCGCCTTCGCGGGTCCATCCCTCCACAGTAAGAGCCGCTTCATCATAAGTAAGCTTTTCCACATAGGATGCCACATAATCCGAAAGGGAAAAGGGCTCGTTCCTGTTAAGCGGCAGATATTCCCCGCCCATGACGCTCTCCTGCTCCTCGGAGGAGGCACTCTGCGCTTTCATGGTTGACATATTCCCCGCCTGATATACGCGGTATGGCCGGGCGTCCTGCAGACACTGTCCCATGTAAGCAAATCCCTGAAAGAAAGCCAGCCCCATCAGAACTCCGGCAATCAGTCTCCTTCTGTCCACAGATAGCCCGTCCTCTCCCAACAGCAGACAGAGCAGCCATGTGAGCAGTACTGCAGCTACAGTGAGAAACCGCCACAAATACTGGATGCTGACAATCGGCATCTGAAATACTGACAGCCTTTCCGCAAGCCACGTATAAGGAAAATGGCAGGTAACCATCCAGAGACTGACGAAGCAGAGACATACTGCCAGAACCTCTGTCCTCGTCTCCTCCCTTTTCCTTTCCTCCCCGCCCTTTCTGGAAAGGAACCAGACTGCCGGAACCGCCATCAAGGCAATTCCTACTGTCAGGGGCATCTCCGACGCGGTTCCCTCCGACACATAAAGAGAATGCCCGAACGGTTCAAAATTCCCCATAAAAAGCTGCGCCACAAAAGCTCCTGTCTGCTCGATCTGATAGGAGCCATACTTCTCGGCATCATTGATAACATAAGTGCCACTTACCATATAATCCAGAAAGGGAGCAAGAAACCAGACGTTCAGCAGCACCGTGGCTGACACCGCTTTCATAATGACAAGCATGGTTCTTTTCCGAATCACCCGTCTCCACAAAACCAGCGCGGATAAGACGACAAAAAAAGCCGTAATTTCCGTGGAAATCATGTGGGAAAGAAAAATGCCCGTACATCCCGCCGTAATGGGAATCCAGCTGTCCCTGTGCCGTTTCGAGTCCTCCGGCATTGTGTAAAGCAGCCACAGACCGTACAAGATAAGCGGCATAAAGGTCATCGCCGTATACTCGCCCACCGCCGCCCTCGTGTAGATACAGGTGAGACGGTATATATTCAAGGAATACAGCACGGTACAGACCAACCCGATTCTCGGTCTGCTCATTCTGCTGAAAGAATAGTAGGAAATCCCCACCGTAAGCATGTGGATCATCACCACATAACATTTATACGCCGCCTGAACGGACACGCCGAAATGCCGGAGCAGCGCCGGAACATACAAAAAGAAATCCCCATAAAACACGGAGGCGGCATATCCGTGACCGTTAAGCCATCCCGGCTGGATCCGCACAGGAAACATGCCATTTTCCAGCCCTGCCCGAATTCCCTCAATGCGCATCAGATGAAAGTAGAGATCGTGGGAATTCAAAAACAGATAGTCCACCGCAAGGGGAATACTGCATACCCCCACCAGAAGAACAAGCGCCCGGAAAACCGTTCCGTCAGCTCCCGCCGGTAAAATCCGCCTGCCCTGTTTCCTCATTTGGAAATAGAAGAGGATTCCGTCGGCAGCCAGCAAAAAAACCGCGAACCGAAACAGAAAATTTCTCACATCACAGTCGGCATACGCGATATGTATGTTTCTAAGCAGGAGATAATCCCCCTCCTGCATCTCGTCAGAAAACAGACCTCTCACCTGCAGGGTCCTGTCCCCGTAAGCCACCCGGAAATCGCAGGAAACCGTACCGCTGCCGGAAAGAGGTATATCGCCGCTGATCTCACTGTGATACCTGCTTCCCGGATAGACGACCCGGAGCTTTGCTTCCCCGGCACTCTCATACTGTACCGTCAACGTATACATTCCCTTCGGCAGCATTAATTTAGGAGAACCCACAAAGCGGCAATCCGAAGAACGGTCAAGATAAAATGCCGCCTCCCCGGAATCGTCAATCAATTCCTCCTGCGCATAGCTTAACTCTACCGCCTCACGCCTCCCATAAATCATACCAGCTGCGACTAACAGCAACACTTCCGTCAGGATGAGAAAAAAACATTTTCTTTTACCCAGAATGTCTTCATTTGTCATGCCGAATGTTCTTTCACCTTTCCTCTGTCAATCCGTAAACCTACGCATGTTCCTTTTTATTCCTTTTAATAACGATAGCTATCCTACGGTCATATCCGTCTGATAGCTATCGTTATTTTATGGTCTGATTTTTTTCGATACCTGCCGCTGTGCGATCTGATCCTCCAGCGCCTTTGCGCACGCACCTATCGCCTTGCCCATGCCTGCGGGGTTCTTTCCTCCCGCCTGCGCCATATTGGGACGGCCGCCGCCGCCACCGCCCACATAAACAGCGATTTCCTTAATCAGATTGCCCGCATGTGCGCCCGCCGCAATCGCGCCGTCGGTCGCCATGGCGATCAGATTGACTTTCCCCTCTTTCTCGGAAACCAGCACGACCACGCCCTCGCCCAGTTTTTCCTTGAGCTGGTCACCCAGTTCACGCAGTCCGTTCATGTCCACGCCCGACACCTTGGAGGCAAGAAGCTGTACGCCGTTCACCTCCTGCACCTGATCCATCACGTTGCCGAGCGCATCCTTTGCCGCCTTGCTCTTCAAGGACTCGTTCTCGCTCTGCAGCGCCTTCATCTCCGCCATCAGATGCTCGCACCGCTCCACCAGATTTGCCGGACTGGTCTTTAATGCCTTCGCCGCCGCATGTAACTCCGCTTCCAGTTTCTGATAGTAAGCCGTCACGTTGCTGCCCGTCACCGCCTCGATACGGCGCACGCCTGCCGCCACGCCGGACTCGGACAGAATCTTAAAGGAACCGATCGTCCCTGTGGATTTCACATGGGTACCGCCGCACAGCTCCTTGGAGAAATCGCCCATCTGCACGACGCGCACTGTCTCCCCGTACTTTTCCCCGAAAAGAGCCATCGCGCCGGACTGCTTCGCCTCCTCTATGGTCATCTCCTTCGTCTCCACAGAGAGGTTCTCCGCAATCTTTTCATTGACGATCTGTTCCACCTTCTTCAGTTCTTCCGCCGTCATCGCCGCAGAGTGGGAAAAGTCAAAACGGGTTCTCTCTCCGTCCTGATAGGAACCTGCCTGCTCCACATGGCTGCCCAGCACTTCCCGCAGCGCTTTCTGCAGAAGATGGGTGGCGCTGTGGTTCTTGCAGGTATTCCCTCTTCTCGTGGAATCCACTGTCAAAATGGCGGTGTCTCCCACCTGAATACTGCCCTTCGTCACCCTGCCCACATGTCCCACCTTGCCGCCAAGCAGCTTGATGGTGTTCTCCACCTGAAATTCCCCGTCGCCTGTGGCGATCACACCGATATCGCCCTCCTGACCGCCCATGGTGGCATAGAAAGGGGTCTGCTCCACGATCACCGTGCCGACCTCGTCTTCTGAAAGCTCATCCGTCAGTTCCGTCTCAGTGGTGAGCGCCGTGATTCTGGAATTATATGTCAGATTGTCATAACCCACAAACTCCGTGGTGATGGCGGGATCGATGGACTCATACACCGTCACATCCGCACCCATGTAATTCGTCACTTTACGTGCCTTACGCGCCTTGTCTTTCTGCTCCTGCATACATGCCGCAAAGCCGTCCTCGTCCACCGTGAAGCCCTTCTCCTCCAGAATCTCCCTCGTCAGATCGAGAGGGAATCCGAACGTATCATAGAGCTTAAAGGCGTCCGCGCCGCAAAGCTCCTTTCCACCCTCTTTCTCCACGATCTCCGTCATCTCATTCAGGATGCTCAAGCCCTGATCGATGGTCTTGTTGAACTTGCTCTCCTCCTGCCTGAGCACGTTGAAGATAAAGTCTTTCTTCTCCTCAAGCTCGGGATAGCCGTCCTTGGAACCTTCAATCACGGTTCCCGCCAGATCGGCAAGGAACATATCCTTGATGCCGAGTTTCCTGCCCTGTCTCGCCGCGCGGCGGATGATCCGGCGCAGCACATAACCGCGTCCCTCGTTGGAAGGCATAATGCCGTCCGAAATCATAAAGGTCGCAGAACGGATGTGGTCCGTGATAATACGGATGGATACATCCGTCTCGTAGTCCTTCTTATATTCCACGCCCGCAATCTCGCACACCGTTGTGCGCAGCGCAAACACCGTGTCCACGTCGAAAATGGAATCCACGTCCTGCACCACGGAGGCAAGTCTCTCAAGCCCCATGCCGGTGTCGATGTTCTTCTGCTCAAGCTCCGTGTAGTTGCCCTTGCCGTCGTTGTCGAACTGGGTGAACACGTTGTTCCAGATTTCCATGTAACGGTCGCAGTCACACCCTACCGTACAGCCGGGTTTGCCGCAGCCGTACTTCTCACCGCGGTCGTAGTAAATCTCCGAGCAGGGGCCACAGGGGCCGGAGCCGTGCTCCCAGAAATTGTCTTCCTTTCCAAAACGGAAAATCCGCTCCGGGGCAATGCCTATTTCGTGATTCCAGATATCGAATGCCTCATCATCATTTTCATAGACGGACGGATACAGTCTGTCAGCAGGCAGCCCCACCACTCTGGTCAGAAACTCCCAGCTCCATGCGATCGCCTCACGCTTAAAGTAGTCACCGAAAGAGAAATTGCCCAGCATCTCAAAAAAGGTGCCGTGTCTCGCCGTCTTGCCCACATTTTCCAGATCCCCGGTACGGATACACTTCTGGCAGGTGGTCACCCGGCGTCTCGGCGGGATCTCCTGTCCCGTGAAATAAGGTTTCAGCGGCGCCATGCCGGAGTTGATCAGAAGCAGACTGTTGTCATTGTGGGGCACCAGCGAAAAACTCTTCATCTTCAAATGCCCCTTGCTCTCGAAAAAGTCGAGGAACATCCTTCGTAACTCATTTACACCATATGGTTTCATCGTCTATCTCTGTCCTTTCTTCCTGTTTCACTAAAATGTAAATTTATCCGCAAAGTAAGCGTCCAGCTCCGCAATCGCGATACGTTCCTGCTCCATGGAATCGCGGAAACGCACGGTCACGCAGTTGTCCGTCTCGGAATCAAAATCGTAAGTCACGCAGAACGGTGTGCCGATCTCATCCTGGCGGCGGTATCTCTTGCCGATGTTGCCGCGGTCGTCAAACTCGCAGTTGTACTTCTTGGAAAGCTGTGCAAAAATCTTCTCCGCGCCCTCGTTTAACTTCTTGGAGAGAGGCAGCACGCCGATTTTCACGGGCGCCAGCGCCGGATGGAAGTGCAACACGGTACGCACGTCGCCCTCGCCGATCTCCTCCTCGTCGTAGGCGCCGCACAAAACCGCGAGGAACAGTCTCTCCACACCGAGGGACGGCTCAATCACGTAAGGGATGTATTTTTCATTCTTCGTATCGTCAAAGTAAGTCAGATCCTCGCCCGACGTATTCTGGTGCTGGGTCAGATCGTAGTCCGTCCTGTCGGCGATGCCCCAAAGCTCACCCCAGCCGAAGGGGAACAGGAACTCGATATCCGTGGTCGCCTTTGAGTAGAAGGAAAGTTCCTCCGGATCGTGGTCACGGACTCTCATCTCCTCCTCCTTCATGCCAAGACTCTTCAAAAAGTCGATACAATACTTTTTCCAGTAAGCGAACCACTCGAGATCTGTGTCCGGCTCGCAGAAGAACTCCATCTCCATCTGCTCGAACTCGCGCACGCGGAAGATAAAGTTGCCGGGCGTGATCTCATTGCGGAACGACTTGCCCACCTGACAGATGCCGAAAGGAATCTTCTTGCGGGAAGTCCGCTGCACATTCTTAAAGTTCACAAAGATACCCTGCGCCGTCTCGGGACGCAGGTACACCGTATTCTTCGCATCCTCGGTGACGCCTTGAAACGTCTTGAACATGAGGTTAAACTGTCTGATATCGGTAAAATTATGTTTGCCGCAGGTCGGGCAGGGAATGTTATGTTCTTCGATGAAGTCCTTCATCTGCTGCTGACTCCAGCCGTCCACGGAGGAATCCAGCGTCATGCCTTTCTCCGCCACATAGTCCTCGATGATCTTGTCCGCCCGGAATCTCTCGTGGCACTCCTTACAGTCCATAAGGGGATCGGAAAAACTGCCGAGATGGCCGCTTGCCACCCAGACTTGCGGATTCATCAGAATCGCGCAGTCAACGCCTACGTTGTATGGGCTTTCCATGACGAACTTCTGCCACCACGCCTTCTTGATGTTGTTCTTCAGCTCCACGCCCAGATTACCGAAATCCCATGTATTCGCCAGTCCGCCGTAAATCTCGGAGCCGGGATACACAAACCCTCTTGCTTTCGATAACGCCACAATTTTCTCCATTGTCTTTTCCATACTTACTGCCTCCGTTTTTATTCGTATATGATATAGGAAAGCGACATGGTTCCGTCCGCTTCCTGATTACTGATCTTCACACTCTTTTTCCCCACAAGGGTAAGTTCCTGCCCGCTGTGCGCACACTGGTTTACATAAAGTGTCTTTCCGGGCAGATTGACAAGCATCTCCTCCCCGCTTTTCGTCTCCAGAATAAACATCTGCTTTTTGTCCCAGTCTTCGATATAGCCGACTTCCGACGCCTTGCCCTCCGCGGAGACAAAGGGCACAGCTTCCAGCCCATACCCTTCATCCGACGCGCTTTTCATCGTCCCCACATACAACACTCTGTGGTTAAAATCACTGTAATCCTCTGGGGAGGCGTACTGAAAATCCATCACAATGCTGCCGCCTTTTTCCTCCACCGCCTCCAGCGTCACTTTCTTTTCACCGTTCTCCGCGCAGTATTCCTCCACGCGCGAGGTGGCAAACGCCTCCAGATCCGCCGTCTCGATCTGGTAATAATTCTGATCCGACCGTCCGACGATCCGGTGTATGACTTCCCCGTCTTTTCCGAGAGACAACGTATTGATTTCCGCTGTCTCTTTCTCCCCGCACCCGGCAAGGCACAGAAGCAATATTGTCAGTCCAAGTATTCCTGCCGTTTTTCGCATATTTTCCCCTCTATAATCATCTATACCATCTATACTTACTCCGTCGTGCACACTCGCAATCCGACGCTTTGCACGGCTCAATCATAAACCATCATACTAAAGTTCTTCCACAATTTCAAGACTTTTAAACGGTCGGTCGATTGTTCGACGGCGGTAGTCGTCGGCGATCGTCTTAAGCTGTGCAAGGACCTGCGGCGTCACAGTAAATGTGTACAGTTTCTCCACTGTGCTCTGCGCGATGTAATTGACCGCGTATCTGGTGGATTCGTCCCAATCCCCCTCCTCAGGCATCCCCGGGAACTCCCCGTTTAGCGCCATTGCCTTCATCTCAAATATGTACCGCACCAGCGCATTGGAAAGTCCCTCGTGCATGAGCGCACGCAGGGACTGGTAGAGAAGCTTTAACATCTCCTTCTCGTCATTATTTTCTCTCGTGTAATAATCCATGACCTCGAGAAAGTACATGCCGTAAAAGGCGCCCTCATAGTCGTTCCGAAGCCCTTCAAAATAGTTTGTAACCTCAGCCTCCATCACATTGTAGGAGGTCCTTCCTTCATACAGCTTAAATGTGCCGAAGCAGAACGGATTGGTCGCCGCCAGAAGTTTGCTGTTCTGTTTCCTCGCGCCTCTGGCAAAAGCCGATATCTTTCCCCGCTCTTTTGTCAGTAAAACGACTCTTCTGTCATAATCGTTCATCGGTTCAGCCTTTAAAACCATCCCCGTAATCTCTGTAATCCCCTGCATGAGAGTGCTCCTCTGACTGTTCGTTCTCTTCCCGCTCCTCTTGCCGCGATGCGTCTTTAAATGCCAGAAAATCTTCGATTTTTCCTGTCGACATAAACTGCTCCCAGTAGTTTAATCCCTTCATCTTACGCCCCCTGAATACGTTATCTCTCACAACACATAGGGTTCGCAGATTTATAAAATTCTATTCTGTATCGCCGGGATTATAACCGAAATTTTTAAGCAGATAGTCGCTGTCCCGCCAGTCCTTCTTCACCCGCACCCAGAGTTTCAGATTCACTTGATTTTCCACCAGATCCTCAATATCCCTGCGCGCCATGGAACCGATCTTTTTAAGCATCGCCCCCTGCTTTCCGATGATAATGCCCTTGTGGGAATCCTTCTCGCAGACGATGGTCGCCTCAATGTCCACAATCTTCTTTTTAAACTTCATCTGCTCGATGGTGACGGCGATGCCGTGGGGAATCTCCTCCTCCAGACACCGCAGCGCTTTCTCACGGATCAGTTCCGCCACAATCTGCCTTACCGGCTGGTCCGTCACCGTGTCTTCATCATAAAACGGTTCGCCGTAAGGCAGATACTTCATAATGCAGTCGATCAGTATCTGCAGTCCGTCCTTCTTCAGTGCGGACACAGGCACGATCTCCGCGAAATCCAGTTCCTTTCTGTAAGCGTCGATATAGGTGAGAAGCAGTTCCTTCTTCACCGTGTCAATCTTATTGATCACAAGAATAACAGGTGTTTTTGTTTTCTTCAGTTCCTCAATGATATGCTTTTCCCCCGCGCCTATGTAATCAGACGGCTCCACCAGCCAGAGAATCACATCCACCTCGGACAGCGTCCGCTCCGCCGCGTCCACCATGTAGTCTCCCAGCTTGTTCTTCGCCTTGTGGATACCCGGCGTGTCCAGAAACACGATCTGCCCCGCCTCGCATGTATACACGGTCCTGATGCGGTTTCTGGTGGTCTGGGGTTTCTTTGAGGTAATCGCGATCTTCTGCCCGATCAGCGCGTTCATCAGCGTGGATTTCCCAACGTTCGGTCTGCCGATCAGCGTGGCAAAGCCGGATTTTGTTTGCCGGTTCTCCTGCATATTGTTTTCACTGTTGTTTTGAATATCACCTGTCATTCTATTTTCCTGTTCTCTTTCTTCGTATGCCCCGTCATTCCGGGTTCTGCCTATTTTTCGTCCTTGTTTTCTGCGGTTTCCTCTGCCGGTGTTTCCGTGCTGTCCTGTGCCTCCCCGATTGTAACCGGGCACCGAAGTCTTATTTTCCCCACGCGCAGTTCCCGCTCCGCTCCCTTCTCACCGCGGACCGCCGCACGCTTTGCCCTGCGTTTTTTCCACACCTTCCACAGAATGCGCACCACAATCACCGCCACCGCGATCCCTGCGAGCCACATCACGATATACGGAATGTCGATCACAAAACGGATGGCAAAATCCCGGATGCCGAATCCGATATCATCCAGACTCTTCATAAAGCCGCTCTGGATCCGCTGCCATACGGTTGCCTCCTGCGGCGGCGAATACTTGCGCACTTCCGTGATACTAAGCTCCACCGTGCTGTAGTCGATCCGATTGTCATAGGTGCGAAGCTGGGACTCCATGCTCTCAAGCTGGTAACGCACTTCCGAAAGCCGGCCCTCGATGGCAATGATATCCTCCACCGTCTCCGCCTTCTCCATCAGCGCAAGCAGCCTCTCCTGCTCTGTCACAAGCGCTTTCTTGTGACTTTCCAGATCCACATACTGTAAGGTGACATCCTCCACGTTCTCGGAACGGCTGGTTATATTGGTCTGCTCTCCCACCTGCGCCAGAAATCCGTCCAGCTTCTCCTTTGGCACGCGGGCCGTCACATTGGCGCAGCGCTGCTTTACCTGCTGGTCCTCCACATAATAACTGTGTACGTCGTAGACAGAAATATATTCTATGTAGCCGCCCAGCGCCTCCACCTGTTTCTGCAGTCCCGGCACAAAGGTGTCAAAGTCCTCCGTCTCCGCAAGGATGTTCACGGTCTTGATCAGCTTGCGCGAGGTCTCCGGCGCCACCACGCCCTGTCCGTCGCCCTCCTGCACATAGCCTTCCTCGCTGACCGGCTCCTCAGCGGCGGCTTCCGCCTCCCCATAATCATAGGAAGCCGACTTGGCGCCGTTGCTTAAGACCACACCGCCGCCATAGGACGCCGCCGTATCATAAGCCATGCTGTCATCATAGGCAATCTCTTCTGCCACCGCCGCAGGCGCCGCTTCCAGAGACATGGTTTTCGCCCCTCCGCCGGCGCTGCCGCAGGCTGTGATAACGGCTGTTATCGCCAAAACCGCAGGAACCACCCGCAGCCTGACTTTCCTTTTTCCGTTCCTGCCGTTCTTATGATTCCTGCTCATCTCACTGTTCTCACTTTTGCTGCCTATCCTTTTCATAACTTTTCCTCCCTTTCCCCAAAATGGTTGTTCTCAAAATCAACTATCTCTACTTGAAATACCTTTCCGGGAAAGAAAAAGTTGCATTTTCCAAAAATTAACATCCGTTTTTAATGTGTCAGATATTCCACCGCCCCAAAACGTTCTTTCTGCGCCTGAATCCTCTCCTCATTTCCCACCACGCACAGACAGTCGTCCTCCATAAACGCGCGGATATGCGCCGCCAGTCTGCGGATGGTCTCCGCGTCCGCCGAAAGCAGCTCATCTCGCTCCTTCTGAACCCTCTCAAAGGAAAGCCCCGTCATATAGCCGGCAAGGGAATACGCCCCTCTCGCCGCAGGCGTGAGCGGCATATCCAGCGCGCTGACCGCCCCGATGATATACTGGGTCATGGTCCGTTCGTCGGCGTCAAAGGCTGCCACGAAATCCGCGGCATTCTCATATACCTCTATGGTCTTTTCCAGATTCGGATCCCTGTAGGAGACAAAATAGCTCTCCCCGGTCTTTCCAAACTGGCACATGCAGCCGTAAGCGCCGCCCTTCACACGCACCTGCATCCACAGATACTCATAGCTCATCACAACCTTGAGAACCCTGAGCGCCCCCGTGTAGGGAAGTCCCTTGTCCGCGTAATTGCCCGCACGGCAGACATACTGGATCTGGGCGGAGCTCATCAAGCCTTCATTCTTCTTCACAGGACATGGCACATACGGTTTCCCTTCCACCGGTTCACGGTAAAGTTTCGCCTTTAATCCCTCAACCAGCTTTTCAAGCCCTTCCAGCCCGCATCTCTCAGCCGTATAATCCACCATCAGGTTCTCCGGGCGGAAAATGCATCGCACCAGCCGTTCCATATTGTCGGAGAGTTCCTCTTTCTTCCCCTCAAAATCTTTCTCAAGCCCTTCTAACAGCCGGTAGAACGCAAGCCCGTTCACCTGATCCATCAGATACGCCTGCTTCGACAGATAAGATAACGCCTGTCCCGCCGCCAGCGAATGTCCCGCGGACATCATCTGCGCCTGCTTGTCGGAGCGGTTCTCCGCCACCAGCTCAAACAGCCGCTTCGCATCCGTATAGACCGATTCAGTCAAAAGCTCCGCCGCCAGTTCAAAAGCTTTCGGAAGGTTCTCATACAGCGTCTTTACCTTCAGTTCAAACGTCAGTTTATATTTCGTCAGATCGTCCGCATTCGTGTAGACGTTTACCGCGGGCGCGATTCCGCCGGTCTGCAGATGGATCTCATTGTACAGCTCGCTGTAGGAACGCTTTTCGGTGTCAACCAGTCCAAGCATCACCTGCAGAAGTCCCACATAGGGGAACAGCTCCTCCGGCACCTGCCTAAGGTCAAAGAGAAACCGCAGATACCCGATCCCGTTCGTATAGATGTCATGGTATAAAAGCGTCGTATCCCCGGCATGAAGTTCCTCGTTGCAGTAAGGGCGCGCCTTTTTCCCGATATCTTCCCGGGAAAGAAGCGGAATCTTTTTCAGATCCTCCTCCCTGTCCGGCTCCTCCTGATACGCGGCGAGCGCCTCCGTATCCTCCACGATCCGCGTGATCTCCTCCGGCGTCATCGCCGCTTTTTTCGCCGCGAGTTTCTCAGCCAGCGCCTTGTCCCGTTTTCCCGTAAGCCCTTTCACGGGGCGCACCACCACCACGCTCTTGTGCGTGTTATGAAGCAGGCGGCTCTTTAGCATATCCTCATAAAAGGAAGTGTCTGCCTCTTTCTTAAGCGTCTTATACGTCTCGTCAAGTTCCAGATAATCAAAAGGCTTCCCATCATCATAAAGCCATGTCTCAAACATCTGCAGACCGTACATCAGCCCCTTCGGGTAGGAGCCGTAGTCCGCCTCCCGGTACTTAAACTCATCATGGTTGAGCGCCGCCTTGAGCGCCTTCTTCTCCACGCCGTCCTCAGACAGACTCTGAAGCGTCTCCTCAATGACCGTCACAAATTCTTCCCGCTGGCTGCCCTCCGCGTTCTTCGCCACGATGGAGAAATAGGGCTGTTTCACGTCCGCCTCAAAATAACAGGTGATATCCGTGCCGATTCCCGCGTCCAGAAGCGCCTTCCTCACAGGCGCACCCGGCGCGCCAACCACCGCGTCCGCAAGCGCCTGAAAGCCGACGCTCACCTTGCGGTCCAGATTTTCTCCCAGAGAGACATTGTAGGAAAGATAGGTATTCCCCTCCTCCGGCTCGCTCTCCATGATCGGGTACTCCTTCTCCACAAGCACACTCTGCCCAAACGGCGGCTCCGTGGCAAGCGCGGAATCCACCTTAAGCGCCTCGTACTTTGACAGGTACGCCTCATCCAGATATGCCAGCCGCTCCTCCATATCCATATCCCCGTAGAGGTAGATATAGCTGTTGGAAGGGTGATAGTATCTCTGGTGAAACGCCAGAAAATCCTCATAGGTCAGCTCCGGGATCACGTCCGGGTCGCCGCCCGACTCCACCGCGTAGGACGTGTGCGGATAGAGCGAGTTCATAATCTCCCGGTACAGCACGTCGTCCGGGGAAGAGAACGCCCCCTTCATCTCGTTGTAGACCACGCCGTTGATGGTCAGCTCATCCTCCGGGCTCTCCAGTTCATAGTGCCATCCCTCCTGCCGGAAGATTTTCTCCTCACGGTAAATATTAGGATGAAGCACCGCGTCCAGATACACGTCCATCAGGTTCTTAAAATCCTTGTCATTGCAGCTCGCCACCGGGTAAACCGTCTTATCCGGATAAGTCATGGCGTTCAGAAAGGTGTTTAAAGAGCCTTTCGCCAGTTCGATAAACGGGTCCTTGACCGGATATTTTTCCGAACCGCACAGCACTGTGTGCTCGATGATATGCGCCACCCCCGTGCTGTCCTTCGGCGGCGTGCGGAACCCGATATAGAACACCTTGTTCTCGTCGTCGTTAGAAAGAAGCGCCACCCGCGCCCCTGTTTTGTTATGTTTTAACAGATAACCGTCTGATTTCAGTTCTTCGATCCGCTGTTTCGAGATGACGGTGTACGCCTGTAAGTTTTTTAAATTCATGGATGCTCCTTTCCTTGCCTGTTTTCTGCAGGTACTTGTAAAACATTGATTAAGTGTTTTGCAATTATCTGCCTGTCTCTATATAGCGCTCAAATCATACTGACACTCGTTATAGTATATCACCATCCGGGGAATTTATCTATCTACGTTTTTCCGAAAACGCCGACCTCCACCCGGTCCTTCCCCTTCCTGCTCGTGCCCGTCTGCCCGTAGAAAATGAATTTTCCGTACCCGCGCACGGTGACGGCATCCTCCTCCTTCAACTGATAAGAGAGATTCTGCGTCTGTATGCCGTTTATAAAAATACGACCGTTATTAAATAATTCCCGGCTCTCCTCCCTCGATAAATTGTACACCTTGGAGATCACGCCGTCGGCTCTGGGAGAAGCCACCGTCACCGAAATCCGTTCCGGCGATACGTTTTCAAGCAAAATCTCCCCCTCCGCCCGTTTGCAGGCGACATTCGTGTGCCTCACCCTGTCCAGATTTTCCGCAATATAATCCGCGATGTTTTCATGGCAGAAAAGCAGGGCGCCTTTTTCTTTCACAAAAAAATCGCCCACCACGTCTCTCTCGATCCCCAGATTCATCACCGCGCCAAGGAAATCCCGGTGCGTCAGGTTTTCCGCAAACTTAGGCGTCTTTGGCAGAATTTCGATCCGCGCGATGGGAAACATCTCCTCGTAACCCGGATCACCGAAGCGGATGATCTTCCGCTCGCACAGGGACGCGCCGCCCTCCATCTGCACCCCCGCGTAGGACACTTCCCTCTCCACCGCGTAGTACGCCTGCTGCTCCGCCAGCCCCAGAAAGGGCGTGTACGTGTATATATTGCGGCTGTAAGCTTTTTCCGCAAGCTCAGTCAGCCGCTTTTTTAACTGTTGTAAGTCTTTTTCGTCCGTAACCGCCATATTTTTCCCTTCCGAAACACTCTGCGCCAAGGATGATCTGTCAATCTTTTCCTTCAGAACGTAACCCTATCATAACAGCTTACAATGCGCAAGTAAATTCTTTCACAATTCATGTCTCCGGGAAAAAGACGCGGACGCTTAATCTGTTGTTTTGATATTCCGCCGATATGCTTCCGTTCATTTGTTCCACAAGCGTTCTGGAAATTGCCAGTCCCAAACCTGTCGATTTTCTGGCGGTTTCCACGGTATAGAAACGGTCAAACAGCCTGTTTGTCTGTATCGCGTCCAATGCGGGAGCCATGTTGGAAAACAAAATCTCCCCGTTCTCTGACAGGACGATTTTCAAATCTCCGCCGCTGTACTTTGCGGCATTGCCGATCAGATTGGAAAATACACGGGACAGCGCGGAATGGTCCAGCATCCGCACGACTTTTCTTTCGGATATTTGTACCTCGGGCACAATGCCCCGCTCTGTCAAAACGGTATAAAACGCCGCGACACTCTCTTCCAATACCGTATTGACGGTGACCTGCTCCCTAACCAGATTATCTTTTGTGGAAATGATGACAGAATATCGAAAAAGCTCCTCTGAAAGCTGCGTCAAAAGCGCCGCCCTGTCTTTGATAATTTCGACATACCGGCTGACCGTTTCGGACTTTTCCTCCTGCTCCAGCAGTTCCAGATACCCGCAGATTGCCGTGAGCGGCGTCCGCAAATCGTGGGAAATATTCGTAACCGCGTTTTTTAATTCCATGTCACCCTGCTGAAACCGGCGCCGTTTTGTGCGCAGCTTACGAAGTTCCCTGTTTATGGTATTTGCCAGATAACGCATGTGCCTGTCGTTACAGGAAATCGTAATGAGCGTGTTCGTATCGGTTATGAGCCTGTCTGTAAAGGCATCCGCCACTTCTCTTGCCGCCTTTTGCATGATACAAATTTTCACAAGCAGAACAACAGCGATCACCGCCATCATACAGACAAAAACCCATAACCATTCTTCCATACCAGCCTCCTCTTATTTTAGATTCTTCCTCTTAAAAATATAAATTCCGCCAAATGTTGTGAATAATGTGATAACAGCAGACGATACAAGCATACGGACGGGATGGTTGATTTCCAGCTGCCACATTTTCATTCCCTGTCCTGTCGGTAAAAAATCAAGAATAAATTCATATACGCCGCGCTTTGCGCCGCTGACATAGCGCGGATTGGGAGATGGCTCAGACCATTCCATTCCGTTTGCGGTCATCTCTATCCCGCTGACTGCTTCCGGCTCGTTGAGCCTCACATACAAGACCGCTGCCAAAATGAAAAGCCCCAGAACCAACAGCATGGAGACCGCGACAGTAGAAGCCTTGTTTGCAGATATCATATAGACAAACGTGCATATGGCGGAAAAAGCCATGACGAACATCACCGCAATCAGTAAATATAAAAGCAATGTGGAAACAGTCATTTTCCATATGCCAAGCACCGGAACGGCAACCAGCGCGCCAACCAGCCATACCGCCATCATCAGCAGGGCAGCCGCCATCGTCGTCACCAGACTGGCAAGATAAAGATTGGTTTTCTTGTGACCGACGATCACTTTATTCCGGATGGTTCCGTCACTGTACTCCGTGCCAAAAAACATGCTGCCAAACAGGGCGCAAAACAGACCGATCGTCAGTGCAAAATGAAAATAATACCTGTCAATGCTGTACTGATACGCCGACAGGTCAGCCTCCGCCTGCCTGCATCCGTACCGCATATACACAAGAGAATACACCAGCATGGCTCCCATACAGAGCCAGAAGATTTTATCCTTCCAGAGACGGGAAAAATTAGCAGACAACAGTTTACGCATTTTTTGCACCTCCCACCAGACTGACATAGTAGCTTTCCAGACTTTCATCGCGCTCCTGCACGGCAATCAGTTCGCAGTTTTCTTTTGCCAATGTCACGGTCAGACGGGAGATATTGACCTTTGCATAGACATCGGCAGTCTGGTCCGCCGTTATTTTATAATCAATTCCCATACCGTCAAGCACACGGGCAAGGGCTTTCGTATCACTGACCTCCATACGGACGCATTTCCTGCAGGCGGCTTCCAGTTCGTCCGCGCTGAGCTCTTTCACAAGGCGCCCGTTATCTATAAATCCGTAGTGCGTTGCCAGCTTGGACAGTTCGTCCAAAATATGGCTGGAAATCAGGACGGTAATCTGCTGTTCCCGATTGAGTTTCAAGATCAGTTCCCGGATTTCAATGATTCCCTGCGGGTCAAGACCGTTGGCAGGCTCGTCCAAAACCAGAAAATCGGGGTCGCCTGCGAGAGCGATTGCAATCCCCAGCCGCTGCCGCATACCCAGAGAAAAATTTTTCGCCTTCTTTTTTCCCGTGTTCTCAAGTCCCACCAACTGCAAAATCCCGTGCAGCCCCTCAAAAGAAGG
The DNA here is from genome assembly GCA_910586705.1 of uncultured Lachnospiraceae bacterium. Classification (GTDB taxonomy): domain Bacteria; phylum Bacillota; class Clostridia; order Lachnospirales; family Lachnospiraceae; genus UBA3282. The sequence continues at coordinate 15,022 of CAJUJK010000012.1, read as the reverse complement.
GAGCCCCAGAATACGGAACTGCTGTTTCAGGTTATCCTCCGCCGTCATGTCAAGATAGACAGAGGGCGTTTCCACTACAGCGCCCATTCTTCTTCGGGACTCCACAATATCCTTGTCCGTATTCTTTCTTCCGTAAAGCGTATACTCCCCGGATGACGGCTCCTGCAGACCGCAGATCAGCCGGATCAGCGTCGTTTTACCCGCGCCGTTTTTCCCTACAAAGCCATAGATTGCTCCTTTGGGAACATGCATAGCTATTCCGTTTAACGCTTTAAAATTTTTATAGGTTTTACATAAAGCGTTTGTTTGAAGAACATAATCCATAAAATCTTACCCTCCTATCTGCTTCGTATACCGACATGATAGATGCAAATAGTAAAGGAAACGGTAAAGAGATCAGTAAAGAAATCGTAAAGATTCATTCCGCCCGCATTTTGAATCCAATCCCCCAGACCGCCTCAATGTAGTCTTTGTCCGTTACCTCCCGCAGTTTTTTCCTCAAATTACTGATATGCATTTTCAACGAGCTTTCCGTGCAGTCCGGCGTATCCGCGCTGATGCGCTCCAACAGCAGGGATTTCGTGACAACCTGCGTGGGATTTTGCATAAGCAGCTTCAAGATGGCATACTCCGTCCTTGTCAGCTTGATTTCCGTATCGTCCGCTTTTACCGTGTGCGTATCTATCGCAAGGACAATGTCCCCAAATGTCAATTCCGAAAAAACTGTCATACTTTCCGCATTCTTAAGATGTACAAAAATCCTCGCCAGAAGCTCTCTCATGTGAAACGGCTTCGTCACATAATCGACCGCACCGCCAAGCAGCAGATCGACCTTATTCTCAAGATCCACTTTCGCGCTCACCACAATGACAGGTATTCCCTTTATTTGGGAAATGACCTCTTCTCCCTGCAGTCCCGGCAGCATTAAATCCAACAGAACAAGGTCCGGCTTTGCCCCGGCTAAGACCAATAACGCCTCTGTTCCGGAATAGGCGCGCAGGACTTCATACCCTTCTTTGGAAAGAGCTTCTTCAAGCATATTTCCGATATGGATATCGTCGTCGATAATTAAAATTCTCTTCGCGATTTTATCGGATTTACACACATGTTCCATGGTAATCATTGACTTTTCCTCCAAATATCCATATTACCACATCGTAAAAATCCCGACAAGAAAATTGCTCCTGCCGGGATGATCCACTCAAAAACTATTTCAACAGATAAACAAAAACCGGCAGCCCCACCGACGTCAGCGCATCGTAGAAGCCGTGGGCGATTATAAGCGGCACAATCGTCCCTTCCTTTTTGCGGAAAAGATAGATACATAAAATCACCGTATTCGTCGCCAAGTTGTAAAATTCCCCGAAAGTATGCTGCATGGTAAACCAGTGGATCAGATAGAAAAGCAAAGTATTAAGCCCCACGCAAACCCATTTCTGCGGAAAAATGTCCAGCGTCCTTTTTAGCAGGAATCCGCGAAATATCAGTTCCTCCGCGAACCCGACACAGAAAAAGCAGTAAAACAGCATAACGACTATATATACCGCATCTGGCGCCATGGCATATGCAGAATAATCCATTTTCATAAGCAGAAGCGGAATCTGCTGCACGATGAACATCCCTGCTCCCAGACACATCCCCTCTAAAACATGTCTTGCACGAATCGATTTTAACCCAGCCGAGGAAAGCGGTTGTTTTTCTACCCTCAGAACATAAAAAAGCAGCGCCGCACAGGGAATCCAGTAAGCCGCCACACCCGGCAGGAGTCCTGCATCCGCGCCGAATACAGCCATCAGGACAGTAAGAACCGCCATACCCAAAACACACGCGATAATCTCTATCCCGCTTCTCTTTTTATTGATGCTTTCCAAATTGTCTTTCCTCTTTTCCATTGCCACACCTCTGCCCCTTCCTCAAACATGATACGAACATTGTACATGGACAGCTTGTGTGTTCCCTTAACATCCCCTTAACGTTTCCTTAAAATTCCGCCGCAAAAATATATTTGATTAAATTTCAAAATCTATTTGACAATCTGTCACAAAAGTATTATTGTGTAATAAATTAATTGCAGAAGCACATATCCGAAACCTTTGAGAAAGAGTAGTAAGTATGGGTTACCCATTACAGAGAGCCGTCGGCTGGTGAAAGACGGCATGGCACTTATACCGAATGGACTTTCGAGGCCGGGTGGAAATGTCAGTGCATACCGACAAAGTAATCCCCGGCGGGAACCGCACCCGTTACCAAGGCGGCATATATGATTGTATATGGAAAAAGCGGATCGGGACTATACTCCCGCATCAATTTGAGTGGTACCGCGATAATAACTTATGTTTATTACCGTCTCAAGCATCTATTGCTTGAGGCGGTTTTTTTGCGCGAATAAGCAGAGTCAGAAGGCTTCCGAAGGAAGCGCCATGCTTGCATGAGCGCAGACTTCGGATGGCTTATGACGAGCAACGCGAACGAGAAATGCGAAGCATTTCGAGTCTGCTTATTCGCGCAAGCAACCCCAAAACCCAACTTGAGATAGGAGGACACTATTATGAAAAACAAAACTATGACACTGTTACTCACTGGCGCGGTTCTCACTGCCGCTCTCACAGCCTGCGGTGCATCCGGCGGGAATGCCGCAGACACTGCCACATCCATTGACAGTACAGACACCGCCGATGCATCCGCCGACTCTCACACAGATAAATCCGCCTCCTCTGACGGCCAGACCTACAAAATCGGCATCGTGCAGTACGTGGACGACGCGTCCTTAAACCAGATCGTCACCGCCATTCAGGCGGAGCTTGACGAAAAGAGCGAGGAACTTGATATTCTCTTTGATTACAAGAATTACACCTACAACGGGCAGGCGGACGCCACCACCATGAACCAGATCGCCACAGATCTGATCGCCTCCGATGTGGACCTCATCATCCCGGTTGCCACGCCGGTTGCCATGGTCATGCAGAATGCCACGGCAGAAAATCCGCGGGACGACGGCAGTCTGATTCCCGTGGTGTTCTCCGCAGTCTCCGATCCTGTGGGCGCAGGGCTTGTGGCAGCCATGGATGCACCGGGCTCCAACATTACCGGCACTTCGGACGCTTTGAATACGGATGCGGTCTTTGATCTGATGCTTGCCGCAGACCCCGATATCCAGACGGTGGGACTGCTCTACGACAAGAGTCAAGACTCTTCCACCGCCGCCATCGCCGCAGCAAAAGCCTACTGTAAAGGAAAAAGCATCACCGTGGTGGAAAAGACGGGCACCAACAACGGGGAAATCTCCCTTGCCGCGGACGCCCTTCTCGCCTCCGGCGCGGAGGCGGTATTTACGCCCACCGACAACAACGTGATGACGGCGGAACTCGCCATCTATGAGAAATTTATCGACGCGAAAGTGCCCCACTACGGCGGCGCGGACTCCTTCGCCTTAAACGGCGCTTTTATGGGCTACGGTGTGAACTACGTGGAGCTCGGCACTGCCACCGCGGACATGGCTGTGGACATTCTGGCAGACGGCAAGGATCCCGCTTCCATGGGCGTGCAGACCATGGATAACGGCATCGCCACGGTGAATACTGAGACCGCGGAGGCGATCGGGCTTGACTATCATATGTTCGCGGACAAATGCTCCAGTCTGGTGGAAATCCAGACGGCGGAAGAATTTAACTAAAAGAGGTATCCCATGAGTACAATATTTTCACTTTCCATTTTACAAAGCGCCTTGGAACTGGGCTGCATCTACGCTCTGGTGGCGCTGGCGCTGTTTCTCTCATTCAGCATCCTAAATATTGCGGATCTGTCCACCGACGGCTGTTTTACCTTAGGCTGCGCGGTGGGCGCCATGGTGACACTTGCAGGGCACCCCGTGCTGGCACTCTTCGCTGCCATGGGTGCGGGCGTCTGCTCCGGCTTTGTCACCGCCTTTTTGCAGACCAGAATGGGGGTTCCCTCCATTCTGGCAGGCATTATCGTCAACACAGGGCTTTACACAGTCAATATCGCCGTGATGGGCTTTTCCTCCAACGTAAATCTGTTCGCCTGCGACACCGTTTTCAGTCTGGCAAAGGAAAAACTCTCCTACGGCTGGTATGCGGACTGGTATAAGCTGCTGATCGTCCTTGTGATTGTAATAATACTTGGTGTTATTTTATCACTGTTTCTGAACACAAGACTGGGACTCTCCATCCGCGCCACGGGCGACAACGAACATATGGTGCGGGCGTCCAGCATCAATCCCCTGTTTATGATCACCGTGGGACTTTGTCTGGCAAACGCGCTGACCGCCCTCTCCGGCGCGATCCTCGGTCAGTATCAGAAATCCTGCGATATCAATCTGGGCACCGGCATGGTGACGATCGCCCTCGCCAGTCTGATTATCGGGGAAACACTCGTCGGGAAAGGCGGGATGCCCAAAAAGATAGCAGGTGTGATTTTAGGCAGCTGTCTCTACCGCTTTATTGTGGCGCTGGCACTTCGCCTGAACGTGCCTGCGGAAGCGCTCAAACTGGTCTCCGCCGTCATTGTCGCCATCGCGATCGCTTTCCCCTATCTCAGGGAGAAGTCCGCGTTCTACCGACAGCGAAGCTGCAACCGGAATGCCTGCAGAAAGGGGGAATCCGCCCATGTTAGTCATTGAATCGGTCTCCAAAACCTTTAACCCCGGCACCGTCAACGAGAAAAAGGCGCTTGACAAGGTGAGCCTCACTCTTGAGGACGGCGATTTCGCCACCATTGTGGGCAGCAACGGCGCGGGAAAATCCACGCTCTTTCACGCCATCACGGGAAACTTCTATGTGGATGAAGGGCGGATTGTTCTGGGCGGCGAGGATATCACTTACTGCAAGGAACATGTGCGGAGCAAAGTGATCGGGCATCTTTTTCAGGATCCCCTGAAAGGAACCGCGCCCCACATGACCATTGAGGAAAACATGGCGCTCGCCTACCTGCGCGCCGCCACCGGGCGTCATGCCTATTTCAGCCGGATCAGCGCGAAGGACAAGAAGAAGTTTAGAGAACAGCTCGCCCTTCTGGACATGGGGCTGGAGGATCGGATGAAACAACCTGTCGGACTCCTTTCCGGCGGGCAGAGGCAGGCGCTCACGCTTCTGATGGCAACCATGGTAACGCCCCGCATTCTTCTGCTCGACGAGCATACTGCCGCCCTTGACCCCGCCACAGCGGACAAAGTGCTCGCCCTCACGGAAAAAATCGTCTCCGGGCGGCACATCACCTGTCTGACGGTCACACACAATATGAATCAGGCGCTTTCTCTCGGAAACCGTACCCTTATGATGGACGGCGGACGTATTGTTTTTGACGTATCGGGAAAAGCACGGGAGGAACTTACCATAGACGATCTGCTGGAGCAGTTCAAGGCGCGCGCCGGAAAACGGCTGGACAATGACCGGATCTTATTGTCAAGATAGTCGCCGCGAATAAGCAGAGACGGAAATAAAAGAACAGGTGAAGCCCTAGAGCCGATCACCTGTCCAGTGTAAAAGGGGAATTTTACAAAAGTAATTTTAACAAAAAATTTTGTCTAAATCAAGCCCTAAATGAAAATTTTTGAAATATTTTTTGGAAAAGTTACATGTAAGTTATCGCGTAACGCTTCCAGACAGCTTTTACACGCTAAATGCCATCAGTCCCAGTTTCGACAGCGCAAGCTCCTGAATCACCACGCCTTTCGCCTTTTTCTGCGCCAGATTCATATCCACGAACTCCGCCAGCGGCATAAGCCTCGTCACATATCCCGTCTTTTTCTTCCCGAGAAGCGTTTTCTTTTCCTCCAGAAGGTTGACCTTCACCTTCGCCTTGAGCTGCTCGTAGGTCCGACAGGAAAACTGTTCTCTCGTCATATAGTAGAGATGGCTCTCCAGCGTGGTCTCCGGGTCAGTATCCTTGAAAATATAGTGCTCCACAATGCTCTTGTATTTAAAATTCACCATTTCATCCCGCAGAATCTCCGCATAGCTGAGTTTCGCCCCCAGATAGACGTTTCCCGCATCCTGCATGAAATATTTATAATCCCTGTTTTCTCTTTCCATCGGTTTTCCTTCCGCCATCCGTCAGAACAATGCCCCGTGCCCTACTCCGCCGCAATGGACTCGATCTTGCCGCCGCTTATGCGGACAGCGTCCTCAATCGCCTTTCTCGAAAGCCCGGACTCCTCCATCAGTTCCTCCACCGTCACCGACCTGCGCAGTTCTTCCCGCAGGGCGTTCGCCGCATCCGCCACTCTGTTTACCTTATCGGCAATTTTCTGGTCGCTCTTCTCCTCCGCCGCGCTCGTCTCAATGCACTCCTCCATGGCGTCCATCATCATTCTGATAAGCATTCCCTGCGTCTCATCCGCATGTTCCAGCGCCCCCAGCATGGTGACACCGAGAGAAAGCGCCACATTGCCCTCGCCGATCAGATCCTCCAGACCCACTCCCTGCCCCGTATACAGCTTGGCAATCTGGGGAACCTCCGGCAGCATAAGCTCCGTCAGCCGTCTGACGGCGTCCGCGTCTCCCGCCATGGCGGAAAGGGTAATCGCCTCCCGCTCCCCGTCCGTCACCTTCGGAATCGCCTGCAGCGCATCCAGATAAGTATCCAGATAGTTCCGCTCCTCCTCTTCCAGATAAGCGTCCACGTCCGCCGGCTCATCCACACCGATCTTATTCTGCCGCAGATAGGCAAAGACCATCTCCATCTGCTGCTCAGAAAGAGAAAGCGCCGAAAACGCTTCCTCCACTTCCGTCTTTGTTATGAAATTCTGCTGTGCCCTTGCCTTTTTTCTGACTTCCTCCAGTGTTCTGGCAAACTCGATCTCCTGCTTCATTGCGCCTCCACTTTTCGTCTTATTCAATAACAATTGTTATATTTTGCCGCGTCCACCCGTCTGCCCCGACGCGGAAGCTGGTTCCCTCAAAGCCGTGCCCGCCCCGCAAACCGCGAAATTACTGCCGTTTGATATGCGTGTGGGTATACAGATGTTCCTCGCAGTATTCATAATTTCCGTCGCACTTGGAGCAGAAGCGGAACTGCATCTGCGGGCTGTCCACCTCCGTCCTGCCGCAGATCGCGCATTTGTGCTTGGTAATCCCCGTACTTCTCCGCACTTCCCGCTTAAACTCCTGCCGCCTGTGGATCTGTTTCGGATTCAGATGCATCATATTGCGCGAAGTCAGGAAAAATACTACGAAATTCAGCAAAGACGCACCGATCGCGAACTTGCCGTACACGTTCGTACCGAGGAACTGGAACAGCAGCATCACTGCGTATATAACGCCCAGCCATTTCACCCGGATCGGAATGATAAACATGAGCAGCACCTGCGCGTCCGGGAATGTCGCCGCATACGCGAGGAAAATTGACATATTGATGTAGTAGGTGCTGAACATCATCGCAATCACAGTGAAATACTCTACGGGCGTGTTGATCGTCAAGGCAGTGCCAAGCAGCGGGATCTCCGGCTTAAACAGATAGCAGTACCCCATCAGCAAGAAACTCCCGACAATGGTAAACAGCATCCCCTGAAACAGATAGACATTATAGCGGTACGTGCCCCATGTCCGCTCCAGCGAGGTACCGATGGAGCAATAAAAATATAACATGAGTAATGTAAAGAAAAGCCCGCCGCTGCTCGGCGGAATCAGCACCCACGTCACAAGCCGCCAGATCTGCCCGTGCAGAATCGCGTAAGGGTTCAGGGTCAGATAGGTGATCAGCAGACCGCTTCTGTCAAACATCTGCAAAAGATACCCGACCGCATAGCACATGACCAGCACAAAAGAAAGATTCCGTATCGCGTATTTTCCAAATTTTCGTTCAAAAGGACTCATGTTTCACTCTCCCTCAAAAATATATTAATAATATAGCATTCCTCTTTTTAAAAGTAAATGTCACAGCCCCCAAAAAATGTCCTCTCATAAAAATTTAATAAATGTCTGCCGAAAACTTCATTCTTTTCTAACAATTGGACAATTGCTTTTTGGAAAACTGTGTCGTATAATGACAGCGTATGCCAAAAAACACATTTTAATAGGTAAAAAGGGAACAAATACCAGAATCCCTTTTTATTTGGATAAAGGAGTGAACGAAAAGTGAGTGACATGCAATATACGCTCGGCATTGACATCGGGTCAACGACCGTCAAGATTGCCATACTGGACGAAAGGCATCAGATACTCTTTTCCGACTACAAAAGACATTTTGCAAATATCAGGGAGACCCTTGCGTCTCTTCTATCCCTTGCTTTTGAGCAGCTTGGAAACCTCACGGTGCATCCCATCATCACAGGCTCCGGCGGGCTTACCCTCGCCAACCACCTGCAGATCCCCTTTGTGCAGGAGGTGATCGCCGTATCCACTTCCCTACAGACCTTTGCGCCTGTCACGGACGTGGCCATCGAGCTTGGCGGCGAGGACGCCAAAATCATCTATTTCGAGGGAGGCAATGTGGAACAGCGCATGAATGGCATCTGTGCCGGCGGCACCGGCTCTTTCATCGACCAGATGGCCTCCCTCCTTCAGACAGATGCTGCGGGACTGAACGAATACGCAAAAAATTACCACTCTCTGTACACCATAGCGGCGCGCTGCGGCGTGTTCGCCAAATCCGATATACAGCCCCTCATCAATGAGGGCGCCACGAAGGAAGATCTTTCCGCCTCCATCTTTCAGGCGGTTGTCAACCAGACCATCAGCGGTCTTGCGTGCGGCAAGCCGATCCGCGGGCATGTGGCTTTTCTCGGCGGTCCGCTGCACTTTCTGTCAGAGTTAAAACAGTCGTTCATCCGCACGCTGAAGCTGGATGACGCCCATATCATAGACACGGAAAATTCCCACCTCTTCGCCGCCATCGGCTCCGCCTTGAACGCGAAGGAGGAGGCTTTCTATACCATGGAAGAGCTGACGGCAAAGCTGTCCACCGATATCAAAATGGAATTTGAGGTGGAGCGCATGGAGCCGCTCTTTGCCACGCAGGCGGACTACGACGCGTTCCGCGACCGCCATGGCGCCCATCATGTGGCGACCGGCGACCTCGCCTCCTACCGGGGCAACTGCTTTTTGGGCATCGACGCCGGCTCCACCACCACAAAGGTTGCCCTCGTGGGCGACGACGGCTCCCTGCTCTACTCTTTCTACAGCAGCAACGACGGCAGCCCCTTAAAAACGGCAATCCGCTCCCTCAAGGAGATCTATAAACTGCTCCCGGCGGGGGTGAAAATTGCCCGCTCCTGCTCCACCGGCTACGGCGAAGCATTGATGAAAGCCGCCTTTCTCTTAGACGACGGCGAGGTGGAGACCGTGGCGCACTACAATGCCGCCGCTTTCTTCGACCCGGAGGTGGACTGCATCCTCGATATCGGCGGGCAGGACATGAAATGTATCAAAATCAAAAACCATACCGTGGACAGCGTGCAGCTCAACGAGGCGTGCTCCTCCGGCTGCGGCTCCTTTATAGAGACCTTTGCCAAGTCCTTGAACTATGGCGTGGAGGACTTTGCCAGAACCGCCCTCTTTGCGGAACATCCCATTGACCTCGGCACCCGCTGTACGGTGTTTATGAATTCCAAAGTAAAACAGGCGCAGAAGGAGGGGGCGTCCGTCTCCGATATCTCCGCGGGACTGGCATACTCCGTCATCAAGAACGCGCTCTTTAAGGTGATCAAAGTCTCCGACGCTTCGGAGCTGGGCAGAAATATCGTCGTGCAGGGCGGCACGTTCTACAATGACGCGGTCCTTCGCAGTTTTGAAAAAATCGCGGACTGCGAGGCGATCCGCCCGGATATCGCCGGTATCATGGGGGCTTTTGGCGCGGCGTTAATTGCGAGGGCGCACTATGAAGACGGCTATCAGACTTCCATGCTGAATCTGGACCAGATCACCAATCTGCAGTTTGAGACCAGCATGGCGAAATGCAAGGGCTGCACAAACAACTGCCGCCTCACCATCAACAAATTTACGGGTGGCCGTCAGTATATCTCCGGCAACCGCTGCGAGAGAGGTCTGGGACGGGCGAAAAAGGAAAACGGGGCGCCCAATCTCTTTGACTATAAGCTGAAGCGGTACTTCTCCTACGAGCCGCTGCCGGCAAACGAGGCGAAACGGGGCACCGTGGGCATTCCGCGCGTATTAAACATGTACGAGAATTACCCTTTCTGGTTCACCTTCTTTACGAAGCTGGGCTTCCGGGTGGTACTCTCCCCCGTCTCCAACCGAAAAATCTATGAGCTTGGTATCGAATCCATCCCCAGCGAGTCCGAATGCTATCCGGCAAAGCTGGCGCACGGGCATGTGACGTGGCTCATCAGGCAGAACGTGGACTTTATCTTCTATCCCGCCCTCTTTTACGAGCGGGACGAGTTTCACGACGCCAACAACCACTACAACTGCCCCATCGTCACCTCCTACTCCGAAAACATCAAAAATAACGTGGAGGAAATCGGGCGCGGCGAGGTAGTTTTCCGCAATCCCTTTATGTCCTTCAAGAGCCTGCAGACCGTGACAGAGGCGCTGACGAGGGAGTTCCGGGAGCTTCCGATAACAGCCGTTATGGACGCTGCCGAGGCGGCGTGGACGGAGCTTGCCGCGGCGAGACAGGACATGCGCGATAAGGGCGAGGAAGTGCTCCGCTATCTGGAGGCAAACCACAAGCGCGGCATCGTGCTGGCGGGACGTCCGTACCACGTTGACCCGGAGATCAACCACGGCATTCCCGAGCTGATCACCTCCTACGACATCGCGGTGCTCACGGAAGACTCTGTCTCCCATCTGGCAGCGCCCGAGAGACCGCTGATCGTTTCCGACCAGTGGATGTACCATTCCAGACTGTACGCAGCAGCGAGCTATGTAAAGACACGGGACGATCTTGATCTGATTCAATTAAATTCTTTCGGCTGCGGCCTTGACGCTGTGACCACGGATCAGGTTAATGATATCCTGTCCGGCTCCGACAAGATTTATACCTGCTTAAAGATCGACGAGGTGAACAATCTGGGCGCGGCGAGAATCCGCATCCGTTCCCTGCTCTCCGCGATTCAGGTGCGGGAACAGAAAGGTGAGAAGCGCACGATACGTTCCAGCGCCATCACAAAAGTGCCTTTTACGGAGGAAATGAGAAAAGATTACACCATTCTCTGCCCCCAGATGTCACCCATCCATTTTGAAATCATAGAGGCTGCCTTCAATGCCTGCGGCTATCACTTTGAAGTGCTCGGCAACGACACGAGGCAGGCTGTGGATATGGGCTTGAAATATGTAAATAATGACGCGTGTTATCCTTCTCTGATCGTGGTGGGACAGATTATGGACGCCCTGCTTTCCGGGAAATATGACCTGAATAAAGTGGCTGTCATTATGAGCCAGACCGGCGGCGGCTGCCGTGCCACGAACTATGTGGGCTTTATCAGACGCGCACTGGAAAAGGCAGGTATGCCGCAGATTCCCGTGATTTCGCTGAACCTTGCCGGCATCGAGAGTAACCCCGGGTTCCACTTGAATGCCAGCCTCTTCATGCGTGCCGCCTACGGCGCGCTGTTCGGCGACATCTTTATGCGCTGCGTTTACCGTATGCGCCCCTATGAAAAGGAGCCGGGCTCCGTGGACGCCCTGCATACCGAATGGGTAAAGAAATGCCGGGATTTTGTGTCCGGGAAATCCATGAACTATCTTACCTTCCAGAAAATGTGCCGTCAGATTGTACGGGATTTTGACCGGATTCCCATTGATGAAGATCTGCGCAAACCCCGCGTCGGCATCGTCGGTGAAATTCTGGTCAAATTCGCGCCTGCCGCCAACAACCATCTGGTAGAGCTTCTGGAAGCGGAAGGCGCGGAGGCAGTCGTGCCCGACCTGCTGGATTTCATGCTCTACTGTTTCTACAACCAGATTTACAAGGCGGATTTCCTCGGCACCTCGAAAAAGGCGGCGCTGATCTCCCGCTTCGGTATCCGGGCGCTTGAAAAACTGCGCGCGCAGGCGGCGAAGGAATTTGCAAACAGCAGACACTTTACACCGCCCGTCAGCATCTACACGCTGGTGGACTACGCGAAACCGATCGTCGATATCGGCAACCAGACCGGCGAAGGGTGGTTCCTCACCGGGGAGATGGTGGAGCTGATCCACAGCGGCGTAAACAATATCGTCTGCACGCAGCCCTTCGGCTGTCTGCCGAACCATGTGGTCGGCAAGGGCGTGATCAAGGAGCTTCGCAAGCGGTTCCCCAGCTCCAACATCGTGGCGATCGACTATGATCCCGGCGCCAGCGAGGTCAACCAGCTCAACCGCATCAAGCTGATGCTCTCCACCGCCCAGAAGAACCTGAAGAAATCCCCGCCGGACAGCGGCGTTTCCAGAGGGGAAGCCCGCTCCTGACAGCGACAAAAAGCCCGGGTGCTCACATGCGCGCACCCGGGCTTTATTTTATGAAACCACACCCATTTTAGTAAAACGTCTTATCTACCTTGCGGTTTATGAAACGGATCTTATCCCGCACTTCCTCCGCAAGTTCTTGAATCGCGTCGTCCGCGCTCTCCTTCTGCAGCTGGTTCACGCAGAACACGCAGGAGCCGAAAGTATCGTTTGAAAAAAACTTCGGTTTCTCCCATTTTACAAAATAGGATACCCTGTGTTTTAACAAAACCTTTTCTATCTTCTCCTTGGTCGCCATATCCTTTACCTGACACCACTCCAGCTCGTTGTGCACCTTGACCTTCTGATACGCTGTCTCCATAATTCACCCGTTCCCCCTGTGTTGAAGCGTTAATACATATAAATTATAAGGTAAAATAAAAAAATATGCAAATATTTTTCTGCCGGACAGACAATGAAAACGCACCGCCGGATGACGATGCGTTTTCTCCACACTTAAATCAATTTTTATCGCTCTTATTTTGCCTCGATAAATGCAAGATGGGTGTTTGCGGTAATGTCTACGGTTACATGATCATCAGCCACAACGGTGGGAACTGCAACCCACTCTTCGTCGGTAACACGCTGATAAACGGTGATCGCCTGTCCAGCCTTTACGCCGGGTGCGTAGAAAGTGATCTGTGCCGTGCCATAACCTGCGTGCGTATGCACGTTTGCAACAGCGAGCAGGGAACCCTTACCCTGAGCCAGTTCCTTTGCAGCGTAAACTCTCTTCAGCTCAGGCTTAACCAGATCAAATGTGAGACCGGGAGCCTCCACACCGTCGAGTACCGCGCCTTTGCCGATCGCCAGATCCTGAACGTCCTCGGGATTCATAGCCCAATGATCCACAACCGCGTTGTTCATATGCTCGCCGATCGTCTTATCCTCAGCGATGGCACGAACCGTCTCAGCGGGCTCGCCGATATCGGAATCCGACTCCAGATAAACTGCTACAGGAGCGCCGGGGCATCCAACGGGTTCGTGTGCCAGAGCAGGTACGGAGAAAATCATAGCGCCCGCAAGTGTCAATGCAATTAATTTTTTCATTTTAGTAGTCCTCCTTTTTGTCAAAACATTTCAGTCATTAAGTGTGGATGTCTTGGCAGAGAGAAGTATTTTCTGCATATAAGCATTTTACCCCCACACTTCCTTCTCCACTATACCATCTTCCAATAGAGGGGTCAATCTCTGTATTGTTTTTCTAACAGAAATTTTTAAGGGAATCTTAATCAAATCTTTGTCAAATATATCCGTAGACATCATACGCCGCCTTGCACGCTTTTCATGTTTGTGCTATGATACATGGTATCATTTAATCTTGCATAATATATAATATGCTCCAAATTTAACTCAAGAGAAAGGTAGTGATTCCCATGCCCATCAAAGTAGCTGACTTACTGCCGGCAACCAGCATTCTGGAAAAAGAAAACATATTTGTCATGACTGAGTATCGGGCGATGCATCAGGATATTCGCCCCCTTGACGTACTCATATTAAATCTGATGCCCACAAAAGAAGTGACCGAAACGCAGCTTCTCAGAAAGCTTTCCAACACACCGCTGCAGGTGAATGTGGAGTTTCTGCAGACTGCGAGCTACAAGCCGCTCCATGCGGATTCCAGCCACATGGAATCTTTTTATACGACTTTTGACCAGATCAAAAACCGCAAATTCGACGGCATGATTATCACAGGCGCGCCTCTCGACCATGTGCGTTTTGAAAAAGTCGCCTACTGGGACGAGATCTGTACCATTATGGAGTGGGGACGCACGCATGTGCACTGTACGCTCCACCTTTGCTGGGGCGCATACGCCGCGCTGTACTATTTTTACGGTCTGGACCGGGAAGATCTGGACGAAAAGCTGTCCGGCGTGTACGCGCACAAAATTTTAAAACGAAAATCGCCGCTTTTCCGCGGATTTGACGATATTTTCCACGCGCCGCAGTCCCGCGCCATGACGATCGATCCGGCGCAGATCGCCTCCGTGCCCGATCTGGAACTGATGGCGGTCTCGGACGAAGCCGGCATGGCAATTGCCAAGACCGAGGACAGCAGACATTTCTTCATTACCTGCCATCTGGAATACGACGCCGACACGCTGGCACTGGAATACGCACGCGATATGGAAAAAGGCATGAATCCCAAAGTCCCGGTCAACTACTTTCCGGGGGATGATCCCTCGAAGGAGCCGGTCGTCAACTGGCGTTCCGCGGGACAGCTTCTCTTTTCAAACTGGCTCAATTACTACGTGTATCAGACCACGCCGTATGATGTGCGGGAGATCTGATGGAATGCGGGGAAACACGGGGTTTTCGGTTTTTCTGTGACGCATGCTATTTTTCAAAATAAGGCAATTTTTTCCAACCTCTTCCAAGAAAACGGGGTAAAAATGGGGTACACAACAAAATCAAAAAGGGGTACGGTAAGCTTCCCGAAATGCCAGCTTTTATCGGGCATACAGGCATCCCCGGCAGATGGTAACATGATCTGCCGGGGATTTGACAACTTCCCATTCTTTAATCTTCGTAATGTCCTTTACATGACAGTATCTCCAGTATACTGTACCGCGGCGAAATAAAGTACCCATCTACTGCAGCTTTACCGCAGATTAAAT
>CAJUJK010000011.1 GCA_910586705.1 uncultured Lachnospiraceae bacterium | reverse complement strand
TATACTGTCGAAAATAAAATGCTTTTTCCGTCTACTACAAAGTGCCGCGTTACAGGCATACCCGCTCAGACTCTCTCCCGCCGGCAGACTGACCTTCCCCGTGGTGCCGTTATTATAAACCGCCGCCGTTTTCGTCTCGCTGCTCCCGTTGCCGGAATAGCAGGTGAGCGTCAGCGTCTTTTTGTAAATCGCATAGAGGGTAATGTCCGCCGTGCCAATGGTATAGGTAGTCAGCTTCGTCGTGGCATTTTTGTCCGTATGCCAGCCCACAAAGTCCCAGTCCTTCTTCGTGGCAGCGGGCGTCAGGTCCACATTCGTGTTCCGCTCCACAAGCATGGCAGTCTTCGTGGCGGAGGTGCCGCCGTTAGTCGCATAGTCGTAGGTGACAAGGGGCGCTCCCACGATGTTGTTCCGATAGTCGTCATACTGGGACACATTCCACGCTTTCCTATAATCTTCCTCCGACCCCAGCGGGACATAGATCCCCCCCGTTTTACCATAAAATTTTGTGGCCAAAAACTGCCCATAGTTAGTGAATAGCACACCCCTGACGAGTGCCGGCGGTGTTGCTCCCAGCATCTTTACGCTTTCCAGACTTGTGCAATTCATAAATGCTCTAGCACCTATCTTTGTTACGGACGCCGGAATCTCTATGCTGACGAGGGATGAACAATTCTGAAATACCATTTCTCCTAGTTCTTCCAATGTTTCCGGCAGCTTTACACTTTTGAGGTTCCTACAACTTGTAAAAGCCGACAACCGTGTTACACCGTTTTTTACTTCCAGGCTGATTACCCTGTCCCACCATTCCTCAACACCCTGTCCTGTGTGAGCCCCTCTCCACCCGGACGGACCTGCATCTGAGTAAATCGTCACCTTTCCGTCCGTGTCAAGCGTCCAGCCCGCGCTTACGCTCCCCTCAACAATCGCCGCCCGCGCACCGGCTTTCGCCGCCATGACCCGTCTTCTTTCCGCCCGCACCGTCACCGTAATCCGCGGCAGGCTGACGCCCTCCGCCGGCGCATACCCGTCCGGCAGAGCGGCGGTAAAAAGATAGGTTCCTTCCGTGTCCCCGTCATACGCAGGGGCGGACTGCCATGTGACGCCGCCGATCGTGACGGTTTCTTCCCGCTTTTCCTCCCATGTGTTTTCCAGTATCTGTACAGATATCACATTCTCCGCATAATACTCTGGCAGCGTGACCGTATGGGTTTCCTGTCCGTTTCCGTTCTCCGCACCGGCATTTTCCCCAGAGTCCTCTTCACCGTCATCTTCCGCGGGCGGTTCCTCCCCGCCTGTCTCCCCGTCATTTTCCCCAGAGTCCTCTTCACCGTCGTCTTCCGCAGGCGGTTCCTCCCCGCCTGTCTCCCCGGCATTTTCCCCGGCGTCCTCTTCGCCGTCGTCTTCCGCGGGCGGTTCCTCCCCGCCTGTCTCCCCGGCATTTTCCCCAGAGTCCTCTTCGCCGTCGTCTTCCGGTTTCCCAGCCGTATCTTCCGACGGCTGCCCTGTCACAACCGCCTCCAGCGTGTCGGGAAGCGACAATTCCGAAAGCGCGGTGCCCACCGGGACTGTCTGCTCTTTGACCTCGTTAGGCAGAGCGGCAAATGCGGAGACATACCGCGTTTCTGTTTCCGACTCCCCCGCCTCCTCCGCCGCAAGGACGGAAAATGTCTCGGGCAGATCGGGACAGGTCGTAAACAGCACACTGACGCTGAGCGTTACCGCCAGTATACGCATACATTTTTTCCCGTTTCCTTTTGCCCTTGTATCTTGTCTTTTCATCGTATCCCTCCATATCCGATGCTTATGCGCGCAAAAAGCCGCTATCTACGCGGGAACAGTTCGTTCTTGTCCCGTGAAGATAACGGCTTTATCATGTAATAACAGTCTTATGGAGCGGACAGCAAAAAAGGGCGCAAAAGAGCGCCGATCACCTAAGGCTTGGCTAAGGATATCCTTTCTCATCATTTTCTGTCAACTCCTTTTCCAGATTTTCTGAAAATTTATAAGGTGACACCATTATACAAGAAAGACTTTATTTTTCTATAGAGATGGTACGGATTGCGCGTTTTGTGGTATAGATTGTGCGTGTGAGTTTACATAACTCAAGAAAGTTCATCAAATTCTACATAATAGGAGGAGTCCTCTCCTTCTTCCGAAAGCTCCTCCACCGGCTTATCCGTTTGGGAAACATCCCTATTTCCCTGCCCCGCGCTGCAGACTGCAGACAGTAAGCAGACCACTATGACCATACCCAGTATTCTTCTCTTCAACATTGTGAAAACCTTCCTTTGCCATTCGTATATCTGCCCAGCCTTATACCCCCGCTGACATGAAAAAGATAGTGGAAAGGGTCATATCTGGGGACGTTGTAGTTCCCGGACAAAAAAGGCAGGCGGTTGTGTCTCAATACCGCCTGCTTTCTTTCAGCTCCCGATACAAAACCATATAATTCTCATACCGTACCCGGCTGATCTTCCCTTCCTCCACAGCTTCTTTCACACCACAGTCCGGCTCGCTTAAGTGGGCGCAGCCACGGAACTTGCAGTACGGCTCGTAGGCACGGAACTCGGGATAATATCCGCCAAGCTCCTCCTTGGTGATATCCGGCATGTCGAGGGATGTAAAGCCCGGCGTATCCATGATATAAGTGCCGTCCCCCAGCGCAATGATCTCCGAATGTCTGGTGGTATGCCGCCCCCGCTTGATCTTCTCGCTGATCTCCCCCGTCTCCATCTGTGTTCCGGGAGACAACTGATTGATCAGCGAGGACTTGCCGACGCCGCTCGGTCCTGCCAGCGCGGTGGTCTTTCCCGCCAGCAGCTCCCGCACCTGATCCAGCCCCCGGTTTTCCAGAACGCTTATAAATAACACCCGATATCCGCAAGTCTCATACGCCCTTCGCAGCGCCTCTTTCTCTTCCTGTGAGGCGATGTCCTCCTTGTTAAAACAGATCATCGTGGGAAGTTCCTGCTGCTCCATCCGGATCAGAAAGCGGTCCAGCAGATTAAAGTTCGGGTTCGGTTTCACAATCGCAAAGAGAATCAACGCCTGGTCCACATTGGCTACCGCCGGCCGAAGGAGCGCGCTTTTCCGCGGCAGGATCTCCCGGATATTTCCGAGCATCTCCGCTTCATCCAGCACGTCCATCCCGACGTCATCCCCGACCAGAGGCTTGATTCCCTCTTTTCTGAATATTCCCTTTGCCTTGCACTCGTAGACGCCGCGCCCCTCCACATGCACATAGTAGAACCCGGCGATCCCTTTCATAATTTTCCCAACCATGTGTTATTCTTCCGTGAAGTTCACCTTTCTCTCCACCGTCTTTGTCTCTGTCCCGCCGCCCTCGGTCGTCGTCTCCCCGGTCTCGGGATCGGTGACCGTGGTAGGCTCCGTCTGCACCATGAACGTATAGCGGATCGTGCCTGTGGCTGACTTGATTCCTGTATAATTAACCCCTACCGGGAAAGTGGTCGTCTGCGTATTCAAAAGCTGCGTACCGTCGTCTGCGGTAAGCGTCACAGTGACCTGCATACCGTTCTGGTAAGACGGCTCTTCCGTGGGCGCGGTAATGCCTTCCGAATACTTGTAAGTCAGCTGGGAAGGTCCCGTGCTGATCCGCAGATCCACCGGCGTCCCTTTGTCCACATAGGAGCCGACTGAATAGCTCTGATAACACACCATGCCCGCAAGCGCCGGATCTTCGTGGGGCGTCTCCGTGACATTTCCCACAGGCAGACCACTCTCCGTCAGCGTCGCGGTAGCGTCCATCTCTGTCATGCCCACCACATCGGGCACCCTGACTTTATTGTCCTCGGCTCCCTGACTGACGCGGATGGTGATACTGGAACCCGCGGCCGCCGTCGTTCCCGCCTCCGGGGACTGTGAAATCACAATGCCCTTCTCCACCTGCGGGTCATAACTCTCCACCATATTTACCACAAATCCCGCTTTCTCCAGAAGCGCTGTCCCTTCCGTCTGGGATTTTCCCGTGGCGTCGGGTACTTCCACACCCTCGGCAGCCTCCGCCACCGTGAGCACAATCGTAGTCCCCTTATCAATCATCAGCCCGTCCTGCACGCTGGCGCGAAGCACCGTACCCGCGTCGTAGGAGCTGTTTTCCTCATATTTGATTTCGGGCGAAAGCTCCAGTTCCAAGAGTTTCCGTTTCGCTTCATCCACATGCATACCGACCACGCGGATCATCTCCACCTGCTCCACCTGTTCCTTCTGCTCTTCCGGCGCTTTTTCCCCGCCGAAAGTAAAGACGCCCATTGTCCTGCCCACCAGAAAGATCAGAATACAGCCGATCAGCAGAGCTGCCACCACCGCCAGTATGGTAGTGATCTTCTCCATCTTGGGATCGTAGTCCTCCTCGTCGTCGTCCCAGTCCTCGTCGTCCTCATCCTCATAGGAACGCGCATGGTCCCTGTCCCTGACGTCTTTCTTTAAGCGCATCGCCTCGTCCATGGAATCCCGGCTCTCCGACTGGCGCTTGATCTGCACCATATCCCTGTCGGTGATCATGCGGGTGGAAGCCTCCTCGTCCGGGTCCGCCACCTTGACGAAATCCTCATCCGGGCTGATTAACGACTGCTTTAAGTCCACAATCAGCTCAGACATGGACTGGTATCTCCTGTCCGGGCTTTTCTGGCAGCACTTAAAAACGATCTGTTCCACACAGACCGGTATCTCCGGCACATATTCCCTCGGTGAGGGAAACTCTTCCTGAATATGTTTGATCGCGATTGCCACGGTAGTCTCCCCGTTAAAGGGCACCCTGCCCGTAAGCATCTCAAACATGGTAATGCCCAGCGAATAGATATCGCTCTTCTCGTCACTGTAGCCGCCCCTCGCCTGCTCCGGCGACGTATAGTGCACGCTTCCCATGACGTTGGAGGTGATCGTATTGCTGGTGGCCGCCTTGGCGATACCGAAATCCGTCACCTTCACCTTGCCTTCTTTGGAAATAATGATATTCTGCGGCTTGATATCCCTGTGGATAATGTGGTTGTTGTGCGCCGCCTCGATACCCATGGAAACCTGAATGGCAATGCTCACCGCCTCCTTGACGGAAAGCCTCGCCTTCTTCTCGATATATTTCTTGAGGGTGATTCCCTCCACAAGCTCCATGACGATATAGTG
Source organism: uncultured Lachnospiraceae bacterium (assembly GCA_910586705.1). Taxonomy (GTDB): domain Bacteria; phylum Bacillota; class Clostridia; order Lachnospirales; family Lachnospiraceae; genus UBA3282. The sequence continues at coordinate 111,319 of CAJUJK010000011.1, read as the reverse complement.
ATTTTCCCCCTCCTCGCCCACGTCATAGACATTGACGATATTGGGGTGCATAAGACCCGCCGCCGCCTGTGCCTCGATGCGGAACTTGGACACAAAGTTGGCGTTTTCACTGAATTCCTGTTTTAAAACCTTCACCGCCACAAAGCGGTTCAGCTTATGATCTTTTGCTTTATATACATCTGACATGCCGCCGGTACCGATCTTTTCCAGAATCTCATAACGGTCAGCGATCATCATTCCTATCTTAATCATGTTCTACCTCGTCTGCTAACGGTTCGATAACGATCACCGATATATTGTCCCTGCCGCCGTTTTCGTTGGCGGTCTCTACCAGTTCTTCTACCCTGTCCCTGAGGCTTTTGCCGTTTTTCAGAATCCGGCATATCGTCTCGTCATCCACCATGTTAGTCAAACCATCCGAACAAAGTAAAACCATATCTCCTGTCTGTAATTCCAGATTGAAAAAATCAACCTCAACTTCATCCCTTGCACCCACCGCGCGGGTAATGATGTTTTTATCCGGGTGGTTTCTCGCCTCTTCCCTGTCAATCCCGCCCATTCGGACCATCTCCTCCACAAGGGAATGATCCTCTGTGACTTGCACAATCTCCTCGCCGATCACATAAAGTCTGCTGTCACCCACGTTCGCCACTTCCAGAAACCTGCCGATACAGGCAGCCGCCACAAGCGTCGTTCCCATGCCGTTCAATGCATAGTCCTCGCTGGCACGTTTGCGCAGAATCCCGTTTGCCTTGGAAATGGCATGATCCAAGATCTTCTGGGGATTCTTCTCAAAGGAGGCGCCCACCTCTTCTACCACAGTCTCCACCGCCAGATCCGAAGCGTAATCCCCCGCCTTATGACCACCCATGCCGTCTGCCACGATAAAAAGGTTCGGCAGATTCCCGACAGGCGTCTCGCTGCAATAAATATAATCCTGATTTAATTGCCTTCTTCGCCCGATATCTGTCAGCGCATAAGACCTTAGCACGGCTTTTTCCTCCGTTTAGCAATGATTTGCATATTTTACCAATTACCCATGTTAGCATATTCCCTGCAAAAGAGCAAGCAATTTAAACCGCGTTCCCCAGTGCAGCCATTCAGCCCGCGCCATCCGCAAAGGCGCTTTCGGCGTTTTCCAAAAACCGCCGTCTGAGCTGACCGCAGGCGCCGTCGATATCCCGCCCCATCTCCCTGCGGACGGTGGCGTTGATCCCCTTTTTCGCAAGAAACACGGCGAAGGCCTCCACCGCCTGCCGCCCAGACTGCACATATGCCCTCTCTCTGACAGGATTGACAGGGATCAGATTCACGTGGCAGTTCATGCCCTTAATCAGCGCCGCCAGCGTCTCCGCGTCCTTCCTCGTGTCGTTGACGTCCCGCACAAGGCTGTACTCAAAAGTAATCCGCCGCCCGGTCTGCTCAAAATAATAGGCACAACAGTCCATCAGCTCCGCAAGCGAAAACTGGTTGGCGATGGGCATCAGCTCCCGCCGCTTTTCGTCCGTCGCCGCGTGCAGGGACAGCGCCAGCGTGATCTGCAGCTTTTCTTCCGCCAGTTCCCGCATCACAGGCACAATGCCGCAGGTGGAGACTGTTACATTCCGCTGGCTGATATGGAGCCCGTTCTCATCCGTCAGCAGCGTGATAAACCGCAGAAGATTGTCGTAATTGTCAAGCGGTTCCCCGCTTCCCATCACCACCACATTGGAAACCCGCTCCCCCGTCTCCAGCGTGATCGCATAGATCTGGTCAAGCATCTCCGAAGGGGTCAGATTCCTTACCAGTCCGTCCAGCGTGGAGGCGCAGAAGCGGCATCCCATCCGGCATCCCACCTGCGAGGAGATGCAGACCGAGTTGCCGTGTTTATAGCGCATCCATACGCTCTCCACCATATTGCCGTCAGGGAGGGCGAACAGATATTTTTTCGTGCCGTCTATGGCGGACTTTTGTACCGCCGCCACATGCAGCGCCGTATACTGATAGCTTTCCCCACATTTCGCTTTCATAGCCGCAGGAATATTACTCATTTCTTCGTAACCCCGCGCCAGTTTCTTATGCATCCACTCATAAAGCTGTACCGCCCGGAACGGCTTTTCCCCCAGCGCCGCCATCTCCGCTTTCAATTCCGTCAATGTGAGGGACTTGATATCCTTTTTTTCCATCATCTATGTTTTCTCTCTGTTACTTCTTCCGCAGTTTCGCCAGAAAGAAACCGTCCGTCTCATGGACTCCCGGCAGAAGCTGCAGCATCCCCTGTTCCGCCTCTTCTGCCAGCGCGGCGGGCAGTCTGTCTTTCATGCTCACCGGCTCCAGACCGAAGGTTTCACAAATCCATGCCACCATCTCTTCATTCTCCCCGGGATTCATGGTACAAGTGCTGTACATCAGAATGCCCCCGGGCTTTACATAATTTATAACATTCGTTATGATATCTTTCTGCAAGGTCTGGATCTCCGCCAGAGATTCCTTTGTCACCCGGTACTTGATGTCCTGCTTGTGACCGATCACGCCCAGACCCGAGCAGGGCACATCCGCCAGCAGGACGTCCGCCTTTCCCACGAGGGAATCGTCTCTCACCCGCGCATCCTGCACGCGGACTGACACGTTTTCCAAGCCAAGCCTTGCACGGTTTTCCTCGATCTTATCCGTTTTATGACTGGTTACATCGCAGGCAATGACCCCGCCCGTGCCGCCCAGCTTCGCCGCCGCGTGAAGCGCCTTTCCGCCGGGCGCCGCGCAGACGTCTATCACCGTGTCGCCGGGACAGATATCTGCCGCCTCCACCACAAGCATGGAACTGACGTCCTGAACGAAGAACCGCCCCTCCCGGTATCCGGCAAGCGCACGGATGCCCGACACGCCTTGTAAGCAGGCTGCATAGGGCAGATACGGGTGCCTGCGCACCTTAACGCCCCCCGCTTCCCATGCGGCAAGCAGTTCTTCCCTCTCCTTTTCTGAAAGCCGCTCATCCAGACGGACGCTCACCGCGCCCCTTTCCAGATAGGCACGCAGAATTTTCTCACAGGCTGCCTCCCCGTAACACGCTGAAAAATGCGTTACAAGCCAGAGAGGCATGGAATAGCTTACAGACAAAAAGGCTGTCTGATCCTTCTGTCTATCAGGCAGGACAATGTTCTCCCGTCCTCTGGCAATGTTGCGCAGTAAGCCGTTCACATATCCCCGCAGGCTCTGGAATCTGCGCTTTTTCGCAAGCTTCACCGCCTCGTTGCACACCGCTGCCGCCGGAATATGCTCCATGAACAGAAGCTGGTACACACTCATCCGCAGAAGTTCCCTGATCAGCGGCTTCATTTTGATAACAGGCGTTTTTGAATATTGGTCCAGCACGTAGTCAAGATAGATCCGCCTCTCAATGGTGCCCTCGCTGACCCGCTTGATAAACGCCTTCTCCCTGCTGTCCAGATAATCATATTTATCCAGTGCCGCCCCGATCAGGACATTGCTGTATTCTGTCTGCCCGGACAGTTCCAGCAGGATGTCCAGAACGATCTCCCGTGTATTGATCTGTGCCATGTCATGCTCTCCCGTCTGCCGCCGCAGCACCTAATTTCCGTTCCCGGCGCATTTTCGGTTACCCTTTCCTTAGCCGCCGCGCCGTCCTTAATCGTCCCGGCTTCTGTTGCCGAACAACAGCACCAGCCGCAGAAGCTGCAGGATCGACGACGCTGCCGCCGCCACATAGGTCAGAGCCGCCGCTTTCAGCACTTTCCGGCATCCCGCCGTCTCGTCCCGCTCCAGCATACCGTAATCCCCCAGCATGGCGAGCGCCCTGCCGGATGCGTTGAACTCCACAGGCAGGGTCACCACCTGAAAGAGCACGGCGAGCGCAAACACCCAGATGCCGATCTGGATGAGCATCTGGTTCATTCCCAGAATCGCGCCCAGAAGGATAAGCGGAATCCCCGCCTTGGAACCGATATTTGCCGCAGGCACAAGCGCCGACCGAATCTTTAAGGGCGCATAGCCCTTGTCGTGCTGCACCGCGTGCCCGCACTCGTGCGCCGCCACTCCGATCGCCGCCACGGAAGTCGAACCGTACACAGAGTCCGAGAGACGCAGCACCTTATGCACCGGATCATAGTGGTCGGTAAGGCTCCCGCCCACATGCTCGATACGCACGTCATAAATCCCCGACATCTGCAGGATCTTCTGCGCTGCCTGCGCGCCCGTCATGCCTGTCCGGCTCCGCACTCTGGAAAACTTATTGTAAGTGGAACTGACTCTCGCCTGCGCCCAGATGCAGAGAACCGCCCCGATCAGAACCAGAATGTAAGTCGGGTCAAAGTAATAACCCATCCCGTAACCGTAATATCCCATGCTGCCACCTCCATATTCCGAAGAACACCTTCCGGCATTCTCCCTGTATTCTCCTGTTTAAAGGCTTAGGATTCCCCAAATTTATCGCCGGGCTTCACCGGGTACCCCAACAGGAAGTCCTTCACCGCCATACGCTTTTTGCCCTCCGGCTGCACCGACAGTATCCTGAGCACACCCTTCCCTGTCTGCACGTAGAAGGCATCCTTATCCACCCGGACCACCGTGCCCGGCGCCGCCGGCTCTTTTTCCGATACCACTTCCTCCTGCCATATTTTCAGAGTCTTTCCCCGATAGACAGTGAAAGCCCCCGGCCACGAGATCAGCCCCCGGATCAGACAGTCCAGTTTCTCCGCCTCCATGTTCCATTCAATCTTTCCCATGGATTTATGCAGCATCTTTGCGTAGCAGGACGCTTCGTCGTTCTGCTTCACGGGCGTCACGTCCCCCGCCTCAATCTTCACAAGCGCCTCCACGATCAGCCCCGCGCCCGCCGCCGCCAGCTTGTCGTGCAGGGTGTCCGCGGTCTCGTCGGGGGCGATCTCCACCTCCGTCTTTAACAGCATATCCCCGGTGTCAAGCCCTTTGTCCATCTGCATGATAGTAACGCCCGTTATTTTTTCTCCGTTGATAATAGCCCACTGGATCGGTCCCGCGCCCCGGTACTTCGGCAGAAGCGACGCATGGATATTCACGCACCCGTACTTTGGCATCGCAAGAATCTCCTCCGGGAGAATCTGTCCGAAAGCCGCCACCACAAAGATGTCCGCCTCGTATGTGCGAAGCGTCTCCACCGCCTCCGGCTCCCTGATTTTCACGGGCTGGAATACGGGAATATCGTGGGCAAGCGCGCATCCCTTGACAGGCGTCATCTGCACTTCCTTGCCCCTGCCTTTCGGCTTATCCGGCTGGGTCACCACCGCCGCCACCTCATGCCCGGCTTTTATGATCGCCTCCAGCGCGCCCACCGCAAAATCGGGCGTCCCCATAAACACCACTCTCATCTGTTCACCCTCTCCTTTCCAAACACTCTGGAAATTCTCCGTTCCCTACGCAAGACCATCTGCCAGACTCCGTTTTTCTTCACACCCTGCCGACTTTCGCACTTTGGTCCGTTCAGAGCAGTATAGAGCCGGGATCACTCATCTTCGTCTTTCAGATCCTCCGTATTCACAAGAGGTCCGTGTACCTTTTCCACATACAGATGCCCCTCCAGATGATCCATCTCGTGACAGATCGCTCTGGCGAGCAGCTCCGTTCCCTCTATTTCAAAAGGCTCCATATTTTCATCATAGGCAATGGCTTTCACATAGTTGGGTCTGACCACCTTGCCGCTCTTTCCCGGAACGCTTAAGCATCCCTCGTAGCCGTCCTGCTCCCCGCTGGTCTCCAGTATCTTCGGATTAATCAGTAACAGGGGATCTTCCCCGGTGGTATCTATTACCACGATACGCTTTAAAATACCTACCTGAGGTGCGGCGAGCCCCACCCCGTTCTCCTCGTAAAGCGTCTCAAACATATCGTCGATCAGCTCCTGCAGTCTGGGCGTCATCTCTGTCACTTCCTTGCATCTTTTGCCCAAAACCGAATCTCCCATCTCTCTGACTTTTCTGGTTGCCATATTGCTTATCCTCCTGCCTTTTCTGTTTCCTGTTTCTTTAAAATGTATTCATAGGGTCAAAGTCAAACTGCACCGTCTGTCCCTTCAGTTCCCTTTCCCTGCAAAAATTCTCCAGCCGGTCCTTTGCTTCCACCAGTATCTGGTATGCCCCGTGCCTGATGTAAAAGCTGTGGCGGTAAAGGTCTGCCACCTTCCCCACCGAAGCCTGCGCCGGTCCGATCACCCGCAGTCCTGCCACATCAGTCATCTTCCTTTTGACCAGATCGGTCATCTCTTTCCCCAGCCGCTCTCCGTCCTCCTGCACCCGGGAGACGATGAGAACCGCCAGCATATGTTCCACGGGCGGGTAGCCCACAAGTCCTCTGTAGGCGATCTCCTCCCCGTAAAATCCCCGGTAATCCTGTTTCGCCGCATAGACCACGCTGTAATGCTCCGGCTGGTAAGTCTGGATCACCACCTCGCCCGGCCGCTCTCCCCTGCCCGCGCGTCCTGCCGCCTGTGTCAGAAGCTGAAAGGTCCGCTCCCCCGCCCGGTAATCGTTCCTGTTTAAAGAAAGATCCGCCGCCAGCACGCCCACCAGCGTCACGCCGGGAAAATCGTGCCCTTTCACAATCATCTGCGTTCCCACGAGAATATCCGCCTCCTCATCCGCAAAGGCGGAAAGGATCCGCTCGTAGCTGTCCTTCCTGCGGGTGGTGTCCGCATCCATGCGAAGCACCTCTGCTTTCGGAAATTCCCTGTGGATCGCCTCCTCCACCTGCTCCGTTCCCGCCTTGAACCCCATCAGATAGGGGGATCCGCAGGACGGGCATTTCGCAGGTTTCCTCTCCTGATACCCGCAGTAATGGCAGATGAGCATCCCGTTTCTGTGCTCCGACAAAGACACGTCACAGTGTGGGCATTTCATCACATGCCCGCAGGAACGGCAGGAAATAAATCCCGCATAACCTCTTCTGTTCAGAAAAAGAATGGTCTGTTCCCCTCTGGAAAGCCGCTCCTGCATCAGTTCCTTCAGTTTCCGGCTGAACATGGAACGGTTCCCCTGTCTCAGCTCTTCTCTCAGATCTATCGTATGCACCGCCGGGAGCACGCTGTTCCCGGGGCGTTCCTTCATCTCATATAACTTATATTCCCCATGGGCGGCACGGTAATACGCCTCCATGGACGGCGTCGCTGACCCCAGAACCACGCTGGCGCCGCACAGGGACGCGATCTCCACAGCCGTCTCCCTTGCATGATACCGGGGCGTCGTCTCGCTCTTGTAGCTGTTCTCGTGCTCCTCGTCCACCACGATAACGCCCAGATTGGCAAAGGGCGTAAACAGCGCCGAGCGCGGTCCGATCATCACGTCGATCTCCCCCGCCTTTGCCCGCTCGATCTGGTCATACTTCTCTCCAGCGGACAGCGAGGAATTGATCACCGACACCCGGTCCCCGAATCTCTTGTAAAACCTGAGCAGCGTCTGGTACGTCAGCGCGATCTCCGGGATGAGCATAATCGCCTGTTTTCCCATGGCGATCATCTCCTCGATGATGCCAAGGTACACCTCCGTCTTGCCGCTGCCCGTGACGCCGTGCACCAGATGCACCCCCGGATGCCCGGCGCGGTAATCCGCAAGCACATCCTCTATGATATGCCGCTGCGCCTGATTCAGCACGGGGCGCGTCTCGCTCCGATCCCCCGCCTTGACGGGATTGCGGTAAAATGCCTCTTTTTCTATACGCAGATACCCCTGTCTCTCCAACGCCTGCAGGGTGGACGCCGCCACATGGAGCTTTTGTCTGATTAGCTCGTAGGGCAGTTCCTCCTCCGTCTGCAGAGCCGAAAGCACTCTCGCCTTCGCCCGCTGGTGCTTTCTCTCACACTCGCCTGCCGCCTGCGCGGTTTCCTCCCCGGACAGACACCGCAGCACCTTCTTTTTCTCAAGCTGCTTCTGTTTCTGTTTCACGGGGAGCACGGTCTTTAACGCCGCAATGGTCGTTCCGCCGTAATTGCTCTTTAACCAGTAGGCAATCTGGATCTGTCTGCCCTCCACGGTCATGCCCTTCTCGTCCACGGAGATAACCGCCTTGATCTTCTCCGGGGGATAATCCGCCTCCTCCGAGAGATCCACCACATATCCCGTCCGCTCTCTGTTGCCGTTTCCAAAAGGCACGCGCACCTGCACACCCGGTCTCACCACCTCCGACAATACTTCCGGAATCCGATACTGGAACACCCGGTCCACCTTCTCATGGGCGATATCTATGATGACATCCGCATACCGCTTAGTCATGCCCGCTCCTCTAAAATTTCCTGTATCAGCACTCTCTCATCCATCGGGTACTTCACACCGTTTATCTCCTGATAGTCCTCATGCCCCTTGCCCGCCAGCACGATAATGTCCCCCGGCTCGCCATGGTCAATGGCGTAGGCAATGGCTTCTTTCCTGTCGCAGATCTCCACGTACCTGCCGTCCGTCTTCGCCATCCCTGTCTTGATATCGTCTATGATCGCCTGTGGCTCCTCCGTCCGCGGATTGTCGGAGGTGATGATGGTCAGATCCGCCAGCTGTCCGCTGACCTCGCCCATCTCATACCGTCTGGATTTCGCCCGGTTGCCGCCGCAGCCGAACAGGCAGACCAGTCTGTGCGGATTGTAGGCTCGCAGCGTCTCCAGCAGGCTTTTCAGCGCCATGGCGTTGTGGGCATAGTCGATCATCAAGGTAAACTCGTCGGATACCTTCACCATCTCTGTCCTGCCCTTCACCTTCGCCGACGCAAGGGCGTTCTGTACCGCCTTCCCGTCCACCCCGAAATGCCTGCAGATGGCAATCGCGGTGAGCGCATTGTAAACGTTGAATCTGCCGGGCGAAGCGATCTGCACGAGAAGTTCGGTCAGCCCTCTCGCCGTAAAGCGCATTCCAAGGCTCCCGCCCTCATTCAGGAAAGTGATATCCTCCGCCCGCAGATCCGCCGGCGTATCGATCCCGTAAGTTTCAAGCTGACAGGTGCAGCCTTCTGTGACCGCCTCCCAGTGGGAATCATCCCGGTTCACAATCCCCACCTTGCACTGCCTAAACAACAGGCTCTTACAGTGCAGATAGTCGTCAAAATCTTTATGCTCGTTTTCCCCGATATGATCCGGCTCCAGATTCGTAAAGATGCCGAAATCAAAGACAAAGCCCTGCGTCCTGTGCAGCATCAGTCCCTGTGAGGAAACCTCCATCACCACCGTATCGCAGCCCGCGTCCGCCATCATCCGAAAATATTTCTGCACCAGATAAGACTGGGGCGTGGTGTTCTCCGCGTGAATGTGCGTCTCCCCGATAATGATTTCTATGGTGCCGATCAGCCCCACCTTTCTGCCCGCCTGCTCCAGAATGGACTTCACCAGATAGGTGGTGGTCGTTTTGCCCTTCGTGCCCGTGATGCCGATGATCTTCATCTGCTTGGCGGGATGCCCGAAATATGCCGCCGAGATAAAGGCAAACGCGTAGCGGACATCCGCCACACAGATCACCGTCACGTCCGCGCCCTCCGGCAGTTCCACCTCATGCTCTGTCAACAGGGCTGCCGCGCCGGCGCGCACCGCGTCCGCCGCAAACCTGTGACCGTCCGCCTTAGCGCCCGGTATGCAGACAAACAGACAGCCCTCGACCACCTTTCTGGAATCATAAATAACATCCGTTATCTCCCGTTCTGTCGTACCGCTCACACACTCGTAAGATACATCCTTTAACAGATCGCCCAAACCTGCCATAATTTCCTCCCTGTCAGAACCCGGCTCTTACCCCCGTTCTAAATCTTCCCTACTATTCTTATATTTATTTATATAGTAAGATAGCACGAAAAACGCTTTTTTGCAATTTTTGTGTATCTTTAAGGTTTCTTAATCTTTTTTTATTTTTACTTCATACTCTAAACACATTTTGGACACAATTACACATTATGATAAATATCAAGATAGTTGATGAATTCACTATCTCCCCCTCATAAGAAAACTGCGGAAGAGCCCGGAACGTCCGGGCTTTTTCGTGTCCTGCGGTTTGTTTTTCTTCTGCGCTGCCGCTTGTTTTTCTTTGCTTAGGCGCTATAGTCCTGCATCACCATCTGCAGGGACTCGGTGCCCCGGTACACATTGATATCGGGATAATAGATCACGTTTATCACAATGGCAGCGCTGCCCCCGGCGTAGAGCCGGTCTGTCTCCTCCTGCCCGAAATGGGCGGAGAGGAACGCGTGCCACTGTTCCAGATCCCCGAAGTACATCATGTCATACTCCCGCCCGCTCTCGTCAGCCACCCGGTATTTCCCCACGTTTCTATTTTTCCCCAGAATCCGCCCTCTGCATACGCGCACGTTCTTCTGGGCGAAAACCGGCTTTGGGTTGCCGTTGCCGAACGGCTCCAGAAGGGAAAGCTGTCTCACCAGTTCCGGGGTCACATAGGACATGGGCATGGGCACGTCGATATGTATGATCTCCACCAGATCCTCCCCGCTCAGACCGCTGTGGGCGTTCAGAAACGCGCGGAACGGCTCCACATTCTCCTCCGGCATGGACACCCCCGCCGCCATCTTATGCCCGCCGTACTTCGTGTACAGCTCCTTGCACTCGCTCATCTTATCGTACATGTGATACGCCTCTATGGAACGCCCCGAGCCCTTCACGCCCTCCTCGGCGCGGGTCAGCACAAAGACCGGCTTGTGGTACCGCTCCCTGATCCGCCCGGCAATGATTCCCGCCAGACTCTCGTGACAGTCCGGCAGAAAGACCACCAGCACCTTATCCTCCTTGAGCGAAGTGTTCTCGATCTGTTCCATCGCCTGCGCCGTCCCAAGCAGCGTCATCTCTTTCCGGCTGTCGTTTAGCGCCTTCAATTCCCCGGCAATGGTAACAGCCTCCGCCTGCTCATCCGTCCGAAACATGGCAAGCGCCCTCGCCGCCGTGTCCAGCCGTCCCGTGGCGTTTAAACAGGGACCGAGGATAAAGCCCACATGATAGCCTGTCAGTCTCTTTTCCGTCAGCTCGTTCACTGTCAGCAGCGCGCGCAGCCCCGGATTCGCGGACTGTTCGATCTGCCGCAGCCCGTATCTGACCAGAATGCGGTTCTCGTCGGTCAGTTCCATCACGTCTCCCACCGTGGCAAAACCCGCAAACGCCAGAAGCTCCTGCAAAAGCGTCTCCTTCTCTCCCGCTGGCAGACCGCCCTCCCCTGCCATCTTCTCCAGATATAGTTCCATCAGTTTATATGCCGTGACCGCGCCGCAGATGCCCTTATAGGGGTAAGGACAGCCGCTCTGCTTCGGGTCTACCACCGCGTCTGCCGGGGGCAGTATCTCCCGACGGCTTTCGTCCTCCCGCACCTCGTAGGGTACCTCGTGGTGATCCGTCACAATCACCGTCATGCCAAGTTCCTTCGCAAACGCGATCTGGGAGAACGCCGCAATGCCGTTATCGCATGTGAGGATCGTGTCCACGCCGTCCTCCCCCGCCTCCTCGATCAGCTTCTCGTTCAGCCCATATCCATCCCGTATCCTGTGGGGAATCACCACGGAAACATCCGCGCCGCACTTTTCCAGACACGCCGCCAGTATGTAGGAGGAGCAGACGCCGTCGATATCGTAGTCCCCGATCACCCGGATCTTTTTCCGCTCCCTCGTCTTTTTGCAGAGAATCTCCGCCGCCTTATCCGCGTCCTTTAAAAGCGCGGGATCATAGAGATCCGCCATCGTGCCGTGAAGGAATTTTTCGATCGCCTCATCGCCTACCACATCCCTGTTTCGTATGATTCTGGCAATCACCGGATCAATCTGAAACTTCGCCGCTATCCCGTTAAAATCCGCTTTCTTTGCGGACACCATCCATTTCGCCATAAGCATCATCGCCGGACAACGCCGCTTCCGGGAATGCCGCTCACTCTCCCCGAAATCACGCGCGCTGCCACGCCTTTCTATATAATCAACAAAACCCTCCGAAAAGTCACAACCCATTGTAACATTTTCAGAGGGTACGTTATAAATATACCAGTTCAGCCAGACCGAATCTGTCTGGCCCCCTTTACTTCTTCGCCTTCACAAACTTCGTGCGGAACACGAACCAGAGCGCGCCCGTCAGACAGATGGAGGAATAGGTACCGCAGATAATACCAGCCATCAGAGGCAGCGCGAACTCCCGGATGGAAGAAACGCCGAACACTTCCAAAGCCGCCACCATGAAGAAGGTGGTCAGGGAAGTAAAGATACTTCTCGTAAGCGTCTGGGTGATACTCCTGTTGACCATCTCCTCCAGACCTTCCTTGCTGCGCATCTCGCGCAGGTTCTCACGCACGCGGTCGAAGATAACGATGGTGGCGTTGATGGAGTAACCGACGATCGTCAGCATACACGCGATAAAGGTATTGCCCACGGACACCCTCACAATCGCATAGAACGCCAGCACCACAAGCACATCGTGCAGCAGCGCGATCACGGAACTTGCGCCGAAGCGGATGTCCTTAAAGCGGAACCAGATATACAGAAGCATCAGCACCGTGGACACCAGAATCGCCTTGATCGCGCCGGACTGCATCTCGGAACTGATCGTCGCGCTGATGGTCTCCGCCGTGATACTGTTCTCATCCACACCGAAGTTATTCACCATCACTTCGTTAAATGCCTCTCTCTCCTGCACGTTCAAAGTTCTGGTCTTAATGATAATATCGTTGGAACCTGCCACCTTGGTGCTCATCACGTTGCCGTCCCCTGTGATCTTCTCGATGTGAGGAACGATCTGCGCGTCGATCTCCTCGATGCTCATATCCTCATTCAGCGTCATGGTTGTGGATGTACCGCCCACAAAATCCAGACTGTAATTCATGGTCATGCCGATGCTCGACTTATTGATGCCCATAGCGACAAATCCCGCCAGAATCGCTGCGATGGAAATGCCGAAGAACACAAATCTCTTGGAGAGGAAGTTGATGGTCTTTCTCTCCTTCGTCACGCCGTATGCCTTCTCGCTCTGGATCCCCAGCGCATAGAAGATGTTCACAAGGAACTTGGTCACCACAAGCGCCGTAAACATGGAAAGGATGATACCAAGCATCAATGTGATGGAGAAGCCCTTGATCGTGCCGCTTCCCATAAAGTAAAGCACCAGACCCGCAATCAGCGTGGTGATATTGCCGTCCAGAATCGCGGACAGCGCCTTCTGGAAACCAATCTTGATCGCGTTCTGCACGCCTTTGCCTGCCGCAATCTCCTCGCGGATACGGGCAAAGATAATCACGTTCGCATCCACCGCCATACCGACAGTTAAGATAATACCCGCAATGCCGGGCAGAGTCAACGTCACCTCAAAGGCATACATCAGAATGACCAGAAGCTCCGTATACAGACACAGCGCCAGAGACGCCGCAAAACCAGCCACATAGTATACCGCAATCATAAAGATTACCACCAGAGCGAAACCGACTGCCGCCGCTGTCAGACTGGTCTGGATCGCCGCCGAACCGAGCTGTGCGCCCACCACGTTGGAGCGCAGTTCCTCCAGTTCCAGTTTCAGTCCGCCGATACGGATGGTGGACGCAAGCTGCTCCGCCTCCGCCGCCGTGCTCTGCCCCGTGATAACCGCGTTGCCGTCGGTGATCGCCGCCTGCACGTTGGGCACACTCACAAATTCCTCGTCGTAGTAGATCGCGATGGTCTCACCGTTCTCAAAAGCCTTGGTCGTCGCCTCCGCGAACGCCTGCTTACCCTTTTCATTAAAGGAAAGGGACACTACATTTTCCAGATTGCCCATGGAATCCTGCTGCGCCCTCGCCTGCGCGCCGTCCACCTCCGTGCCGGTAAGCACGATGGAGCCGTCCGCCTGCAGTTCCTCAATCGTCTTGTTCAACTGGTACTGCGGAATCAGATTGCCCTCAGCATCCACACTGTAGCCCATCTCGTAGTTATTGTTGCCCTCGCTGTCCGTCTGTGCGATAAAGTAGAGGCTTCCGGGCTTGCCCAGCTCCTCCAGAATCGCGTTGGCGTCGGTAACACCGGGAATCTCGATATTGATCCGGTCAGTTCCCTCCTGATACACCTGTGCCTCTGTGCTGTAGCCGTCCACACGCTGCTGCAGCTTGTAGATGGTGTCGCTCATGTCCTCCGCGCTGGGATCTTCGTCCCCTACCACCTGATAAGTAATACTGACGCCGCCCGCCAGATCCAGTCCCAGCTTAATGCTCTCCGCCGCGCCCGACTTGTCCGAGCCGACGCCGAAAACTGCCGTGTATCCCAGCAATCCCAAAATCAGCACATAGACGATCAGACTGACAACCGCTCTGCTCTTTTTCATTTCTAACTCTCCTTTTCCTCATCGGCAAGCGCCGCTTTTATCATAATCGAACACTCGACACGCTTCCTCTGGAGTTCGCACCCCAGCTCATAAGAACCGTTCACGTCGCCGCTCTCATGGTAGGCGTTCGCCGCGCAGCCGCCGCTGCAATAAAATTTCGCGAAGCAATCCCTGCACGCCTTCTTCGCGTAGACATTGCACGCTTTAAACTGATCCCGCAGATCCTCCCGGACAATCCCTTCTTCCACATTTCCCATGAGAAATTCTTCCTGCCCAACAAACTGATGGCAGGGATAAAGATCTCCCCAGGGGGTCACCGCAAGATACTCCGTACCCGACCCACAGCCCGACAACCTCTTTGCCACGCAAGGGCCACCTTCTAAATCTATCATAAAATGAAAGAATTGAAAACCCTTTCCTTCTTTTTTTCTTCTAATATATTCCTGTGCCAGCCTGTCGTACTCTGCAAGGAGCTTCGGCACATCCTCCATGCGCAGCGCGTAATCCTCTGTTTTATCCGCCACCACAGGCTCCACGGAGATCTGCTCAAAGCCTTCGTCCGCCAGATGCAGCACATCCTCGGAAAAGTCCGTGTTGTTGTGGGTGTAAGTGCCCCGCACATAGTAGTTCATCTGTTTTCTGCTCTCAGCCGCCTTCTTGTATTTCGGGAGGATCTCGTCGTAGCTGCCCTGTCCGCCCCGGTGAGGCCGCATCAGGTCGTGGATTTCCTTCCTGCCGTCTATACTTAAAACAAGATTTGACATTTCTCTATTGGCAAATTCCAGAATTTCTCTGTCTAACAGTACGCCATTGGTGGTCAGGGTAAAGCGGAATTTCTTATGGTGCGGCTCTTCAAGCGACCTGCCGTAAGCCACCAGCTCCTTCACCACCTGCCAGTTCATAAGCGGCTCCCCGCCGAAGAAATCCACTTCCAGATTCATCCGGCTGCCGGAATTTGCCACGAGGAAGTCCAGCGCCTTCTTTCCCACTTCCAGACTCATAAGCGCCCGTCTGCCGTGGTATTCGCCCTCCCCCGCAAAACAGTATTTACATGCCAGGTTACAGTCGTGGGCAATGTGCAGGCAGAGCGCCTTTACGACAGTCTCCCGGTTTTTGAAGGCGTCTATGTAATTCTCGTAGATATCCTCCGTAAAAAGCTGCCCCTGCTCCTTCAGATACAGAATCTCCTCCACCGTCTCCTCCGCTTCGGAAAGCTCCATGGAAAGCTCCTCCGCCACCCTGCGGGCGATTTCTTCCTGCGCTTCCATCCCCTGCAAGAGCAGCCGCTCCACCACCGGGACCGTATCGTAGGCGGGCTTGTCCATCACATGGACGCTGCCGCTGTTGACGTCCATCACAATATGGTAACCGTTACTGATATACTGATGTATCACGATTTTTCTCCTGCTTTCTATCCCTACTTGTCCTGTCGCGCCTGTCATACAGTCATCCACTCGGGCCAAACAGTTGGTTAACGTACAAGCAGACCCGTCATGCGCCGCATGCCGGGCCTGTCTTTTTCTGGTCTTTTCTTCTGACACAAAACGCTTACGCGAATGCGGCCTGTAACTATCTCGCCTTCTCGCAGCTCTGGTTTCCTACGGTGCAGGAAGTCTTACATGCAGACTGGCAGGAAGTCTGGCACTCGCCGCAGCCGCCCTTCTTCATGGACTCCTTCAGGTCTCTGGTGGATAATGTCTTAATATGTTTCATCGGTATGTCCTCCTTATGTATAGACTTGCTCATAACTTTAGACAGTATAACATAAAACTTTCCGTCCGTCCAGTCTCATTTAGCAACCATCCCCCCAAGCATACCGCTTCCGGCACAGAGGAAAAAGACCGTCATCATGTTTCCCGCGATATCCTCCACGCCCTTGTTTACCACAAGAGACACCGCAACCAGAATGCCGAAGTACAGCACGCCCATCACAAGCCCCCAGAGAAATTTCTTCCGCTTTTCCTTTTTTCCCGCAAGCAGTCCCGCCAGAAAGGTGACAATGATATACACCGCGATGATGCTGATCGAAACCACCTTCTCAGACAGACCGAAGCGGTACAGCATAAACGCCAGCAGCAGCAAAAGCCCCGCCGTCAGAATGTACGCGCCCAGCATACACTTAATGATAAAGACCGCCTTTTCCATATATAAATCCTTTTTTCCCATGACTACCCCCTGTTCTTAGTTCTGTCCCGCGCAGTCCTCGTCCCATGCCTTTCTGCCAGAATATCTGTTTTTGTCCGGACCACACCCTCTTCTAAATATGTATTCCCCCGCCCATAAAAACTTGACACATTCTTCATCTTATACTAATATTTTTCATTATAAAGAAGTGAAGAAGAATCCGCTCTGCGGACTCGGATTTTACGTTAACTATTAACCAAATATATGGATAAGGAGTGAACAGTATTGGATACCACAGGTGTCATACAACTCGTCTCGCTGGGTGTGCTCGTATTTTTATCAGCATTTTTCTCCTCAGCCGAGACTGCTTTTTCAACCGTTAACCGGGTACGTCTGCGCACCTTAGCAGAGGAAGACCACAAAGGCGCCATCCGGGTGCTCGCCATTCTGGACCAGTACGGCAAAATGCTGAGCGCCATTCTGATCGGCAACAACATCGTCAATCTGTCCGCCTCCTCCCTGATGACCACTTTTGCCATCAGTCTCTGGGGCAACAGGGCTGTGGGAATCGCTACCGGCGTACTGACCTTTGTCATTCTGATGTTTGGCGAGATCATCCCCAAGACATGGGCGATGCAGCGCGCCGAACCGATCTCGCTCCTGTTCGGTCCCCTTATCCGGCTGCTGATGACGATACTGACACCTGTGATCTTTCTGGTGGATATGCTCTCCAACTGGATTCTTAAGCTGTTACATATCAGCTCTGAGGGAAACAATTTCAGCATCACCGAGAAAGAACTGAAGACCTATGTGGACGTAAGCCACGAGGGCGGCGTGATCGAGTCGGAGGAGCGCGCACTCATCTACAATGTGTTCGATTTCGGCGACACCGTCGCGAAGGATATTATGATCCCCCGTATCCAGATGACCACGGTACCTTTAACCGCCACCTATCAGGAACTGCTCTCCACATTCCAGTCCTGCATGTTTACGCGTCTGCCGGTCTATGACGGGGATCCCGACCATATCATCGGCATTGTCAATATCAAAGATTTTATACTGGTAAAAGACAAGGAAAAGTTCAGCCTCAAGAAGATTCTGCGCGAGGCTTACTATACTTATGAATACAAGAATGTATCGGATCTGTTGATGGAAATCCGGGAAAAATCCAGCAGTATCGCCTTTGTCTTAAGCGAGTACGGCGCAACGGTCGGCATGATTACAATGGAAGACATCATCGAGGAACTGGTAGGTGAAATCCGCGACGAGTACGACGCGGACGAGGAAGAACTGATTCAGGAGACGGAAGAAGGACAGTATCTGGTGGAGGGCGGCATGAAGCTGGACGACATAAACGACGCGCTCGACATCTCTCTGGATTCCGAAGACTACGACTCCATCGGCGGTCTGATGATCGAACAGCTTGACCGCCTGCCGCAGGATCAGGAAACCATCACCTTAGAGAACGGCATTGTCCTGCGCGCCTGCGGCATACAGGACAACCATATCGTGAAAGTGCTGATCACCCTTCCGCCCGAAGACGAGCCAGAAGGGGAACAAGCGTCTGAGGAGTCTTAATCATCATCTCCTCTTTCGCGCCCTCGCCCCGGAGTTTTTCTTCGGTGCGGAACCCCCATGTCACACTGATGCATGGCAGCAACGCATTTTTCGCCGTCTGGATATCCACCTCGGAATCTCCCACGTAGACTGCGCGGGAGGCGTCACACCCAAGTTCACGAAGCGCCCGGTACACCGTATCGGGCGCAGGTTTTCTCTTCACTTCCGAACTCTCCCCGATTGACACCTGAATAAATTCCCCGAAATACTTTTTGCACAGTTTCTTGACCGCGCCGTCAAATTTATTGGAGACAACCGCCATATGATAGCCCTGTGCCTTTAATGCGGCGAGCATCCCCGGCACGCCCTCGTAAGGTTTTGTCTTATCTTCACAGTGCGCGGCATAATGCGCCTTAAAAGCCGCCAGCGCCGCCTCGTAATCGGGGTTTTCCAAGCCCTGCGGTATGCTGCGCTCCAACAGCTTTGGCGCGCCGTTCCCCACAAAGGTGCGCACCTCGTCAATCGTGTGCAGGGGAAACCCAAACGTTTCCATGGCGTGATTGACGCTGTCCGTCAGATCCTCCAGCGTATCCAGAAGTGTCCCGTCCAAATCAAAGATAACCGTATCTGTCATGCGTCTTTTCCTTCCTTCACCCGGGCTGTGCAAGCCCCATGATCGCCTCGATCTCCGCCCCATTGTCCGGCGCCGATTCCAGAATTTCATGCTTCCCGTCATCCGTCACTCTGGCGATCACATTGCCGTCATTGGTATTTTCCATCGTGTAGTACAACACCTCTTCCGTGTCGCGCTTAAAGACGGCGTATACCCGGTAGCACAACCCTTTTTTATTCGTCTCGTCGGGCATGTCCAGACGGGTAAGCTGTATGGTGTCCGAAAGGTTTAACGTCATCAGTGAGAAATCCTCCACCCTGCAGCCGCTCCTCTTTCCCTTAGGATACACTTCGTCGTAAAACTGCAGAAGAAGCGCCCCTTCCTCCTGCTGCAGTCTCTTCAGTCCCTCTTCTTTCTGCTCGAACAGGAACTTCGGCAGAAGGAACAAGGATACCCTGTTGTGGGCGAAATCCTTGAACTGTTCCTGTGTCAACTGGACGGTTTTCATCTGTCCGACCGCTTTTCTGCGCTTTTCCGCGATTTCTAACACCGACTGGTTCAAGACCAGAATGCCGGTAAAGGGGTTGACAACGACTTCCGACACCTTATCCTGATTTGCCGAAACCATGGAAATCACCCCCATAAAAGGCATCGCCATCACCATGGGGCTTTTCTTATCCTCGGGAATCTGCTCCGGCGAGGTAAAGACGGGAAGCGCCTGCTCCCCCGTCTCCTTGCGGAGCAGGCACGGCACAATCTTCGTGTCCTTTGGGAACTGCACCGGCTTTCCCGCTTTCAGCTGTTCCATAATTTCCGGGTCCATATCTTTCGGTGGAATTGCCGGCACCAGCACAATGGATTTCTCCAAAAGCTCCATCACCTTCACATAACTGTCCCGCTCCTTATCCGAGCGAAAAGCCGCAATCGCCTCTTCCAACGCCCTGTTATCCACTTTCTGTTCCGCCATATCTTATCTCCATTCCGAAACGTTTTATGCGTTCTCTTCTTTTTCCGGCGCGGGTGTAATCGCGATCTGCAGCTCCGCAAGCTGCTTCTCGTCCACCGTGCCCGGTGCCTCCGTCATCAGACAGGACGCGTCCTTGATCTTCGGGAACGCGATCACCTCGCGGATGCTGTCCGCATGAGTTAAGAGCATCACAATACGGTCAAGACCGTATGCCAGCCCCGCGTGGGGCGGCACGCCGTACTTGAAGGCGCTTAAGAGGAAACCGAACTGCTCCCACGCCTGCTCCTTCGTAAAGCCCAGCACCTCAAACATTTTCTCCTGTATGTCATCTTGATGGATTCTGACAGAACCGCCGCCAAGCTCCACCCCATTTAACACGATATCATACGCCTTCGCCCGCACCTTGCCCGGATCGGAGTCAATATACTGCCAGTCCTCCTCCATGGGCATGGTGAAAGGATGGTGCATCGCCATAAAGCGGTTCTCCTCCTCGCTCCACTCAAGAAGCGGAAATTCCACGATCCAGAGGAAATTAAACTTCGACTCGTCGATCAGCCCCAGCTGTTTCCCAAGCTCCACCCGCAGCGCGCCGAGCACGCTGTAGACAATGTTTTTCTTATCGGCGGCAAAGAGCAGCAGATCACCCTTCTCACCCTGCATCGCCTGCACCAGCCTAGCAAGCTCTTCCTCCGTCATAAACTTCGCAAAGGAAGACTTGTAAGTGCCGTCCTCCTGCACGCTCATGTAAGCCAGTCCCTTCGCGCCGTAACCTTTCGCAAAATCCACAAGCGCGTCGATCTTTTTCCGGGGCATCGCCGCCTGTCCCTTCACAGTTAAGCCGCGCACAGAGCCACCGCTTTCCAGCGCGGAGGTAAACACCCCGAAGCCGCATCCCGCAACAACATCCGACACATCTGTCAGTTCCATCGCAAAGCGGGTGTCCGGCTTGTCGGAACCGAAACGGTCCATCGCCTCCTGCCATGTCATGCGCGGCAGGGGAAGCTGCACATCCAGACCGATCGCCTCCTTGCAGATATGCTGAATCAGCCGCTCATTTACTTCCAATACATCATCCACATCCACAAAAGACAACTCCATGTCCGCCTGAGTAAACTCCGGCTGCCTGTCCGCCCGCAGATCCTCGTCCCGGAAACATTTCGCAATCTGGAAATACCGATCGTACCCGGAGCACATCAGAAGCTGCTTGTAGAGCTGCGGCGACTGGGGCAGCGCATAGAAACTGCCGGGATGCACACGGCTAGGTACCAGATAATCCCTTGCCCCTTCCGGCGTGGACTTACAGAGAATCGGCGTCTCGATCTCCAGAAATCCTTCCTTCGCCATAAAGTCCCGCATTTCGGAAACGATTTTGCTTCTGAGCATCAGCTTTTCCTGAATGTCGGGTCTTCTCAGATCCAGATAGCGGTATTTTAAGCGGATTTCCTCCTTCGTCTTGGAGTCCGCCTCCACCGGGAAGGGCGGTGTCTCGGATTCCGACAGGACGCGCACCTGTGCCGCGCGGATCTCGATCTCCCCTGTCTTCAGATTCTCATTGACGGCGCCGGAGCGCTTCTCCACCTTGCCCACAACGGCGATGACAAACTCACTCCGCATCTTCTCCGCCTTGGCAAAAGCCTCCGCGCCGCAGTCACTCTCCTCAAATATAATCTGTAAAATGCCGGAACGGTCGCGCAGATCCACAAATATGATGCCGCCCTTGTTCCTCTGCTTCTGCACCCATCCCATAACGGTCACTTCCTCCCCCACATTCTGTAAGGAAAGTTCCGCACAGCGGTGCGATCTCTTTAAGCCCTTCATTGATTCTGCCATAATCGTGTTTTCCTCCTTCGGGAGCACATTTATATTTGAAAATCAGCATATCACTGTAATTTTTCAAACTGTCTCCTGCTCTGACGCTTTACGTCATTTATCTTTTTAGTTCTTCCTTGTAGAACTCCTCAAACTCCTCATACCCCTGCGCGGTAAGCTGTTCCTTCTGGAACTTTTTGTTCTTGTTCATCCGTGCTACCAGAATCTGGTTCCCTTTCTCCCGCTCCGCCTGCGCTTTCGCCATCACCTCGCACAGCTTTGCAGAGGGCAGCCCTTTTTCCATCAGATAGGCAATTTTCTTTCCCGCCTTCGGCACCTTGAAGCCGCTCTCCAAAAGCAGCAGGATGATCCGCTCAAAGCCGATGGAAAACCCACATGCCGGCACGTCGTTACCCGTGAATTTCCCCACCATCTTGTCGTATCTTCCGCCGCCGCCGCAGCTTCCCCCGAACTCCGGCATGTCGATCTCAAAGATCGTACCCGTGTAGTAGGACATGCCGCGCACCAGCGTCGGATCAAACACCAGCCTGAAGAAGTCGCCTTTGGTCGCCTCCACACTGTCTATGATCTCCTGAAAACTCTCCTTTACCCCCGCCGGGAGCACGCCTTCCAGTTTCTCCGTGATATAGGCGATTGGCTGATCCGCCGTCTCCATCCCCGCAAACAGCGCCAGATACTTGTCCACGCTCTCCTGCGGGAATCCCGCTTCCAGCAGTTCCGCCGACACACCGTCCCTGCCGATCTTGTCCATCTTGTCCAGAATGATAAACACCTGATCGTAATCTTCTTCGGCAAAGCCGCTGTAAGCTGCCATCGCCTTCAGAATCTGCCTGTCGTTGATGCGGATGTTAAAGTTTTTAAAACCGATCCTGCCGAGCGTCGTGGTGGTCGCCAGAATCAGCTCGATCTCCGCCAGATTCGTCGCCTCCCCCAGAATATCAATATCGCATTGCATAAACTGACGGTAGCGTCCCCGCTGGGGTCTGTCCGCCCGCCATACATTGCCCATCTGCAGAGCCTTAAACGGCGCAGGCAGCTCGTTTGCGTGGTTGGAATAATACCGCACAAGAGGCACCGTCAGATCATAGCGCAGACCTCCGTCCGTCAGATCCTCCTCGCTCTTCGCCTCGTCAATGCGCAGCTTCTCTCCGCGCTTCAATATTTTAAAGATCAGCTTCTCGTTCTCGCCCCCCGCCTTGCAGTTTAAGTTGGCAAGGTTTTCCACACAGGGCGTCTCGATCGAAGTAAAGCCGAAATTGCCGTAGGTTTCTTTGATGATGCCGATCACATAGTCACGAATCTCCATTTCTTCTGGAAGAATGTCCTTCATGCCTGTCATCGGTTTTTTACTTAATGCCATGGTTACCTCCGTGTGGGAGTCATGTCCCACTTATTTTTTGTCTATCCGGCATGATGATACATGCTTGTTAGATTTTACACTCTTTTGGAAGGTTTTTCAAGATGTGGGGCGACGATAGCGCAAAATCATTGTACTGGTGCAGAAATTGCACATAAGTGGTATAATTTCATGTAATATTTCAGAAAGCAGGTGATCTTTCCATGGATAAGATAATTGTCGGCATTGCAGCAGGCGCCATTCTGTTGATCCTCTTACTGGTCTCTCTCCTATGGTACCAGCTCTCTATTCCCGCCAGACAAAACGATATTCTCTATATAATGCGTATGTCCCGTGGTCGGATGGTTGTCGGCATACTGGACATCCTCTTTTTTTCCGCCATGGCTGTCCCGTCTATCATTCTTTTAGAGGATAACTGGTTCGCCGCTTTTGCGGTTTTTTACCTGTTCACACTTTTGGGCGAATATTTATGCATCATGGTACTGCTGTGGCGGTGTGTCATCACGGGAGATTCCCTCACTTTTTACATGCCGCTTTTACCTGCAAAAGAAGTAAAATTTAATGAAATAGACCACGTATACTGCACAGATAATCAGAGCTACGGAATGAGCGGTCTGAAAAAGCTGGAAGGATACCACGGGCAAAAAAAACTGTTTTCTGTTGAGGAGGATATTTATGGCTTTCCACTCTTATATGCGCTTCTCTATGAACGCAGACAGGTAAACTACATTCCGGTCACAGAAGATCTGAAAGCGACAAATACTTTTCCGTATGTTCCAGTCAAAGAAAATGTTTCCGTCACAGCAAAAACAGGAGACAAAATCAGGGCGGTCTTGATCGACCTGCTCTTCATTGTTCCCTGCATGGTATATACTTTATGGAACCATTCGGAATTTGAACTGCCCTATCAGATCATAGCCATATTTATGCTGCTTCTCATTCTTCCCAATACGATATCCACATTACTTTGGAAAGTTACCATGGATTTTCACACCATATCCATAAGAAACTATCTGGGCATCACACGAACCTACGAAATACGCCAGATCTCAAAAGTATTAGAACTGGAAAACCATATAGTTCTGTATGCCGGAGAGAAAAAGGTCGCAAAGATTGCAAAGAGCAGCAAAAACTTTTCCTATTTATTTGAGCGGCTTTTAAGAACGGAAGCTGAGATATACCGAAAGTAGCAAAAGACTGCTTACGAGTTGTATACTCTGAAGCAGTCTTTTCCAACGCCTGATACTATCACAATTTATTGTAATATCCTACATACAGCCCCACCATAAATTGCGGTAAGGAAACCGATCTACCTCGACGACGGCACCATCCGTATAATCCTCCCCGCAAACTCGTTAAAGTTCTGGGTCTGGAGGATCACCTTGCCCGGTCCGGTCAGTTTCGTCAGAAACAATCCCTCGCCGCCCAGAAGGATATTCTTGATCCCCTTCACGGTCTCAATCTCATAACTGACACTTCTCTCAAAGGCGACCACATTTCCCGTATCCACTTTGAGAACCTCGCCCGGCGCCAGATTCTTTTCCACCTTATTGCCGTCAATCTCCAGAAATACCATGCCGCTTCCGCTGATATCCTGCAAAATAAATCCCTCACCGCCGAACAGCCCGGCGGAAAACTTTTTGGTAAAGGTTATGTTCAGATTCACGCTCTCCTGCGCGCAGAGAAACGCTCCCTTCTGGCAGATCATACCGCCGTTTACGCCTACATCTACAGGAAGCACTTCCCCGGCAACGGTTGAGGCAAAAGCAATCATGCTGCCGGCACGTTCCGCCCTATAAGTCGCCATAAAAAGGGATTCCCCCGAAAACATACGGCCGATACTCTTTCCCAGACCGCCCTTCATATTGGAATCCATAGAAATACCTTCTGACATCCAAGCCATACCGCCCGACTGGGTATACATCGCCTCCCCCGGCGCGTCAAACAAAACCTCCACAGCGGGCATTGTGTCTCCGATAATTCTGTACTGCATCTTGAAATCCTCCTTTGCACAACATTCTTTTCGGTTTCATTTTATCATATTTTCTTCTGACACTCTACCAACTTTTGCGCCGCCACGCCTCACATCGCATTTTTTCGTTTCCGAACAAACTATGTACAAGCTGCACAATACCATATCTTGCGTTTTTCTCTATAATTTCTTCCTTTACGTTCCAGATATGGTTTTGGTTATGTCTCGCACGATATTCCATTTTTCATTTTTCTACATCATATTTTGAAATTCTTTTTGCAAATTTTCTTTTTCTGTGATATATCTGTTTTAGAAAAAGTTTATCGTTCTATAGCTTATACTCATTTCCCACGGAATCCGTTTTATCATGATTACGATTCCGCAATTCTTCGGAGCATTGTTCCGTCATTATTTTCTAAGAAAGGAAAACACATCTATGAAATCTTCTTTACACACCGAAACCTGTCATCCTGCACCTTCTGCATCCTCGGATCACCAGACCATGTTAGGCACGCCGTCCCTCAATAGCTATGAGTTTTGGGATGCCAGCGGTCAGATTCCCTACAATATGACCAACGACTATATGTTCCGTGCTGTCTTACAGTCCAACAATAAAGTGCTCCGCGGTCTGATCTGCTCCCTTCTGCATCTCTCTGAACAGAAAGTCCTATCCGTGGAAATCATCAATCCCATTATCTTGGGAGAAGCGGTGACCGATAAGGAATTTCGTCTGGATATCAATGTCAATCTAAACAATCACACGCTGATCAATCTGGAAATGCAGATTGCCAATAAACTGAACTGGCGGGAACGGTCGGTCATGTATCTTTGCCGTTCCTTTGACCATCTGAGCCATGGACAGAATTATTCGGAGGCAAAGTCTGCCATACATATCGGATTTCTGGACTATACTTTGTTTAAGGAGCGGCCGGAATTTTACGCGTCCTATAAACTGATAAACGTCAAAAACCATCAAAAATATAGTGACAATCTGACCCTAAATGTGGTAGACTTATCTCGGATAGATCTGGCGACCGAGGAAGACAAACACTACCATATTCACGAATGGGCACTACTCTTTAAATCTACTACATGGGAGGAGATCAAAATGCTGGCATCCAAGGATGAATATCTGCAGGAAGCGTCTGAAACCATATTCCGCATGAGCGCGGACGATCTGGTGCGCAAAAGGTGCCGTGACCGGGAGGAGTATTATCAGGACTTGCGCAATTATGAGCGGAAGATTGAGCAAGACCGCTTGGAGCACGAGCAGGATATTCGTAATTATGAGCGGAAGATCGAGCAGGACCGCTTGGAGCACGAGCAGGATATTCGTAATTATGAACGAAAGATCGAGCAGAACCGCTTGGAGCATGAGCAGGATATTCGCGGTTACGAACAACAGATCGAGCAGGACCGCTTGGAGCATGAGCAGGCAATTGCCGAAAAGGACGCCTTGATCCGCCAGCTCCTTGCAGAGAACGAAGCTCTGAAAAAACGGGAAACATAATATGCCGCAACAGACAGGGCAGGCGATAAAAACACATTCATTTTCATCACTCCCCCAAAAGCGCCCACTTCCTCTCGATCATCTCATCCACCCTCTCGATATACTGGGTCACATCCTTCACATTCTCGCACCGCTCGATCCGATCGTCCGAAAACACGCCCTTGGTGATGGAGCCGGCACCCAGCGCCGCAATGGTCTGTTTCTCCTCGTTGATCAGAATGTTGTAGATGCCGTACTTACCCTGTCTGGAATAGCCCACATTCTCAAAATTGCCCGACATGTTTTTCTGGCGGTAAAGATAATAGGGCACCATGTCCAAAGCCGCCGCCCCGCAGGACGCGATCTCCATGATCTCCTCCGTGTTATTGTAGGCGGTCGCACCGTGTTCCTCGATCCATTTCCCCAGTTTGGAGGCACGTTTCACCGCAAGGGAATGCACGGTCAGAGCATCCGGCGAGAGCGCCTTAACCGCCTCTATGGTATGCGCCACATCCGCCGCCGTCTCCCCGGGCAGCCCCAGAATGATATCCATATTGATATTGTCAAACCCAATCTTTCTCGCCAGATGAAACGCCTCCTCCACCTGTTCCACGGTATGCCGCCTGCCGATCAGGTCAAGGGTCTTCTGCTTCATGGTCTGGGGATTCACGGAAATTCTCGTCACCCCGTTTTCCAGAAGCACCCGCAGCTTTTCCTCCGTAATGCTGTCGGCTCTCCCCGCCTCCACCGTGAACTCCTGCACGGTGCTGAAATCAAACGCACCCTTCAGCTTCGTAAGGAGCCGCGCCAGCTCCTGCGCTGACAGGGACGTGGGCGTGCCGCCGCCGATATAGACGGTATCCAGTATCTTATCCCGCATCATTTCTGCCGTCGCTTCAATCTCGCGCTCCAGCGCCGCCAGATAACTGCCCACCTTCTTTTTCCACGCGCCGATGGGATAAGAAGTGAAGGAACAGTACAGACAGGTGGTGGGGCAGAAGGGAATCCCCACGTAAAGGCTGTAACCGTCCTCATAATGGAGGGTGCTCAGAATCTGCTGTTCTCTCTTTGCGATATCCAACGCCAGCGCGGTTTTCTCCTCACTCACCAGATGTATGGTTTTCATGTAGCCGGCGGTCTCCGCCTCGCTTTTCCCCTGTTCCATCATGGTCATGGCGATCTTTGTGGGACGGATGCCCGTCAGATTCCCCCACGGCAAAGTCGTGCCCGTCTCCTCGCAGAGAGATTGATAGAAAAACCGCTTGAACGCATTTTTATATTCCGGGGTGCCCGCCGGCTCCTGCGGCTGCCAGATGTACACATGGCTGTCTCCTTCCTCATTTGCAACTGTCGTTCCGTTCTCCGTCTCAGCGTTATGTAAACCACTGTCAGACTCAGTATTATGTAAACCTACACAAAATTCTGACACCTCTTTCTCACATCTCGTCTTTCCCATTTCTATCTGCCGGGAACCTCTGATCATCCTCAGTGTCACCTCATCCTCGCCGAAAAACAGCTCCATCACCGGCTCGCCTTCCAGAATCCTTCTGTCCCTGACCTCTGAATCCGGCGCCAGCATACGCGGCTCCCACTCCGGGTAAAAGGACTTCAAAAGCGCCTGTATGTCATATTCAAACTGTGTCCTGTTGCTCTTTATGATCTGTATCACAATAATCCTCCGTATCAGGGTCTAAATGAAAATTTTTCTCCATCAGCCCAGTATTGACTTCCAGATAAATTTCATGCGATGACTCTATATGAAATCATCGATCAGTTTTCTATATTTCTTATCCTCGCCTTCAAAGATTTCAGCGCCCTCGCACATATATGCCTGAATCAGATACTCTCTTGCTTTCTCCATATTATGGCTCTCATAAAAGCTTTCTCCCAATCTTAACAAAATGAAGGGATTTCCGATTCCGTCAGGACATTTCAATGCCTCATTCAGATACTCTATGGCGCTGTCATACCTGCCATCAAGGTATGACACGTCTCCTAACGCCGTATACAGCCACGTGCCCGCCTCCCAGTTATACTTTGGCAGCGGCACATACGCAAGCGCTTCAAGGAATAATTGTTTTGCCTTGTCAAACTCCCCCTTTTCCGCGCACTTGTCTGCCCTGTTACTTAAACTGGTAATTTTCTTATATGTCTTTTCGTCAAGTTCTTCGTTGCCCTTTCCAACGGCATTAGAATCATTCACGTTTAAACCGACATTCCTGTCTGATTTTCCTGTGTTCTTCTTATCTGCCAAAAAATCTGCATACTTCTTATCATACTCTGTCAGACGCCAACCGTTTTTCACCGCACTGTGCAAATTTTTACGGGCTTCTTCATAATTGCCGAGTTCATATTCCACTTTACCACGGTAGTATTCTTTTTCTCCTTTATCTCCTGTCTCCCTCTCCCTTTTTTCCGCTATATAATCCATTTTACCGATCCATTGCCGCATAACTTCTTTGTCACCGCAATCAATCGCATTTTCAATAATTCCCGCTACGACAGAAAAACTCTCCTCATGGTCTATTTTGTTTCCCGGAAGCAGCTCCCACATTTCATATAGCATTTCAAACGCCTTTTTATAATCGCCTTTTTCACTATAAAGACACATTTCATCATAACATTCTGTCATTCTGTCCCTTAGCTCTTCTTCAGTTAAAATTTCCATCTTGATTCCCTCCAATTGTATTTCCTCCAATCACTCGGCTTATATTTTATCAAATAAAACCTCACATATGCCCAGAAATAACTGCCGTCCGCCGCTTACCTATCCCGCGGCATCCCCATTTTTTCCCGTACCCCCGCCGCGTCAATACCGGGATGGGTCAGATAGAGACGGCAGATCTGCTCCGTCATTTCTATGGAGATTCCATATTTCACGGCGATATCGGAAACGCTTTTCCCTTTATCTACATCCCGCAGAATCAGACGCAGTTTGTCCACAGAAAACGCCTCCTCCGACGATTTTTTCCCGCCGTCCGCCTTTTCTTTTTCAGACGCAGCACACCCGTTTTTTTGATCCGTGGAAACCTGTGTGTCCTGCACAATGTCCTTTCTGATAACCCGAAGCTCTCCCGTCTCCTCCTCCACTTCCACCACCGCCATGGTCACAGGCTGGGAGAAACGCCTCGGTCCGCAGCTCCCGGGATTTAAGAAAAGACAGTCTCCCTCCCTGCGCTCCTCGTATTTATGCGAATGCCCAAACACCGCCAGATCATAATGCCCCATCTCTTTCGGCATATGCTTTTTGTTATGTACCATGAAAACCCGCAGACCGCAGATCTCCTCCGACAGACTTTCCGACAGTCCCTCCGCCCACTCCTTGTCCGCATTCCCCCGGACGATATAGAGCGGCGCAATCTCCTTAAGGCTCTCCATCACCTTCGGCGTATTGATATCCCCCGCATGTAAAATCACATCGCACCCCTGCAGAATCTCCGCCACCTCATCCCGCAGCTTCCCGTGCGTATCCGACAGCACACCGATCCGTTTCATGTCCCTCTCCTCTCAAGGCAACAGGCGCCTCCGCCTCCAAGAAGCGCCTGTTTCTTCATAAGCATTATATTTTGTTGAACGGCTCCTTGTAGCACGCCACGCTCCCCAGCTCCTCCTCAATCCTGAGAAGCTGATTGTACTTCGCCACGCGGTCGCTCCTGCAGGGCGCGCCCGTCTTGATCTGCCCGGCGTTCACCGCCACCGCCAGATCCGCGATAAAGGTATCCTCCGTCTCGCCGGAGCGGTGGGAAATCACCGCCTTATAGCCGTTTTTCTGCGCCATCTCTATGGCGTCCATCGCCTCGCTGACCGTGCCGATCTGGTTCACTTTCACCAGAATGGCATTTGCCACCTGCAGCTTGATGCCCGCGTCCAGACGCTTGGTATTTGTGACAAACAGGTCATCTCCCACAAGCTGAATCTTTTCTCCCAGCTTTTTCGTCATCATCTGCCAGCCGTCCCAGTCATCCTCCGCCAGCCCGTCCTCGATGGAAATAATGGGATAACGCTGCACCAGTTCCTCATAATAAGCCACCATCTCCTCGGTGCTCCTCGTAATCTCGGGAATCTCCCCGCAGTCCGGCGTCTGACATCCCGCCTCATAGCACGACGTCACAAAAGAACCTTCCGTCTCCTGCCTGTGCCGTTTTAACTCCGTCTCGCCCGGGAAATGGTATACCCCGTCCGCCTCATTATAAAGCTCGGAGGCCGCCACGTCCAGCGCAATCTTGATATCCTGTCCCGGCGTGTAGCCCGCCGCCTTGATGGATTCCACAATCAGGTCCAGCACCGCGAAAGCGTCCGGCAGAGACGGCGCGAATCCACCCTCGTCGCCGATGCCCGTGGAAAGCCCCCTGTCGTTACATATTTTCTTTAGGTTGTGATAGATTTCCGCACAGATGCGAAGCCCGTCCGCAAAACTCTCCGCCTGCACGGGCATAATCATAAACTCCTGAAAATCTACGGTGTTGTCGGCGTGTTTGCCGCCGTTTAAAATGTTCATCATCGGCACCGGCAAGAGTCTCGTATACGCGCCGCCCAGATACCGGTAAAGCGGAATCCCCAGCGCCGCCGCGCCCGCTCTGGCACATGCCATGGAAACGCCGAGCGTGGCGTTGGCTCCCAGATTGCTCTTGTTGTCCGTGCCGTCCTGCTCAATCAATGTCCGGTCAACCAGCCCCTGATCAAAGGCATCCATGCCAAGAAGCGCCTCCCTGATCTTCGTATTCACATTATTGACCGCCTTGGTCGTTCCCAGCCCGAAGTACACTGTCTCCCCGTCCCGGAGTTCCACCGCCTCAAACCGCCCGGTGCTGGCGCCGCTGGGGACAGCCGCCCGGCCCTTGTACTGACAGCCGCCCACCTCCTTCTCCACGGTCACCTCCGCCTCCACGGTGGGATTTCCCCTGGAATCCAATATCTGCCTTGCATGTACATCCACAATCCTCAGTTTGCTGCCCATATAAAAACCTCCTCTGCGCACTTTTTATATCTAGTATGCGCAAAGGAGGTTTGAATCATGTATTCTACTTATTTACTTCGCCGCCGTAATCGTAAGCGCGTGCATATACGCGTCGTCCCCTCTGGAACAGGTCACAGAAATTTTCTTCCCCTTCACCAGAACCTTGCAGCCGACAGGAGCGGAAACCTTGTCCATCTTTAACTCCATCTCACCCGCGGAAGTATCCAGTAAAAGAATATTCTCCGTGGACTTTTCCTTCACCGTGCCGATCACCGTAGACTGTGACGAAGTGTCCACGGAAGCCGAGGAACTGTCCTTCACGCCCACAATAGACGCCGCATGAAGGTTGCTGTCAGAGCCTCTGAAATAGGTAACCATCAGCTTATTGTCCGGCGTTAAAACCATGCCTTTGGACGTGTCCGTACTGTCGTCGATCTGAAAGGTAAAAGTCCCCTCGGAAGTTGCCAGATAAAGCGTTGACTCCTCAGAATTATCCTTCACCGTTCCTGTCACGGATCTCGTCTCGCCTGTGGGATTCACCACCGGCGTCTGCGTGTACGTCTGGGAAAACGTTCCTGTCTGGGACGTATCTGTTGAGGAGACGGGTGCAGCCGCCACATCCGCAATGCTGATGGCATGCATGTAAGCGTCCTCACCTCTTGCACAGCTTACCACATACTTCCCGGACACCACCAGAACGGAGCAGTTGCTCAGATCTGTATTCTTGTCGATCTTTAACTCCATCTCGCCCTGCGCCGTATCCAGATGCAGAACATTTTCCGTCGTCTTTTCATTCACAATCCCGACCACATTGGAAACCTTTGAGGTGTCTAGCTCAACACTGGGATTCTCCCCGTTCTCCGAGATCGTAACCGCATGGAGATAGCCGTCGTTTCCGTTCGCCACCGACACGCTGATCTTCTTGTCCGGCAGAAGCATCTTGCAGTTGCCTGTGCTGGTGCTCCCGTCGATCTTGATTTCCATTCTGCCGTCCGAAGTGTCCAGATATAACAGCTTGGCAGTAGTCCCCTCCATCACCTTGCCCTGCACCGTGGCGATCACTTCCTCCGCCTGCACCTTCATTGCCGTCGCCGCAGGCGAAAGCAGCATCCCGCAGGCCGCAAGAGCCGTCATACATATCTTCGCCGATCTTTTGTATTTTTTCATGCTTTCCTCCTCGCCTAAGCAAATGTTGCGAAGGCCGCGAGCCAAATCTCCAATTTGGCTCTGCGATACCGAGTTTGTGGCTTCGACACAAACTCGTGATTGAAAAATCAGCACATCAATGTGATTTTTCAATCTTCTCCTCCATCTCATGTTGCACTAGATTACCATAATAAATATTTATGTAAATCTATCATACAACATAAAAGAAGAAAAAAGCAAGTATTTTTATCCTGCTGACTATAAAAAATCGCAATTTCCTATTATATAAAAAGAACGCTCACTCCTGCGCTTCGGAATATGTTTCCGTGTTCAAAACCCAGCCTTCTTCAATATGATTGCTGAGAAAACGCCTTTGTCCCGCCTCAATGCTCACTTTGACCTCGCATTTACTCACCCATTCGTCTCCCTCAAAGTACAGCGTGGCAATCGTCCCCTCCTCATTCATAGCGCCATTCACACATACAAACTGGCAGTAATTGGTATCGCCGCTCTCCGAACAGAAGCTGTCCGTTTCAGCGTAATACCAGTCCTCCATTCCCCTGCTGCCCTTCGCCACAAGCTCATCGTAGGTAAATCCTGTCTTTTCCAAAAGCAGGGCATCCACAGCCGCTTTATCTATGGCACTGAAATCTGTCTCGATTCCCGGCAAATTCCAGCGCGCTATATGTGCCTGTTTCTCCTCCTCCGTTCCCGGTCTCCCGACCCCGGCACCAGTATAAAACACCTGGTAGAGATCGATCTGTTCGGGATTTTCCCACTCTGACAACAGGAATCCATAATTGGAGTGATCCTGTACCCACTCCGTGTACTCCGCAAGCTCCTCCGGCGTCAGATGTCTGCCGTTTTGGGGTTCCTCCGCCAAATCCTGATCTGTCTCCCCGTCTTCCGTCACCTGTGACGGTTCCTCCTGTGTCTGCACATCTTCCTGTTTCTCCGCCTCTGATGTGTCCTCATCACTTTCCGGCAAGGCGTTAGCCGTTTCTTCGTCATCTGCTTCTATCTGGTCCGTTCCCGCCTCATCCGAATGCTCCGTCCCGTCCGATATCACGACACTCTCCTGCTCCAGCGTTATGCTTTTCTTCTGCCCGCACCCGGCACAAATTCCCAGCACGCAAAGCCCTGCCAAAACCATCCCTTTTCTCCACATATGCTGCTCCTCCGCACGCAATTGCCATTATCGTCCCGCACCATTATTCATTTCGGATCGCCGCCAGCGGGCTAAGCCGCATCGCCCTTCTCGCCGGGAAAAATCCGGCCACCATGCCCACCATCACCGCAAACACCAAAGACAACAGCACCAGCCAGACAGGAATATAGGAAATGCCGCCGGACACATTCATGTATTCATTGGCGTTCGCCGCCACCTTATTGATCACCACGGACAGGATAAAGCTCAAAATCAGTCCGATCACGCCGCCGATAAAGCCGATAAAACCTGCCTCCATCAGAAAGAGACTGCGGATGTTTCTAAGATCGCACCCCAGCACCTTCATCACGCCAATCTCCTTCGTCCGTTCGTAGATGGACATCATCATGGTGTTGGTGATGCCGATTGCCGCCACAAATAAGGACACCGCGCCGATACCGCCAAGCACCGCCTGAATGTAGCCCATGGTCTTCTGCTCGGACTCCACCCACTCCGCCTGACTGTAAGCGTCATAGCCCATATCCGTCAGCGATTTCTGCAAAGCCACCACATTGTCCATGCTGTCCACATTCACAATCAGCTGGTTGTAAAAGATCTCCTTATAAGGTTTCCCGGTCTTTGTTGTGGGCTGGCCCGGAATCCTCTTATTCTTAAACATCTTTTTCAATTCCTTTATGAGCTCGTCGATATCGCAGTAGGTATACCACCCGTACTGTGACCACTCGTCCTCGCCGGGCGACGCCTCCACGCCGCATGTCTCGATCAGATACTTTTTCGGCGGTTTTTTCGTCTGTCCGTTCTCATCCGTAGAACCCGACTCATAGTAAGCGTCCATATCAAAAATCACAAAAATAGGATCCTTCATCAAGTCGATATCCGGCAGCACCCCTGTCTGCCAGTAACCGCCGCCGCTCCCTTTGGAATTATAAAAGTCCTGCAGAACCTGACAACCATAGAAAAAGGTCAGTTTCTCATCGTTACCGGGAAGCTGTCCCGCCTCCACCTTGATATCCAGGTCCTCAAAATACTCTTTCGGCAATCCCTGCAACTGCAGGTAACCCTCGTAGCTCCCGTACTTGGCAAGCGCCTGCGTCCGCAGCATAGGATATACGGATTCCACATGCTCCATCGCAAGGATCTCGTCGATCAGCTTCTGGTCCAGACGCTTCACTTCCTCCGAGGAGGAGTCCCCCCACGGTTCGTTCACCGTCACCTGTGTCAGGCTCCCGTAAGACTCATACTGCGCCATCAGGGAACGGCTCAGTCCCAGACCCAGAGACACCATGACCACAATGGAGGCGACACCGATCACCACACCGAGTACCGTCAGAATCGTTCTCACTTTTCTTTTCCAGAGATTACTGCTGCTCATCCGCAGCAAATCAAGAAACTTCATTATTGTTACCTTTCTTACGGTCTGGCTGAACTGGTATTACAAATCCTTCTCCAGATCCGCCAGTTCCTGCGCCTCCAGAAGAGCCGCCTTTTTCTTTCTGCGAAGCTTAAGGAATACGCCAAGCCCTGCTCCCACCAGAACGACAGCCCCGGAGACGCCGCCAACGATGATCCCTGTCTTGGGCTTACCGCCCCCTTCGCCTTCCATCATCATGTCGTCGCCCATCATCATATCATCACCCATCATCATGTCGTCCATCATGGACTCGTTTACAAACAGGGTGATCTCCTTCTCCGACGTGGTCACGTTGCCCGCGTCGTCCTCGTAGGAAATTTCCAGCTTCACAGTGCCGTCGTCCATCGTGGCAGCCGCGCCGGTCAGCATCACATCCACATTTCCCGTGTTGCCGGACTGGAGGTTGCCCACAAAAGCCGACGCCTCCGCGATGGAATCCGCGATAAACTTCACCTGCACATTGTAGAGGGTCGTCTTTCCCGTATTGTAAATGCTGAACATCACGTTGGACTGGGAACCCACCTCGATATTGTCGGGCACCACTTCCGGGATGCTCGTGTCAAAGCGGCTCTCCTGCAAAATCGGGATCGACACGCTTGCCTTGTCCGTCAGGTCAAAAACCGTCGCCGCGTCGTACTTCATGTTGACATCCAGCACATAAGGCTTCTGCGCCAGATCCGCCTTCGCCGTCATCTCAATCTCGATATCCGCCGAGGTATCCGGGGCGATTTTCTCCATGTAGACAGAGCTTGACCCCGACGTCGGCAGAAAGGCGGAGTATGTGTTCGTCTTGTCCTCCCCCTCCTGCGCCGCCTGCATATCGAACAGCACATTGGTCACCGTCGTATCCTTGGAGGTATTCTTAACATGGATGGTCAGGGTGAAGGTTTCCCCCGCGAAAACCTTCGCCGGATTCGTCTCAAAGCCCGTCACTACGATACGGGGCTTGGAGCCGGACGTCTCCTGCCCGTTGCCGCCGATAATGCCGCTGCCGGGCTTGCCGATGGTCTTTACAAATACCGTAAGCTCCGCCGGTTCTTCGCTGCGAACCCCCGCCTTTGTGTAGGATATGTGAAACTTTAACGGATAATACCCCGTCATCACGTCGCTTCTTGTCTTAAAATGGAAAGTAAACTCCCTGCGGTTCTCCATCGCCGCCTCTTTCGTCTGACAGCCGGGAATGTACGGCTCGGTCTGGAGATAATTGGTCGCATCCGGCTCGAAGGGCCACTCTGTCACCAGCGTGGAAATCACAGGCTCCACGATCAGGTTGTTTAATTCCTCGGTCCCGAAATTGACGATAGGCAGCACGATGGATACGCCCTGCCCGTAGCTCACAACAGGCGTCTGCCAGTTGTCCGCCACCTGTATAAATTCGCTGGTGGTCTGGCTCAGTTTCGTTGTCGCCGCAGACTCCATGGAAGATTTCACAGAATTGACATAGGCCCACATTTCCGTTAGGGACATCTCCGTGTTGGCGATATAGTAGACCGCACTGTCAAACACTTTGTGCAGGCTCTCCATCACCTTCTCGTCCAGATGATACTTCACCTCCAGACTCTGCATGTAGTAGAGCAGGTCCTCGTCGGCGTCAAAACGGTCGTCATCCGTGATCACCCGGTCGGAGCTTCTCTCCACATACTTGATCTCGTTCTCGCTGACGCTCTCGTTATTTTCCTCCGCATACGCTACCGGCGCTGCATTCCACAATCCTGTCTGTCCAGACACGGTTAACGCAAAAAGCAGGCACGCCAATCCGCCTGCCAGACGCCTCACTGTTTTCCCACGACTTCCCATTTTCTCTCTC
Organism: uncultured Lachnospiraceae bacterium; assembly: GCA_910586705.1. Classification (GTDB taxonomy): domain Bacteria; phylum Bacillota; class Clostridia; order Lachnospirales; family Lachnospiraceae; genus UBA3282. Next base: position 74,661 of record CAJUJK010000011.1, on the reverse strand, counting down.
ATCTCTCCTGCCCTTCCGATTTCAAAACGCATCCATCCCACTCTGTATTTCAAAAGCCTTCCACCGCCTGTTTTCTCCCCGTGAAACCCGCGCGCCTTTTACGTCTGCGCCGAGATCTCCTCCGGCACGTCCTGCCCGTCCCGCTCGCTGATCTCCAGAATTTTTCCATCCCGGATCCGTATCACGATATCCGCAAAACCCGCCAGATAATTGTCGTGGGTCACCATCACCAGCGTCTGGTTTTTCTCCCGTACCACCCGCTTCATCAGATTCATAACTTCAACGGAGGTGTTGGAGTCAAGGTTTCCCGTCGGCTCGTCCGCAAAGATGATCTCCGGCTCCACCACCAGCGCCCTCGCCACGCCCACGCGCTGCTGCTGTCCGCCGGACATCTGGTTGGGGCGGTGTCTTTTATGTTTGGTCAGACCCACCAGATCCAGCATCTCCTCCGCCTTTTTGTTCCGGCTCTTCTTATCCATACCCTGAAAAGTCAGGGGCATCGCCACATTCTCTATGGCGTTCATGGTACCCATCAGATTAAAAGACTGGAAAATAAAACCGATGTGCTCCCTGCGGAAGGCAACAAGCTGGTTCTCCGTCTTGTTCTCCATGTGTTCCCCCGCGATCACAATCTCGCCCTTGGTCGGTTTTTCCAGTCCCGCCAGCATATTGAGCAGCGTGGACTTGCCGGAGCCGGAAGCGCCCACGATGGAGCAGAAGCACCCCCGCCTGATGGAGAAGCTGACGCCGTTTAAGGCGCGCACCCGCTCCTCCCCAACCCGGTATACCTTATAGAGATCTTTCACCTGTATCACAGGCTCATCCCACCTGTTATCGCCCACGTCTGTTTCCTTTCCTTATTCACCTTCGCCCGTATACGCCGTCGCCTCAGCCACAAATGCCGGCACCTGCTCCGCGTAGAAAGAGTAGGTAAAGTAATAGCTGTCCCTCTCATAGGGATAAGACGCATCCCGCTTGAACACGATCTCCACGGAATAATTGTCATCCAGATCCTTGTAGCGGCTCCAGGGCGCATCGACCCATGTGCAGTAGATATGGGGCAGAATCTGCGCGATCTGCTCCTCCTCATAGAAGGTTTCGGAGACCGTGTAATCCGAATAACCAGCGTCCCATGTCTCCGCCACAGCCCTCGGCTGGATGCCGTAGTCCATTGTTTCCTCCTGCTCCGCAAGCTCATTGTGGTAGCAGGTCACCGACACCGACTCGATATCCGCCGCGTCAAGCTCCATCGGATAGTATGCCTCCAGCTTTTTCAGCTCGGCAATCGTATTTGCAAAGCTGTCGTATACAAGGAACTGCTTTCGGTTATAATTTTTATATTCAAAGTTGATAAAACCGCAGGGACGGTTGTGCCTTACCAGCGTAAAGTCAAACTGTTCCATATCCTTAAGCCATGCATCCCTAAGCCTTCCCGCCTCCTCAACGGGGATCACCACTTTGGCGGGACCGTTGGTGTAATGGATGCGGGTCACACCCTCTAAGAGCTTCTGATCCGTCATCACCTGAAACACACCCTTCTGGTAAGCGTCTGTTCTGAAAATCTGATTCAGCAGCTCCTCCGTCGCCGGGTCGTCATAGTCCACCTGTATGCGCCTGTCTTTCTGCGCGCCCGACTTTAAGCGGTACAGAATATACACGCTGCGGTTATCTTCCATCTCCTCCGGGTCAGTCTGTTTTGCAAGCGTTGCCAGTTCCAGAACAGGCGAAATATCAGTTAAAAACATATGATCCGATTCATACTTGCTCTGTTCCATATATTGCTGGTTCTCGTCCCAATAGCTATCATAATATCCGTCTGCTGAAATTGCAATACTCTCCACCTTATTTTGTGCCGGAATATAACTGTCATACCCGAACAGGTCCCATTTGAAGATGCAAAATATTGCCAACAGGGCAGCTAACGCAATACCGCTGGATAACAGATGCTTAAACAGGCTTCTGATATCAAAATCATAGATCACTTCCATCACCGCGCACAGGATCACTCCGCCCGCAAGCATACCGGCAACGAGCAGCGTCTCGTTCTGGTAGGAAGTGTCATATACGACCCTGCCCACCAGAAATGCCGCCGGAATCGCTGCCGCCACCTTGAGGACCGGCTCCAAAAAGCGGTGTGCCACCGCCTTGCCGGCAGTCTCCGAAGGTCTCTTTTTGTAGGCGTACCACCCCAGAGCCAGAAGCACCGCCGCAATCCCGATCCATTTCGCCACAAGAGGCATGGCAATCTTTGCCGCTGCCGCGGCATCCGGCGCGTTTTTGATCTGCCAGATGTTCATAATGCAGTCATAGAACGTAGAAAATTTCGGTTCATCCTGCAGAAAATGTACCGAATAGGTGTCAAAGAACATACCCTTCAGTCCCTCAAACATATCGCTGACCAAAAACTCATACAGCGCAAACATCAAAAAAAGAGCGCCCGTCACAAAACGGTTTCCCGTCAGCATCACCGCGAGAATCATCATGTGGTAAAAGACGAGGAAGAAGAAAAAGTGCCACACAAAGGAAAGCCCCGCACTGGCAATCACTTCCCCGTTCACCGCTCCCTGAGCCGCCGACAGGATCATGCCCAGAGCCAGCCCGGAAAGACTGGCTGTCAGATAAATCACCAGCCCGTTTACATAGACCACGGCAAATCTCCTGTTTTTCGACACGGGAACGCTGTGGTACATGTCCACTTTCCTTCTGTCAAACAGATAGGAAAAACCCTGCATCCCTATGACTGCAGCCAGCACAAAGACAATCGGATAAATATTGTCGGAAAAGCCAAGCGCGTCCCTCGCCGCCTGACACATCGCCTGTTGAAACTCCGCCGGGGTTCTGAAATTCCCCTGCTCATAAAATCCTCTGATCCTGCTTAAATAGATCATCGTCATGCCGCCGTAGACGAGAAGCTGTGACAGCACCGCCACGATCCAGACCCAGATCCGCCTTTTATGGTTTTCCTTACAACTATCCCAGAATGAGTTTTTTGATGTCATAGCCTACCACCTCCGTCTCACTGATAAAAATCTCCTCCAAGGACAAGGGAAGCACCTCATAAAAAATCGTGTCCACCGTGGCGAACCGCGCCTCCACTTCCTCCCTCGTGCTGCGCACCGTGATCGTGCAAAGGGATCCCCTCTGCTCCTTCTTAAGCACCTCAAGCCCGTTTAGCGCTTTCAGCTCGTCCTCCACCGCACTGAACACACACTGTACTTTCTGGATATTGCACTTCATATCCTCCAGATCTCTGGACAGCAGCACGCCGCCCTTATGCAGCAGACCTACATGGTCGCATATATCTTCCAGTTCCCGCAGATTGTGGGAGGCGATCACCGGCGTCAGCCCCCGCTCCTCCATCTCCTTGGCAAAGATCGACTTGATCCCCTGCCGCATCACCGGGTCAAGCCCGTCGAACGTCTCGTCGCAGAGAATGTATTTCGTATGGGCACAGATCCCTAAAAGCAGGGCGAGCTGTTTCTTCATACCCTTGGAAAACGTGCCGATTTTCCTGTTTTTGTCCAGATTAAATTTCTCCAGATACCGATAAAATTCCTCCCTGTCAAATGCCTCGTAAACGCCGCTGTAATATTTCTCCATCGCCCGCGCGTTGGCATTTGCAAAAAAGTAAGGCTCGTCCGCGATAAAAAACAGCAGTTTCTTCGCCTCCACGTTGTCGTAGACAGGCATATTGTCCACAGCCACCGTGCCCTCGTCGGGTCTGATCACACCCGCTATCATGCGAAGCACCGTGCTCTTGCCCGCGCCGTTTGTGCCGATCAGCCCAAACACCGTCTTTTCCTTGATGGTAACGCTGACCTCATCAACAGCCCTGATATCTTCAAACTGCTTCGTCAGATTATGTATCTCTATCATAAGTCTCCTCCTTCTCCCTGGCTTTACACCTGCAGCTTCTCAATCTCCAGAGTAAGCTCCATTTTCGTCATGCCAAGTTCCAGCACCTCTCTCACGAGCCGCAGAATCTCCTCCAGACATTCTCTCTTTCTCGTCTCCACCAGTTTCCCGTCGCCGGACACAAAACTGCCCCTGCCCTTCACCGTGTAGATGAAATCCTGCCGCTCCAGCTCCGCATACGCCTTCTGGATCGTATTGGGATTGATCGAAAGCTCCATCGCAAGATTGCGGACAGACGGCATCTGCTCGTCCGGCTGCATGACGCCTTTCAAAATCAAAGTCTTAAATCGTTCCACGACCTGTTCATAGATCGGGCGGGTATCTTTATAGTCTATGATGATCATAATGTCTCCTTTCCCTACAGATTCACACAACACGCCGAGCTTTGTGGACCCGCCATTTTGTTCACAAAGCTCGTGGTTGAAAGAATGCAATTCTTTCGACCGCCCCACACAATATCAAGTGTACTATTTGTGGTGGTACAGTTAGTATACACCTGCCTGCCGAAATTTGTCAATAAGCAGACCAGGGATGCCGCGCATCCAACGTTCACATCCAAAAAAAAGACCGTACACAAAACTACCGTGTACGATCCTGTCTCTTTTCCTTTTTATCCTGTTTATCCCATGTGCCGCGCCCTACCGCTGCAGATACTGCCGCAATACGCTCATCAGCAGCTCGATATCAAGCGGTTTCGCAATATGGGCGTTCATGCCGCTTTTTAATGCCGCCTCCTTGTCGTCCTCCATGGCGTTGGCAGTCATGGCGATAATCGGCAGCGTTTTCACATCCTCGCGGCGCATCGCCCGGATCGCTTTTGTCGCTTCGTATCCGTTCATAACCGGCATCTGCACATCCATCAGGACGGCGTCATAGTACCTTTCTTCGGATTTTTCCACCATTGCGACCGCATCGGTCCCGTCCGGCGCCGACTCAATCATAAACCCTGCCTCCGTGAGAATCACCTCCGCGATTTCACGGTTCAGTTCATTATCCTCCACAAGAAGGAGCCTCTTTCCGCTATAATCGGTTTTCGTCCATGCACGCCCCGATTCTTCCGCCTTCAGGTCCTTATTATTTGCCGCCAGCAGCGATGCCTTCAGGTCGGACATAAACAGCGGCTTCGCGCAGAACGCGGTAACGCCTGCCTCCTTCGCCTCCGCCTCGATATCCGTCCAGTCATACGCCGTCAGAATAATGATGGGCGTGTCCTCCCCCACTGCACTCCGAATTTTTCTTGCCGTTTCAATTCCGTTGATCTCAGGCATCTGCCAGTCGATGATATATGTATGGTAAGGATCTCCCTCCTCATAAGCGGACTGGGCGCGGTAGATCGCCTCCCTGCCAGACGTCGTCCACTCGGAACGCAGACCTATACCCTTCAACATTTTGCTCACGCTGTCGCAGACATTTAAGTCGTCGTCCACCACAAGGGAGCGCAGTCCCTCCAGCTCCTTGATCTGCTCCGCCTCTTTTTCCGTATCCTGAAGCTGCAGCGGTATCCTTACCGTAAAGGTGCTTCCTTTTCCGACCTCGCTCTCCACGGTGATTTCCCCGCCCATCATATCAATGATGCTCTTTGTGATCGCCATGCCAAGCCCCGCGCCCTGTATACCGCTTCTGGTGGCGGTAGACTCCCGCTCAAAGGGTTCAAAGATATGTTCCACAAACTCCTGGGACATGCCGATTCCGTTGTCTTTTACAATAAATACATAATCACCCCAGCCATGTCTGGAAGTGGTATGCTGCGTAATGCGGAAACTCACCACACCGCCCGCCGGCGTATACTTGATGGCATTGCCTATCAGATTGATGAAAATCTGGTTCAGCTTCAGCGGGTCCGCAATGACGTCCTCGTTGACTACCTCAAAGGTGTCGATAAACATTTCCATCTGCTTTGCCTTCATCTGCGGCTGTATAATGTTCACCAGATTGTGCATCAGTTCGGGAATATTACATTCCTGATTATGAATCTGCAGTTTCCCGCTCTCAATGCGGCTCATATCCAGAATATCGTTAATCAGACCAAGCAGATGATTGCTGGAAGAAAGGATTTTGTGCAGACAGTCCTTCACCTGATCCGCGCGCTCCATATGACTTGCCGCGATCGTGGCAAAACCGATAATGGCGTTCATGGGCGTGCGGATATCGTGGCTCATATTTGACAGGAAGGTAGTCTTCGCCTGATTGGCGTGCTGCGCCTGCCTCAGGGCATCCTGCAGCGCCTGCGTCTGTTCCCGCTGTCTGTACACCTGTTCCGTGGCGTTCTGGCGGACATGTAAAACCCTGACCGGCTTGCCGGCTCTCCGTTCCAGACACACCGCGGTCAGATGCTCCCACTCCTCTTTCCCCTGTCGGGATACGTGGCACTCGTGAACGACCGCGTCCTTATCGGCAAGGCTTTCCCTAAGAGAGTCAATCTGCCAGAACCGGCGAAAAGCCTCTTTCGCCTCCTCCCCGATAATCTCCGCCGCGTGAAGCTCTGCGGCCTCACTGTAAACGCCTTCCATCGGAATACGGGCATTTGACGGTCCGACTCCCGTCAGATAGCTGTAACTGTCATTTTCCAGATCTACAATGAGATAACGCGATGCGAAGAGAATGTTCACACCCCGGAGCACATCGCCCCTCAGCTTATTCTCCACTTCCAGCTCTTTGCGCCGCCCTGCCGCGCGCAAAAGCATATAAATCACATAGACCGCAAACAGGACAAGCAGACAGATTTCCAACATGACGCCTGCCATATTCGCCCTGCTGATCATGGTCTGCGTGACATTTTTCGGAAAAGCCTGCACGAGGACATAATCATATTCCTTCAGATGCACGACACAGATATTGTCCGTTTTGCAGCCGTCCTCGCATAAAAACGCCGTGTCCGTGCCATCCGCAAACGCTTTCTGCGCCGCAGCGGCAGTTTTCTCGTCAATCACACCCTTTTCCGCCAAAGAGGTAAACAGATGATCCCCGTAAGTGGCGCTGCCCGAATTGGCAACTACCATCCCGTCTTTGGCGCACAGGAACACATCAGCGGGCTCACCAAAATAGCTGGTGGCAAGCATATCCCGCAGATAATCCTCCGCGAAATACAGCCCCAGAAACATGCCTGCAATCTCCTGCCCGTCATATACGGGCGCATAGAACACCATCATGGGCTTTCCTGTAATCCGGGACGCGGACACCGTCTCAAGTCCGCTCTCCCCACGCATTCCGTTGACAAAATAATCCCTGTCCAAACTGTCGCTTGTCTCTCCGTTGGATGCCAGATTGACGCCGTCCCTGTTGGTAAACCGGACGGCGTCAAAGGGGGTGTTATCTTCCCATTCCTTCAGCACACTGGCGTCAACCTGCCCTGCACCTCCGCTGGCGCTGACCAGATAAGCATTGTTCTCAATGCGTCGCAACGCATTGTTAAATTCGCTCTCGATCCGCTTCACCGTATGTCTGGCGGAATCCTCCGCATAGACCCGGTTCTGCTCCTGGATCCTGTTCCTGTTCAGCGCTGTATAGACATTAAAAAGCAAAAGTACGACAAGCAGGAACAAAAATGCGTAAACAATAGGCTGCCATGTTTTTTTCTGGTGTTTCATCCCCTCCGGCTCCTCCCCCGATCTGACCGGCAGTTACTTTACAAGCAGAGATTTCCCCGTCATCTCCGCAGGCTGCTCCTTACCCATCAGCTCGATGATGGTAGGCACGATATCCGCAAGACATCCGCCCTCGCGCAGCTTGTAAGCGGGATCCGCGTTGACCAGAATAAAGGGCACCGGGTTGGTGGTGTGCGCCGTGAAGGGCGCGCCCGTCTCCTCGTCGATGAGCTGCTCCGCATTGCCGTGGTCTGCGCAGATAAACAGCACGCCGTCCACCTCTTTGATGGCGTCAACCGCCTTGCCGACACACTCGTCCACAGCCTCCACAGCCTTGATCGCCGCCTCCTGCACGCCGGTGTGTCCAACCATGTCGGGGTTCGCAAAGTTGATGATAATCACGTCGTAAGTGCCGGATTTGATCGCCTCCACCAGCTTGTCGCACACCTCGTAGGCGCTCATCTGGGGCTTTAAGTCATAGGTCGCCACATCTTTGGGAGAATTGACCAGAATGCGGGTCTCACCCTCGTTCGGCTCCTCCACGCCGCCGTTAAAGAAGAAAGTCACATGGGCATACTTCTCCGTCTCAGCGATTCTCGCCTGCTTCATGCCGTTCGCCGCAAGCCACTCGCCAAACGTATTGGTAACGGAAATCTTGTGGAACGCCACTTCCTTGTTGGGAATGGTGGGATCATAGTCCGAGAAACATACATAAGTCAGATCCAGCCTCTTTTCTCTGGCAAATCCCTTGAAATCGTCGTCACAGAAACTTCTGGTGATCTCTCTGGCACGGTCGGGACGGAAGTTAAAGAAGATCACGGAATCCCCGTCCTTGATCGTGGCAACGGGCGCGCCGTCCTTCATCACCACCGTGGGTTTCACAAACTCGTCCGTCTCTTCCCTGTCATAGGATGCCTGAATGCCCGCAGGACCGCTCTGTGCCTCTAAGCCCTCGCCCTTGGTGAGCGCCAGATACGCCTTCTCCACCCTGTCGTAGTTATTGTCACGATCCATCGCGTAGTAGCGCCCTGTCACGGTTGCCACCTCGCCTACGCCGATCTTTTTCATCTCGGCTTCCAGATCCTCCACATAACCCTTGCCGCTTGCCGGAGGGGTATCTCTTCCGTCGAGGAACGCGTGAACATAAACCTTGGTCAGCCCATTTCTCTTAGCCAGTTCCAGCAGCCCGTAGAGATGGGTGTTGTGGCTGTGCACACCGCCGTCGGATAAAAGTCCGAACATGTGCAGGGCGGAATCATTCTTCTTACAGTTGTTAACCGCGTCAAGCAGAGCCGGATTCTCAAAAAAAGTGCCGTCCTGAATCTCCTTGGTAATTCTGGTAAGCTCCTGATACACAATGCGCCCCGCGCCCATGTTCAGGTGTCCCACCTCGGAATTGCCCATCTGCCCGTCAGGCAGTCCTACCGCCATGCCGCTGGCATTTCCTTTCACGAAAGGGCACTCCGCCATCAGTTTGTCCATCACCGGCGTTTTCGCCAGCGCAACCGCGTTTCCTTCCGTTTTCTCGTTCAGACCATAGCCGTCCAAAATCATCAATACTGCCGGTTTTTTTGTTCCCATGACTTGTTTCTCCTTTTCTATTTCCTTACTTACTCTTTTATTTTGATAATTTACAGCCTTATTATATCCGTTTTCTGGAAAAGTGTAAAGTTATGCCGCTTGTTTTTCTCTTTTCCCCATTATATAATCACAACCATGGAACACATACACCGCATCAAATACCAGAGCAAACTATATGAACTGCCCTACGAGGTTGTCTACAGCCGCCGACAGACATGTGCCGTCAGCATCTCCGCGGACGGGAAGATCACTCTGCGTCTGCCCCTTGGCACCTCCGAAGCGCAGATTAACCGCCTCCTGCTAGACAAGCAGCACTGGATTATCACGCATTATCTGGAAGCCGTCAGACGCAGCGAAAGCCGTCCCGCGTCTGACCTGACGGACACCCAGCGCGCTGCCCTTGAAAAGCGGTATATCGACGCCGCCAAGGCATATTTCCCAAAACGCGTCGCTTATTTTCTACCGCTCACAGGCGGAAGCTTTAACCGCATCACCATCCGCGACCAGAAGACCCGCTGGGGAAGCTGCAGCGCAAGGGGCACCCTGTCCTTCAACTGGCGGCTCATGCTTGCGCCGCCCGCCGTCCTCGACTATGTGGTAGTCCATGAACTATGTCATCTGACCCACATGGATCACTCAAAAGCCTTCTGGGCGCTTGTGGAGAGCGTATGCCCCGACTACCGCACCCACAAAAAATGGCTGAAGGAGCACGGGCAGGAGCTTGTGCTTTAATCCCACTTTGTTTTGATCCGCAGACCGCCATAACGGGGTTCAAAATCAGACTCCCTTTTATGCACAGCGCTGCCGTCCCGTCTGACATCCTTCGGTTTTCCGTTTGCAAATCTGCTTTTATCCCGGTTCTTTTCTCCCTTCGTCGAAAATCCGCCCTTTTCATTACGGCTGTTATTTTTATCACCATAACCGCTCTTATTTTTATCGCTGGTCCTGCCGCCGGGCTTTTTGCCGTAACCGCTCCTGCTCCTGTCGCCGCCTTTATTTTTTCCGCCGCCGTTTTGACCGCCTTTTCCGCCGGACCTGCCGTTTCTGCCATCGCTCCGACCGCCCTTGCCCTGAAAAGGCTTCTTCTCAAAGAAAAACTTCTCCGCACGGATATCCTCGATCTCGTCGCCCAGCTTCATCTTCATAAACGCCGCCGCAATCTGCGTGGCGCTGTACTGCCCCAGTGCCACGGCGTCAAGAATGTATTCAGCCGCCCTGCTGATATCCTCGTTTTCGATCACAGCTGTGGCTTCCTTCAATATCTTCTCCGCTTTTCTCGCCGTGATATCCGCCGCGCTCGGCACTTTGCGCTCCTTGATTTTGGTGTGGCAGATGCGCTCGATATCCCGGATTTTATAAGCCTCCCTGCCGACTACCAGCGTAAAGGATCTTCCTGTTTTTCCGGCGCGTCCGGTCCTGCCGATACGGTGCACATAGTATTCGATATCCTCCGGCACGTCAAAATTGTAGACCGCCTCCACGTCGCTCACATCGATCCCTCTCGCCGCCACGTCGGTGGCAATCAGAATATTCGTTTTGCCGCTGCGGAACAGGTTCATCACCGTGTCCCTCTGTCCCTGCGTCAGGTCGCCGTGAAGCCCTTCCACCTCATAGCCTCTGCCCTTCAGATGCTCCGTCAGCTCATCCACCATCCGCTTGGTGTTGCAGAAAATGAGCGCCCGTCCCGGCGTATAATAGTCGATCAGCCGGCAGAGCACTTCTTCCTTATCCTGTTTGCGCACCTGATAGTAAGCCTGCTTGATCAGAGGGATCGTAACCTCCTTCGGCGTCATCTTGACATAAGCCGCGTCTTTCTGGTAGGTCTTTGTAATGTCCAGAATCGGTTTCGGCATCGTGGCGGAAAACAGCCCGGTCTGCCGTTCTTCCGGCATCCCCTTTAAAATCGTCTCAATATCCTCCCGAAAACCCATGTTCAGCATTTCGTCCGCCTCGTCAAGTACCACCGTATGTACCTGATCCATCTTAAGCGTATGTCTGCGCATATGGTCCATCACGCGCCCCGGCGTTCCCACCACGATCTGCACGCCTGCCTTTAAGTTTTTAATCTGCTTGTAGATTTCCTGCCCGCCGTAGACCGGGAGCACCTTGATACCGTTCATATACTTGGCGAACTTGCGAAGCTCATCCGCCGCCTGCATTGCCAGCTCCCTTGTGGGACACAAAATCACCGCCTGCAGGGAACGGTTCTCCGGGTTGATCTTCTGCAGAATCGGAATGCCGAATGCCGCCGTCTTTCCCGTACCCGTCTGCGCCTGCCCGATGATGTCGCGCCCTGTCATAAAGAGCGGAATCGCCTGTTCCTGAATGGGCGTCATATGCTCGAAGCCAAGCTCCCTCACCGCCCGCAGAATCCTGCCGTCAATGCCCGCGTCCTCATATCGAAGCCCCTCTTTCTCTTCCCCTTCCTTCTCACCCGCACCGCCGTCATAACGGTTCGCCGTCAGAATCTCTTTCTCCAGAAAGGCGTCAAAATGCTCGTTTTTCTTTTTCTTTTCTTTGTTCATGCCAACCTCTTTCTCTCATCCAGATTTTATTTCCTTATCTATGTCGTCCGCGCGTAAGCAGACCCGGAATGCTTCGCATTTCTCATCCGCGCCTCTTTCTGCCTCTGCTTATCGCACAAAAAGCGCTGCCAGCTTCTGAGGCATGGCAGCACCTGTCAACCACTCTCTGTTTCATTTTATGCTTTGAAGAAACGTTTTTAGGCGCGGTATATCCTGCGCAGCCTGCTCACCGCCCGGTCCCTGATCAGACACTCGCCATGCTCCTCCAGATACCGCATCCGCTCCTCGGATACCGCAATCAGATTCCCGAACTCCACCGCCTGCGCGCTGATTCTGTTAAACGCCTTATAGGAAAGCCTGTTTTTCTCAAGCACCAGATAGTAATCTCCGCCCTCCTTGTAAAGATGACTCTTCACAGAATATGTATTCGGGATCGTCGCCGCGTACTGCATGGTCTGGTGCATGGTACAGAATACGAACATCCGCCTGTTTTCATCAAAATCATCTAAAGCCTGCGATGCCTCTCTCGCACGTTCCTCCTGCCCGGCAAGTTCCGCGCTGAATTCCTGCAGCACCTCCTTCAGGTTCTGCAGCATCTCCTTAAACGCCGCGGGACCTTCATCCGTAAAAGTCACCACAAGTCCGTTGTCCTTAAGCGGCGTGATCTGCATGGCGATATTGCCGTTGTTGATCTGGTAGCCCACCTCGTCGTGCGCCCGCTCGATGATATCCCTCAGAAATTCCTCGCCTCTTTCGTTGCGCTCAAAGATATCAGATAGCGCAAGCCCGTACTCCGCCATGTCGTCCGCCGAGACGATACACTGTACTGTCGCATCATTGATCTTTTTATATTTCATGTGTTTTCTGACCTCTCTATAAAATAAACACTTACGTCTGTGCACTGTTCATTGCCTTCGCGGAGATTATACCACAAAGAAACGCAATAAGAAAGAATCTTATCGCGTTTCTTTAAAAAACTTTTTATTCATCCAGTTCTTCCCAGTGCGGTTCCTCCCAGTTTGTGTCGCTGCTGACCGCAAAATGGAGGAAGGGACCGGTGGCTGTACCCGTTTTTCCCACGGTTGCAATTTTTTCTTCCCGCGCCACCTGCTGCCCCTTTTCCACCTCTATCGTCTTACAATGCGTATAATATGTCATCTGACCGCTCTGCCCATGCCAGAGTACCACATAATTTCCGTTCACCGTGTCAAATCCCGTCATACAGACCATGCCGTCTGCTGCAGCAAGGATATCCGCCCCCTCCGGCGCCGCCATGTCCACGCCCGTGTGTGTCCTGACTTCACCTGTAACGGGATGTGTCCTCTCGCCGTACCCGTCTGAAATTCTGTAAAAATCCGGGCAGGGATTGCTGAATGTAATCTCCAGATCATGGTGCGCCTGTGCCCCGTCCGTCAGCGGTTTCTCCAGATCGTCCCGTCCCGCTCCCGCATCGTCATTCGCCAAATGTCCTGCCACCGCATCCGCATTTTCCGACCGGCTCTCAAGCTCCGAAAGCGCCTTCTCCTGCAAGGGCATATTCGCCACATACGTTTCGTCAATCCTCGGGCGTTCCAGCCTAAACCCGGATGCGCTCTCTTCATCCTCCACAACCTGTATCGTCAAAATCGGCAGACCGTCAAACCACAGCCCCTCTACGCCCGAAAGCTTAAGTCCTGCCACCAGATGCACCGCTGTCCCCTCATACAACGTATCGGAGTAAACTTGATAATCGCCCTCGTCGCCGTGATCGTGCAGCGTCTCCTTCTCCGGATCGTCCAAAACAAACCCGACCGTACCGGGTACAATCTGCACATCCTCCGTTTCCCAGTCCCGATACGCGGAAATATCAATGGCGCCCAGATACATGTCCCCGTCATAGGTCACATGCACCTTTTCCGCCTCCCGGTCCACATCAAAGGACAGATACTTCCTTGCCCACCCGACACAGTCCTCTTCCGTCAGAGTCTGCAGGGTAATTGTGCCGTCATCATAGCGGCTGCCGACGTAAAGCCGCCAGATTTCTGTGGTACCGCTCTCCTCGACGGGAAGTTTCCACGCAAATCTTCTGGGCGCCCTGTTCTCCGTGTACTCCAGAATACGGATATTCCCACTGTCTCCATTCAGATAAGAAGCACACCACGGTATGTCAAGATTGGTCTCATCCTGCCCGATCCGCACCTTCAGACCCCGGAGTCCAAAATCTTCCGTATAGAGACCGTAGAGGCGAATCAGTCCCCCCTCTTCCCTGCAGAGCAGATACCAGCCGTCTTCCGGCTCCTCCCCTCCCTTTTTCTCCTGCCAGTCATAGTAAGACTGCACGTCAAATTTCCGATTGTCATGCCCCTCTATCGCGCTATAATGACTCAGCGTATCCTGAAAAGCCGCCTTGTCCGCCTCCCGCAAGGCACTCTCCTCCAGCTCTCTTATCTGTTCTTCGGTAAGCTCTACGTTTTCCGCGGTATCCTCAAACTCCTTCTGAACACGGGCAAGTTCCTCATTATTCTCCTCATTGCCGGACTGTCTGTTCTGCGCGTCGGAAACCGCCGCGGTGTCCTTTCCTGCCTGCCAGTTCCCGTTTGTCCCTGCCGTCTCCTGCTCTCCCGACAAGTTCGCGCCTTCCCGCTCCGCCCCCGTAAAAGCACAGCCGCAGGCAAGAACGACCGCCAGAAGAACCGCCGCCAGAACCGCTCCCCTCGTCCGTTTTTTTTCTGTAAGCGCTGTAATGCGCTCCCTGACGCCGCGCTCGCCGCCCTCCGTCATAAAGGTCATGCCCGGGCATTTTCCCCTGCATTCCGCGCTCTCTAAAAGGGCGAGAAGCGTCCTGCCGTAGTCAAACCGGCTCGATTCCCCGAGCAGTTTCACCGCTGCCTCGTCACAGGCAAGCTCACTGTCCTGTCGCGCCGCGTAAGCCGCCGCCCATACAAGGGGATCAAACCAGTAAACCGCCGCCAGCGCGCAGCGCAGGAACGCCCACAGCCCGTCTCCATGCAACGCATGGCAGTATTCATGCGCCAGAATATGTGAGAGGTTCTGCTGTACAGCTACGCCCTCTCCGATGTAGATATGCCGTCCGGCAAGGCAGGGACCGGGCAGTCCCTTTACCCGATATACTTTCATCCCGCGGCGGGAAAACCGTCCGGCAAACTCTGCCGGAATCTCCTCCGCCGGAAACGCCTTTCGGTTTTTGTGGAGATATCGGATAAAACGATATTCCGAGACAACCATATAACCGCCCACGGCCAGAAATCCCAGGAGCCAGAGCATTCCCAATACGCCGTTCAGGGAAAGTCCGCCGTTCTCTGCCGCCGCAAAACTGTCATTTCCTTTCGCCGTGTCTGTCCCCACACCTTCTGCCGTCTCCGGCATGTTTTCTCCAGACGCCGTATTCCCCGCCGTCATCACGACACCGTTTTCCGCCCTGCTCTGTCCGTCCGTCAGCTCCGTTCCCATATGCCGCCCATCAGCAAATACGCCGTCCGTCCCACCGTCAGACGCCACATCACGTCCGCCGTCCGCAGGCATACGCCAGCTGTTCCTCTCGTCAGAGAAAAACGTCTGCGCGCGCTCCCTCATCACCACCGGCACCAGATTCATCACACTGAGCGCGCTCGTTCCCACGGACGCCGGAACAAGGAGCCGGACCGCCACCAGAAGCCACAGCGCATAGCGAAGCCGCATACTGATCTTTCCCTTTGACAACTTCCGCAGACAGAAAATCCCGCAAATTAACGCCGTTGATGTAATCAATATCTCATACAGTATCACAGCTTTTCACCGTCCTTTCCCCGCGCAGTCCGTTCCGCCATGCCGGCTTCCCTTCTGCTCTGCGCCTCCGCTCTTCCCAGAATCTCGTAAAGCTCCGCGATCTCTGTCCCGGAAAGCGCCTTCTGCTCCACCATCGTATTCAGCATCAGTCCCATCCTGCCGTCAAAGACCCGCTCCAGAAACTCTTCTGTCTCCTGCAATGCCGCCTCGTTTCTCCCGATCTTCGGATAGTACAGTTTCGCCCGCTCGCCCGCCTCATAAAAAACGGCGCCCTTATCCTCCATCCGCTTCAAAAAGGTCATAATCGTATGCTTCGTCCATCCTGTAGTCTCCTGAAAGCAGCGGGTCAGCTGCATAATTGTCTGCGGCGCTTCCTCCCAGAGCACACTCATCACTTTCCATTCCGCCTCTGATAATCTGATCATAAATATCCCCTTTCCGCACGCATCCATTGCGCTACCCGTTCTGTCGCCGTGCAAGGTTGACATTTGCCTACCATGTACATTCCCATCATACTATATTGGTAGGCAACCGTCAACCTATATTTTCCATTGTGATGGCTCACTATTTTTAATCGTCTGTCTTTATCGCTCTGCCGTTTGTTTTGTCGCTCTTTTTGTACTTTCTATGTATTTTTTTAGACTACTTCCTTTTCATTTTCATTAAAAACTGCTAAAATAGGGTTAAGGAAACGGAATTCCTGCCGATATCCTTAACAGAACAAGGAGTTCGCTGTGCAGTAAAGGATATGGCCATATCACAGAAAAGCACAAATATGAATCCAAGGAGGGATCAGCGCAATCTATGCAAATGAATGGTATTATAAGGTTGATGCGGTTATGGCGGTCACCCCGGTAAAGAAGTCAGCTTCTGACAAAAATCGCCAGTCCAGACAGAACCCGTCCAAAACCTTCGCAAAGCAGTTTTTTTCCGAAGTATTAGACGAGGCATTTGAAAAGGAACAGAATCGGAATATCGAAGTTCGCACGAACGGATACACGAGGAATGCCCTTCCTTTTCAGAATTTTGTGAATTTGCGGGAATATTCTTAAAATTGCAAAAAATACGAAAGAAATCAGAAACCTCAGCGCGTCCGTACTGAGGTTTCTGATTTTTATATGTGCAGTCGTTTGCTTTCCTCTGCGGCTATTATATGACGTAGTTCCCGCTCTTCCCCTCGTGCCACTCCACGAGGTCTGCCAGCGTCACCCGGTCCACCACGTCGCTGACCGCCTGATTCAGCATCTGCCACAGCCGCAGCGTGACGCAGCCTTCCTGTCTCCCGCATGTATTGACTTCATCTTCCAGACACGCCACCGGGGCAAGCGACCCTTCCGTCAGCCGCAGAATCATGCCTACCGTATACTGCGCCGGATCTTTCATCAGATGATATCCGCCCTGCGGTCCTCGTATGCTCTTCACATATCCCGCTTTATTCAAGATGGAGATAATCTGTTCCAGATACTTTTCTGAAATCTCCTGTCTTGCCGCAATATCCTTGATTCTGACCGGATCGCCCGTATCATAAACCGCCAGATCCAGCATCAATCTGAGCGCGTATCTGCCTTTTGTGGAAATTTTCATCCCCTGTTCTCCCTTCCTGTCTCCAAGAACGCTTTCCCAATATCTTCTATATTCCTATCGTGTTAATATACTTTATGTGACCGTTATACTATAAAAGAGACACGCTGTCAAGAAAGGCTTATTTCACGCTGGACTGTTACGTCTCTTCCTCCATGCCCGGAAGGCTGCCAAACTTATCAATGGCGCGGTCAATCTTTTCCAGATCAATCCGCAGCCGCCCCTCGTAAATCTGCACGCCTGCCTCCCCCTTTAACGGATAGATATGGGGAATCGCGTCCTCTTCGACGAGATAGACGATCAGGATTCTCCTGTCCGTATCGATCGCCCAGTATTCCTTCACCCCCGTCTCCATGTACTTCGTCAATTTCAGCGTGATATCCCTTTTCTTCGTGGACTTGGAGAGCACTTCCAGCACAAAATCGGGCGCACCGTATATGCCGAAATGCTTCACCTTTTCGGGATCGCAGACTATGATCACATCCGGCTGTATCATCGTCTTTACACTTCGGTCAAGCTGCACATCGATGGGCGATATGAAAGGAATACAGTCCCCGTCATTTTCCTCGATAAACTCTGAAATCCTCGTATGAACCAGACCGGCAATGTACTGATGCAGCGTCGAGGGCGCCGCCATGTCATAAAAAATGCCGTCAATCAATTCCACCCGCCTGTCGTCGGGCAGGGCGTAATAGTCCTGCAGCGTGAACTCCCCCTGTTCCACATAAATGCGCTCCGCGCCGTAAACACGCGGCTGGTTGAGCGTCCACGGCTGTGAATCCATCTGGTAAGTGTACGCCTTTCCCGGATACAGTTTTTCATCCCCGAGCAGCACCTTCTCCAAAGCGTCCAGCGTGGCTTTTCTGGGATTCGCGCTGTCCCCCCGCAGAAGCTTCTGCAATGTCCCTATGGGCACCCCGCTGTACTCTGACAACTTCGCCACACTGTACCCCCGCTCCTCCTTAATCCGCAAAATATCTGCCAGCATAAGACTCATGCCATTCCCTCCTCCCCTGACAAATTCATTACTTTTTATTATTATATGTCCGTTTTTACTGCTATTCAATACTTTTGAGCAAAAAAGATAAAAAAGCAGGACTATTTTCCCATTTCCCCTATTAAGTAATTTCTGCCAGCGGGCGATATATAGAGTAAGAGGTGAAGTCCGAAAACCTCCCGACGGGTAAACGGATTTACAGTGTAAACAGGTAAAGCTAAGGAGGGCAAGAACATGAACAATATGAACGGTATCGGCAGCTATAATGCGATGCAGAAAAACATTTACAGCACTACAGCGCAGAGCAGAAAGACCGCTAAAGCTGACGATAAGAAAACGGAAGAAACGAAAAAAACATCCAGCAATTCCGTGCAGCTTAGCGACAAGGCAAAAGCTCTTTTACAGGAATTGAAGAAAACCTACAACAACGCAGATATTTATGTTGCGGAGTACGAGACTGACGAGGAGGCGGCTGAATACCTCTCCCGCGGCTCAAAGGATTTCAGCGTACTGATCGACCCCGAAGAACTGGAGCGTATGGCAAACGACGAAGAGGTGAAGAAAAAGAACCTCAACCTTTTAGACGAGTCTCTCGGCAAGCTCAGCGAGATGAAAGACGAGTTAAAAGAGACCGGCCGCGAGGACGAAGTCGTAACGCTCGGCGTAAACATCGGCAAGGACGGACAGGTATCCTACTTTGCAGAGCTTGAAAAGTCCGGCGAGCGCACCAAAGAATTCGTCGACAAAATGCTCGAGGACAAGAAGGAAGCCGCTAAGGAAGCTGAGACAGATAAGACCGGTAAGGCGCAGGATTTATACAACTATGAGCACAGCAAGCGCGCTACCGTCTCCGCAAACAGCGTAGAAGATTTGCTCGAACAGATTAAAAACTTTAACTGGGACACTGTAAAGGAAGAGACATCGATTCCTATGCCCGGAAAGAATTTCGATTTCACCGTCTAAAACAAAAGGACCGCTCTCTGGCGATAACGCGGAGGGCGGTCTTTTTTTGCCTTATATAAAGCTTTTTAAAATCTCTTAATTTTCTTAGTCGTGTTCTTCTCAAACTCCGTATCGCGCAGCTTCACGCTTACCACCCGCTTATACAGAGGCGCTTTCTCATTGTAATCATCGACGATCTTGCGGATTTCGCCTTCCACGTCCTTGATCTTTTTCTTGGACGCGTATTCCAGATCGGGGAAAATCTCCGCCTCGATCACGCCGTCTTTCTCCCGCACCAGAACCTCCTGCACCAGACGCGCCGCGCCGATCTTATTTTCCAGTTCCTCCGGGGAAACATTCTCGCCGTTTGGCGTGATGATCAGATTCTTCTTTCTTCCCGTCAGGAAAAGGAACCCGTCCTCGTCCACATAGCCCAGATCCCCCGTGCGAAGCCACCCGTCCACCAGCGTTTCCGCCGTCTCTTCCGGCATTTTATAATATCCCTGCATGACGCTTGTGCCTTTCACCCAGAGCTCCTCATCCACCACCTTGACCTCGCAGTTTGGCATACATTTGCCGATGGAACCGTCCTTTTTATTGTTGGGACAGTTGGAGCTGATCACAGGTGCACACTCCGTCATGCCGTACCCCTGCAGAATCGTGATCCCGTACTTCTCAAACCGTTTCAGGTAGTCGGGATTTAAGTACGCGCCGCCGCTGCATATGGTGTGGAGCTGTTTCCCGAACACCTTCGCCTTGATGATGGGTGCAGGCAGCCAGTCAGTCTCCTCCAGCTTCTTTGCGAAAGTCTCAATCATAAGCGGCACCATAAGAATGATATTCGGCTCAAAGAGCTTGATATTTTTCAGAACCCGCAGCAGGGAATCGTTGATACAGATCACCGAACCGAGAGACGTGCCCTTTAAAATATCCATGCTCAGGCAGTAGGCATGATGAATCGGCAGCACCGAAAGCAGCACCATCCCCGGTTCAAATCCCATATCCTGCGCCGTAGCGTTCTCCGCCAGATTTCTGTGGGTCAGCATCACGCCCTTGCTCTTGCCCGTGGTGCCCGAAGTAAACATGATGGTCGCCAGATCTTCCGGCTGCGGGCTGTGGGCATAGCCGGGCTGCTGCCCGTCCAGCACTTCCTGAAAAAGGAGCGTTCCCTCCGGCACATCCGCTCCGGCAGCCTCCGGGTCCGTGGCTATCCAGTGCTTCAGCTTCGGGCATTTCTCCCGCGCCATCGCCGCCACCGCCTCACGCGCCTTGTCGTAGACAAGCACCGTCGCGTCAGACCGGTCGATCAGCTCGCACAGCTCCTCCGCCGGCAGATTTGCATCCAGCGGCACCGCCACGCTGCCGCCGTTCACCGTACCGTAATAAGAAACGATCCACGGATAGGAATTGTCGCCCACGATCGCGATGTGCGCTCCCTTCTCACCAAGCCCGTCAACAGCCGCGGAAAAACGCTCGCTGTCCTCCCTGAGCTGTGTGTAAGTCTTCGCCTCCACAACCGTCTCTTTTTTGCCGTTGCCCTTGTCGCGCTTCGCCTTATAGCGGATCGCATCCTGCGGTCCGTAAGCCTCGGACGCCTTGACTAAAATTTCTCTGATGGTACTGCTGAATTCATTCATATCTCATCCTCATCCTTCTGCCACACCGACTGCCACTTCAGATTTCCCAATCTGCTATAAGCTTTCTAAGTAATCCACAGCCTCCTGCACCGTGCGGATACCCGCAGCCTTCTCCTCCTCGATCTCCACGTCGAAGGTATCCTCCACCTCGCCGAGCATACTCATAAAGTCAAAGGACGAAAAGCCCAGATCTTCCATAAACCGGGACTCCGGTCTGATATCCTCCTTCTTCACTTCCACATAGTTCGTAATGATTTCCGCCAACTGACCAAACATGTTATGTCAACCTCCTTTTATTTTACATTTTCCGTTCCGCTC
The DNA here is from genome assembly GCA_910586705.1 of uncultured Lachnospiraceae bacterium. Lineage (GTDB taxonomy): Bacteria > Bacillota > Clostridia > Lachnospirales > Lachnospiraceae > UBA3282. The sequence goes on along the minus strand of CAJUJK010000011.1, from coordinate 53,816 downwards.
ACACCATATTCGCAAAATACTTAGATAAGTTTTATGATATCCCCAATCTTCAGGTTCGGGTTCTCCGTGCCCTTGAACATGATCTTGCACATATAATAGTAGAAACGCTCCAGCGTCTCGCGGCTCACCGCCGCCACCTGATGTTCAAAGTTGAAGTCCAGTCCGTTGTCGTCGGGGCGGTGCATCACCGTCAGATACATTGCCTGCGTGGTTGCCCCGTTGGGATACCATTTTGTCTTATATCGGATATCCCCAAGCTGATCTAAACCCTTCTCCTTTAAGGTCATGGGCTGGTAGGTCAGGGACATGGGCTCATAAGTGGCGCCCTGCGGCGTATTGTAAAGCTTGCTTCTGTAAGCGAAATATTCCACCGGATTATAATTCGTATGGCGGAACACCTCGTTCTGCCCGTTGCGGATCGCAAGAATGCCCTCCATAAAGGTCTGTTCCCCGGAGAGAATCGTCCTAAAGGGGAAGGAATGGATCCTCGTACCGCCCGACTTCTTCTCAAGCAGGGTTGCACGTCTTGCGTAAGCCACGTTGATCGACACGTCGTCGTTGCCGTTCATCTTCTGCAGGTATGTGCGGATTCCCATAATCAGCAGGCACTGAAGGGAAACATGCTGCTCCTCACAGAAGCGCATCAGTCTCTGGGTCGGCTCCTCCTCCAGATGGAAGATATCTAACGCCGAATCCACCTTGGCTGTAGCGGAAAAGGCCGCCCTTGTCCCGGGAAATTTTTTCCGCGCCTCCTCCAGCTGTCCCGGACCCTCGATGCCGTTAAAGATCGGCTCCGACTCCCCGATCAGCTTCTGGAAATACTCCCTGTCTCTCGCCTGCGCCTTGCTTCCCGCCTCATAAGCCAGATCCTTCTCGAGCTGCTCCGTAAAGGAGCGCATATCGAGCGGATAGGGGTACTCAAATTTGACACTACAGTAAAGCTCGATCACGTCCCGCAGGAAACAGATCAGGGACTGGGCGTCCATCAGCATATGGTCTCCCAGCACATAAAGCCCCTGACAGCCGTCCGGCGTCTTGATTATCACCACCCGGTTCATGGGGCTGTCCTCTCTCTGGAAAGGCACCTGCGTCCAGCCCGTCATAATCTCGGCTGCTTCCTCCATGGTTTTGCCCGTGAAGTCCACGTACTCGATATCGCGCTCTTCCTTCTCCACCACATACTGATACCACTGTTCTTCCTTCTTATCGTAGGCAAAGCGCACCCGCATGGACTCGCAGCGATCATACGCCTTGTAAACTGCCCTCTTCAGCTCCTCGATGTCCAGTTCATACTCAATGGTCAGACTGGTGCCGATATTTACAACCTCTTTCTTTGGGCAGAAATCCATGTAAAAAATATGGAACTTCTGCGCCACCGTAAGGGGATACGTCTTGTGTCCGTTTCTTGTCTTCATCATTACCTCCTTTATAAAAGCCTCTGCCACCCCCGGCAGACACATCACTCATCCGAAAACTTTATTCCCGCCCGCATCAGTTTACATAACTTCTCCGATAAACTTCGTCAACGCCGCCTCGTAACTCTCCATGTCCTTGTAGTAGCTCTCCGCATGTGCCGCGCCGTCAACGATCAGCTTGCTCTTTTTAGAAGCACAGTGCTCGTAAATCTCATCGCACATCTGCCACGGCACGAAAGTGTCGTTGCCACCATGGATAAACAGAATCGGCACCTCCGCCTTCTCCACTTCCCGCTTCGCGTTGCACTCATCCATGCCGTAGCCCGCAAGCTTCCTGTTCACCAGATCCGCCCCCGGTATGATGGGAAAAGCAGGCAGATGGTACATGGTGTGGAGCACATGGGTGAACACTTCCTTGGGGGACGTAAAACCGCAGTCGGAGACGATACCCTTCACCTGTCCCGGCAGCTTTAAGCCGCTCAGCATCAGAAGCGTTGCGGCGCCCATGGAGGTGCCATGCAGAAGAATCTCCGTGTCCTCTCCCAGCTCACTTACCGCCCATCTGACCCAGCCCAGCGCGTCCTGCCTGTCAAGGCATCCGAAGCCGATATATTCCCCCTCGCTTTCGCCGTGCGCCCTCGCATCCGGCAAAAGCATGGCAAACCCTCTCTTCTGATAATAATCTGACAAGCCGATATAGTCGGACATCCCCCGACTCGTGTACCCGTGGAAGCAGATCACAAGCTTCTGTTTTCCCTGCTGCGCCTGCGCCGGAAAATAGGTGGCGTGCAGTTTCAGATCGTCAAAACTCGTCTGCCATACATCTTCGTGGGGCCTTGCCAGCATAGCCGCCTTGCGCTCTTCCATCAACGGCATGTACTGGTTCCAGTCCGTACCCGACATCTTGATGGTCCGCTCGGTCTTTGCCCTGCCGCGCTTCATGGTGCGCCCGTAAAAACAAGCGATCTCACCGCCGCATACCGCCGCCAGAAGTCCCACTCCCAGCACTGTCTTTTTTATGATTCCCGCTTTTTTACTCATTTCTCATCGCCTTCTTCTCAGCCTTTTTTTCCGCCTTCTTCATCTCGCGCTGTTTCGCCTCGATGATCTCCTTTAAACGCAGCGCCTTTTCAATATTGCCCTCCACTTTTAGCTTCTGGGTCGTGAACGCCCATACGGGATCCATCTCCCCCTCCGCGATCTTTACAAGCACATCGGGCGCGCAGATAAATCTCGCGTCCCTGTCATAATACTCGTAAGGCTCCACGTAGAGCGTACCGTCCTTCACTTCCACATAGAACGAACCGCCTGCCTCCTCGTCCTCGATGTCAAACTCAAAAGCCAGATGCTCGTGGATATCGCTCACATCCGCGCCCATGAATCTTCCCTTAATGTCATAGAAAAAATCTGCGTATGTCATTTTACTCTTTCCTCCTGACGGGAGCCTTTCGCTCCCCTCTCTCACTTTTACATTTTTCGACCCACGGTCGATTCTACCTTTCTAACGATACCACATCTTTCGACCCACGGTCAACCAGTTTGTGAAATGTATTTATTTAAATACTTTTTTCCCACCCGGCACATGGCTGACACCATAATGATACAAATTAAAATAATATTTCCCAATCTCCTCCCGGCAATTGTCCGCACCGTTAAACTGTGCTAAAATGAATGACATCATATTCAACCAGAAAGGCACGCATCATGGCAGACACACAAAAATATGACAGGATTCTGGACGCGCTCCAGCAGCTTATGATCGATGAGAGTATACAGAATATTTCTGTCAGCGACATTGCCGCCAAGGCAGGTATCGGCAAAGGCAGCATCTATTACTATTTTCCGTCAAAAGAGGCGATTTTAGACGCGCTGATCAGAAGAAATTACGAAGCGCCTTTACAGACCGCAAAAAACCTTGCCGACCAGACGGATATCCCGCCCTTTACGAGAATGGCGATGCTGTTTCAGGCATGCCGCAGTTCCGCCGCCGCTTTCCTGAAACAGGGCAACGAAAAAAACAGGGCCATCACGATACAGGAATCCGCTTATCTGCATCAGAAATACTTAAATTACCTGATCTCGGAATTAAAACCGAATCTGGCGAAAATTATCAGACAGGGCATCACCGCCGGAGAAATCCATTTCGACTATCCGGAGGCGCTTGCGGAAATCGTACTGATTGTCCTCGGCGTAAAGCTGAACAACACCTTTCTCTCCACCACGCCGGAGGACTGCGAATACACCATACGGGGACTGATCTCCCTGCTGGAACAGGGAACGGGGCTTCCCGAAGGAACCTTAAGTTATCTGAATTTAGCAGACTAAAAATCGAACTCTGTTCGATTGCGGGATCCGCTTTGCGGAGCCAAATAAAAAAGGAGGACTGGATATGCAGGAAAACAACCTCACCGGGCGGCTGACGCTGCCCACAGACGTGGATATGGTGGAAGAAACCATACGGCTCAAAAATCTTCTGGGCGCGGATGCCCTGCGGGACTGCGACGGGACGGATATGCCCGAAGCGCTGTTGTCTCAGGACGCCAAAATCTACGCCACCTACTACACCACCAGAAAGGACAATGCGTGGGCCGAGGCGCACCCCGAGGAAATCCAGCAGGAATACCTGATCAGCGACCGGGTGACCGCAAGGGACAAAACCCTGCGCATCCGCCTGATGAAGGGTTTCCACACACAGCAGCTTAAAGTCAACACCATCGACGATCCGAAGCGCTGGTGGGAGGTCATAGACCGTACCACGGGGGAGATCGTTCCCACAGACCACTGGCAGTATGACGAGAGTACGGGCGAGGTGATGATCGACACCGTTCCCTACCATCAGTATACGGTAAGCTTTCTTGCTTTCCTGATCTGGGACCCCGTGCACATGTACAACTTTATCACCAACGACTGGAAGGACGCCCCCCATCAGCTCACCTACGACGTGCGCCAGCCCAAGACGCAGGCTTATGTGAAGGAGAAGCTGCGCCGCTGGTGTGAGGAAAATCCCAGCGTGGACGTGGTGCGTTTCACCACCTTTTTCCACCAGTTTACCCTGACCTTCGACGACCAGAAGCGGGAAAAATTCGTGGAGTGGTTCGGCTACAGCGCCAGCGTCAGCCCCTATATTCTGGAGCAGTTTGAAAAGTGGGCAGGTTACCCTTTCCGCCCGGAATACATCGTGGACGAAGGGTATCACAACTCCATCTTCCGCATACCCTCCAAAGAATTTCTGGACTTCGTGGAGTTCCAGCAGATTGAGGTGAGCAAACTTGCCAAGGAACTGGTGGATATCGTCCACAGCTACGGCAAGGAGGCAATGATGTTCCTCGGCGACCACTGGATTGGCACCGAGCCTTTCGGAAAATACTTTAAAAATATCGGGCTGGACGCGGTGGTAGGCTCCGTGGGCGACGGCGTCACCCTGCGCATGATCTCCGATATCGAGGGCGTAACATACACGGAGGGAAGGCTTCTGCCCTACTTCTTCCCCGACGTGTTTACCGAGGGCGGCGACCCCATCGGCGAATCGAAGGACAACTGGCTCAAGGCGCGTCGCGCCATCCTGCGCTCTCCCGTAGACCGCATCGGCTACGGCGGCTATCTGAAGCTGGCAAGCCAGTGGCCGGGCTTTGTTGACCGTATAAGTCAAGTTGTCACAGAGTTCCGCCAGATCCACGCCAATATGCAGGGTGCCAAAGCTTACACCGCACCCTTTAAGGTGGCTGTCTTAAACAGCTGGGGAAATCTGCGCCGATGGATGGCAAATCAGGTACACCACGCCCTCTGGTACCGCGAAATCTATTCTTATGTGGGCGTGATCGAGGCTTTGAGCGGTATGCCCATCGACGTGGAATTTATTACCTTTGAGGAGGTGAAACAGGGGATTGATCCGGCGATCCGGGTTATCATCAACGCCGGGGACGCCTACACCGCCTTCAGCGGCGGCGAAGTCTGGAAAGATCCCGAACTGGTCTGCGCCCTGCGCCGTTTTGTGGATGAGGGCGGCGGCTTTATCGGCGTCGGCGAGCCCACCGCCTGCCAGTATCAGGGGCGCTTCTTCCAGCTGAGCGACGTTCTCGGCGTGGACAGGGAGCTGGGCTTCTCCATGAGCACAGACAAATACAATGAACTGGACAGAGATCACTTTATTCTGGAGGACGTGACAGGCGACATTGATTTCGGCGAGGGCAAGAGCCGAATCTACGCGCAGGGCGAGCACTACCAGATCCTTGACATGGACGGTAAATACAGCCGCCTTGTGGTCAATGAGTACGGCAAAGGACGCAGCGTCTATTTCACAGGGCTGCCCTACTCCCCGCAGAACTGCCGCATCCTGCTGCGCGCCATCTACTATGCGGCGCACCGCGAAAATGAGATGAAGAAATACTATGTCACGGACGTGGAGACGGAAATCGCCGTCTTTGAAAAGACAGGGATGCTCGCCGTGATCAACAATACGCAGCAGCCGAAAGAGACCGACCTTTATATAGAAGGCGTTTTGAAAAACCATCTGGAACTTGCTCCCATGGAACTGAAATGGATCCGCTATACAGAACGATAGAATAGAGCGCGGAAAAGAAACAGATTCTGGAAGCGCAACAAAAAAACGGAAGGAGGAAAACATATGTCACAGACCCTCACCCCCGAAACCATAAACAACGCGATTGCCGCTTTTCAACTGGAGGGCAGTCCGCGCGATGTACACTCCTACGGAAACGGTCACATCAACGACACGTATCTGGTGACTTACGGTGACGCCGGAACAGAGAAGAAATATATCCTGCAGCGGATGAATCACTCCATTTTCCAGAACCCGCAGGCACTCATGGAAAACGTGGCTGGCGTCACGTCCTATCTGCGGGAGAAAATCAAGGAAAGAAACGGCGATCCCGACAGAGAAACCTTAAGCGTAGTAAAGACGAAAAGCGGAGAAAACTATTTTGAGGATAGTTTACATAACTTCTGGCGTGTCTTTCCTTTTATCGGCCATACTTTCTGTCTGGAAAAAGTGGAAAATGCCCGGGATTTCTACGACTGTGCGGTTGCTTTCGGAAATTTCCAGAGACAGCTTGCCGACTATCCCTCTGAGACACTACACGAGACGATCCCCCGTTTCCACTACACTCCCTCCCGCTTTCAGGACTTCAAAAAAGCGGTGGCTGACGATCCGCTGGGACGCGCCGCTTCGGCACAGCCCGAAATCGACTTTGCCCTCGCAAGGGAGGCAGACACCCACGCGCTCACAGATCTTCTGGAAAAAGGGGAGCTGCCCCTGCGTGTGACCCACAACGACACAAAACTGAACAACATTCTCTTTGACAGCGACACGAGAAAAGCGCTGTGCGTCATTGACCTTGACACGGTGATGCCCGGTCTGTCGCTGTACGACTTCGGAGATTCCATCCGCACCGGCGCAAATACAGGCGCGGAGGACGAGACGGATCTGTCAAAAATAGGACTGGATCTTTCCCTGTTCGAGACTTTCACGGAAGGGTTTCTGAAGGGATGCGCGGGCAGTCTCACCCCTCTGGAAATCAAGCTCCTGCCCATGGGCGCAAAACTTATGACCTACGAGTGCGGCATCCGTTTTCTCGCGGATTATCTGGAAGGCGACGTCTACTTTAAGATTCACCGGGAAAACCATAACCTTGACCGCGCCAGAACACAGTTTGAACTTGTCGCCGATATGGAACGGAAATGGGATGAAATGGCAGCGATTATTGATCGCCTGAATCAATAGTTAAACACAAATCTCAACTGCCGCACGCCATCGGATACACCCCGTCAAAGCACGCCTTGCACAGGGGAATGCCTTCCGCCATCTCAGAAAGATCCTCCCTGCGCAGATAGCCGAGGGAGTCCGCACCGATCATCTCCCGGATCGCCTCCTCGCTGTGGTTTGCCGCGATGAGCTGGGAACCCGTGGGCACATCGGTGCCAAAATAACAAGGATAGAGAAAAGGCGGCGAGCTGATTCTCACATGCACTTCTCTGGCTCCTGCCTCCTTAAGAAGACGGATCAGGTTGGCGATGGTGGTTCCCCTCACAATGGAATCATCCACCAGCACGATCCGTTTCTCTTTTACCGCCGATTCCAGCACGCTCAGCTTCATGCGGACGGCGGACTCCCGCTCCGTCTGTGTCGGCTTGATGAAAGTCCTGCCTATGTAACTGTTCTTATAAAACGCCAGCCCGAAAGGTATGCCGCTCTCCTGCGCGTAGCCCTGCGCTGCCGGAAGCCCCGACTCCGGCACGCCGGTCACCAGATCCGCCTCCACGGGATAGGATTTTGCAAGCATCTGCCCCGCACAGATTCTGGCGTCGTACACCCGCACCCCGTCCATCGTACTGTCCAGTCTTGCAAAATAGATATATTCAAAAATACAGTGGGCGCACTTTCCTTCCTTCGGCAGCATCTGTGATCTGACCTCCCCGCCGGAAATTGTGACCACCTCGCCCGGCTGAATATCCCGCACAAAAGAAGCCCCCACAGCCTCCAGCGCGCAGGACTCCGAGGCAAGCACGTAAGTCTCCTCCCGTTTTCCAAGGCACAGGGGTTTTAAGCCGTAAGGGTCCCGCACGCCGATCAGCTTCCGCGGACTCATAATGACCAGCGCATAGCCGCCCTTTATTTTCAGAGCCGTTTTATAGACCGCCTCCTCCACCGTGGCAGAATGCACCCGCTCCCTGGCGATGTGGAAAGCGATCACCTCCGAATCCGTGGTGGTGTGGAAAATCGCCCCGTTCTGGATCAGCTCCCACTTTAACTGGGGCGTGTTGATCAGATTGCCGTTGTGGGCGAGAGCCAGTGTCCCCTTTATGTAGGAGAGCACAAGCGGCTGGGCATTTTCCGCCACAGACGCCCCCGTGGTGGAATACCGCACATGTCCCAGACCGATATTGCCGTCCATCTTCTCCAAAACTTCCTTCGTGAGCACCTCGCTCACCAGCCCCAGATCCTTGTGAAAACACACGTTGCCCCGCTCCCTGTCGGTTCGGGAAACCGCCATGCCGCACGCTTCCTGCCCTCTGTGCTGCAGGGCTGTCAGCCCGTAGTAGAGGGAGGGCGCCACATTCTCCCCCTCCGGCCCGTACATACCCACAACGCCGCATGCCTCTTTTATTTCCGCCATCTTCGTTCCTCCGTTTCCTGTCTCTGCCGCCTTCTGACTCCTCTTGTACTGTACTGCGTATAAGCAGACTCGAATCGCTGCGCTCTTCTCGTTCGCGTTGCTCGTCATAAGGCGTCATCTTCAGTCCTGCATGCATACCTGCATGCGTCCTGACTCTGCCGCCTTCTGACTCTGCTTATACGCGCAAAAAGGGACAAAGAAATCTTTTCAGACTTCTTTGTCCCAACGTGTTTATTTTAGCACAGGCCGATTATTTTTTCCAGTGTTCTTTATGAATCTCCGATCACTCTTTGATTTTATCAATATCTGTTAGATTGACACCCGCCACTTGTAAGATTGCTTTTAAGGAAAGATATTCATCTTTTAATTTGTCGTACGTTCTTACAGCATTTTCTTCTTTTGCAATGATCATGTAATCCTGGATTTTTTTAAAATCATCAATCGCTGCTTTTGTAATTTCAAGACCGTTTGGCATATATTTCACCTGCTTTCTATATTGCGGCTATGGCTTTTATCGTTACAATATGAGTATAGCAAATTCTGCCTGATTTTAAAAGAGATTTTCTATTTGATAAAGGATGACTTACAGCGCACCGTCATGCGTTTACGCGCCCCGCACCACCGACAGCACCCCGTCCGACATGCCGTAGACCACATCCGCCGCTGCCGCCACCGCCTCGTTGTGGGTCACCACGATCACGGCGTAGTTGTCCTCGTGCGCCAGCTTACACAGAAGGTCCACGATCACCTTCTCGTTCTGACTGTCCAGATTCCCCGTGGGCTCGTCGGCGAGAAGGATCTCCCCGCCCGCGGCGATAGCTCTGGCGATGGCAACCCGCTGCTGCTCCCCGCCGCTGATCATGCCCGGCATCTTTTTGTAGAGCGTCTCCGGCAGCCCGACCTTCGCCAGATACTCCTGCGCCCTCGCCTTCGCCTCCTTTGCCGCGACATGCTGCAGTTCCATGGGGAACATGACGTTCTCCATCACCGTCAGCAGGGGAAACAGATGAAACGCCTGATAGATCACGGAGGCGCGGTTCAGACGGTAAGCGTCCCGGTTCATCTTCCTCATGTCCTCCCCCTCCACGGCAAGCGTCCCTTCCGTGGGCACGTCCAGCCCCGCGAGCAGCGAAAGAAAAGTGCTCTTGCCGCTGCCGGATTTACCCGTGATGGCGCATACCTTTCCCCTCTCGAAGGAGCAGCTCACTTCCGAGAGCGCCTTGGTCTTCTGATACTTTGTCTGGTAGATGTAACTCACATTTACCGCCTCAATGATTTTCTCCATGTTTTCCTCCATTCTGCCGCCTGTGCGATCCTTTTATTGCCACAACCGTCCAAATCCCATCACTCCTGCTGGTATCCCATCCCCATAATTTTCTCCCACAATCCTTGAAGAATGCCTCCTTTCAGGCATTCCTGCATCACTTCTCACATTCCGACAGAAGCGCAAGCGGTTCCTCCCGCAGGTTCCTGTATATTCCCGCCAAAGCCATTCCCACCGTGAACAGGAAAACCGGCCCCCCACAGACCACCGATACCCGCCAGTCCGTCTCTGTCAGATAGGCGGACTTTGCGGCTCCGCTCCCATCCGCATTCTCATCCGTCAGTTCCTCCTCACTCTTTTCCATGCTAAACTGCACTTCACCGTTGCTGAACCGGGTGTCGAAGGTTTCCGCGGACGCCATCTGCGCCGCCGCACATCCCGCGAAAAACTGCCCAGCGAAGCCGCCAGCCATACTTCCCGCAAGGGCGATCACCAGTACGCCGACAAGAAGGGATCGGGCGCACGCTTCTCTGGTCATGCCGAGACACCGCTCGATGGCAGTCTGCTTTTTCTGTTTCGTGATAAAGAGATGGCAGAAAAAGATAACGATACAAACCGCACTGACAATGCCCGTCGTCAGGAGAGCGGCTGACATGGTCTGCATGTTTTTCAATCCTCCCTCCAGCTTGCTGTAACCGCCGTCATAAAAAGTGATTTCCAGATGGTCTATCCCCTGTGCCTCCCACAATCTCTTATAATTCTCGATGCTCTCGCTGCCGTTGGGAATCCGGAAGGAAGTGGTGTAGCCCTTCATGGGTCCGTAGTACGCAATGTTATCCTCGTTGCTGTTTTTGATGGAAGCCGTAGGGATAAATACCTCGTTTCTCTCCAGCAGATAGCCCCAGCCGCCTTCAAACGTGCCGACCCCCACATCATAGATGCCCTTGATCGTATAATCGCTCTCCTCAAAAACCTCATACACCCCGCCGTCTGCTTTCAGCCTCCCGCCCCAGTCACCCATACCGCCCAGATTCGCGCAAGTCGCGTAGTTGGCATAGCGCAGCGCCAGATGCAGGGGATCACCCACCCGCAGTCCGTTCACTCTGGCAAAGGCGGCAGAAATGAGACACACCTTGTTTCCCTGCTGATAGTCCTCCTCCGAAAAGAGTTCCCCCTCCGCAAGATACGCCTGTTTGTTATAAAACGCCATGACCAGATTCAGATCCTCCGTCGCCGTCACGGGAAAGGACAGATGCTTCGAGCCGCGCAGCACACATTCCTCACAGAGCCGTAACCAGTCCTGCCCTTCCTTCGTCTCGTAAAATCCCGGCGTCACCTCCGCGATCCAATCCCCCGTCATATCGGTGGGCAGCCTGTTTCCATCCGCGTCAGCCTGTGTGGAGTAAGGTCCTTCCAACGGCTCGTATTCAAATTTGGCTTCGGCGCCGTTTTCTTTCCAGTCGTGGGCGATCCCGTCCGCCAGCGCCATCACATAAGTCTTATCCGCATACAGCGGTTCCGGGCTGTCATTGTTATGGTCGCACAGATAAAAGTAGAAAACATTGGGCGGATACGTGCTGTACAGCACATTCTTTAGCTCCATCTTCACGGGACCCGCGGGCACGCAGTCTTCAAGCGGGGATGCCTCCACCACCATAAACTGCCATAAACCGCCCTCCCACTCTTTAAACGCATAGTCCTGCGGCAGCGCCTCGTAGTAGGCACGCTGCTCCGGCCCGCTCAGATACCCCGCACCCTCGAAGTCCAGCACATCGGGGAAAATGGTCTCCCCGTAAACCGCCCGGTTATAATACCGATAGTCTGCAAGATCCGCAAACCATACGGCTTCCTGCTGTGTCCGTTCCGGCGTCTGCTCCACCGTGCCTATGGTCACAAAGATCTCCTCGAACCGCCGCAGATTGTCACCGCAGAGCTTCCAGAGACTTCCTCCCGCACAGACCAACGCCACTGTAAAGGAGAGCAGCAGGAAGAAAAGCGCCGTCTTAACAGGTGTCCGTACAAGTCTGATTAAACTGCTTCTGAAGCTTCTCATAAACACTCCTCCAGTACAAATTTAGAACATGCCTAATCTTTCTTTGTCAGCATCTCCATCACGCTGAGCCTGTGAAGCGCCAGAATCGCCATCGCCGCCCCGGAAAGAAAGGCAAGAAAGAACATCGACCCCGACAGGGCGAGCACACCCACCGCAGGGCGCAGGAAAACCGCCGCCAACAGACTCCCCAGAAGACATGCCGCCGCCTCCACAAGCGCCGTCTCCCCGAAGAGCAGGAAAAAGCTCCGGCGCCGTCCCGTGCCGAGAGAGCGAAGGAGCGCGTACTCCTCCCGCCTGCTCTGCAGGGAGAGATAGCTGCAAAGATACCCGATAAAAATGACAATCGCCACAAGAAACGGCAGCATCCCACGAAGAAGCGCCAGATTTTTCGACAGCGCCTCCGCAGAGCGGATAAACGCCTCGTCCATGATCGTCAGCGCATTGCCGTCCGTGCGCGGCTTCGCCCGGGTGATCACCGACAGGAATTTCACTTCGTCGTGCATCTGCGCCTTCAGCGCATTGAGCTGGAACGGATCCTTCACCGTAAAAGAGCCGGAGTCCGCATAAAAATCAATGCCCTGACTGTGATATGCCCCGCGCATATAGTCAAGAGGAAGGATGACCTCCGGCGGCACCCAGTTCCCCATGTATTCCCCGATCTGCATACTTCCCACAATCCTGTATGTATCCGTGATCAGCGGCTCAATAAACACTTCGCTCCCCTCAATGGCATAGCGGTAGCGAAATACGGTTAACATAACATCATCCCCGAGACGGTAACCCTTCTCCTCCATAAGGGCGGCATCCAGAATACATACCTTTTCTGCCGTCTCAAGAATGTCCGCGTCCACGCCATCCAGCCATGTGATCTCCTCCCGCTTCATGCCGGAGACGCCCTCCGGCGCATTCATACCCATGCCGTAATGGTTCAGATTTTCTTTATATTCCTCCACCGTAAACGCGCCAAACCCGAATTTCAGACGCACGGTAAATACCGGGTCCTTCACATACACAGATTCCCGCACGCCCATCATGCGGTCTTCCCTGATTGTTATGCCCTCCCGCTGGGAACCGTTCAGCGTGCTGATTCTGGCCGTGACTTCGAGCACATTGGGGAGATCTGCAAGCTGTTTCTCGGTGCTGTCCATATTGCCGGCGTAAATGTCCAGAATCAGAACGGTCATCACGCCGATCAGTATATGCAGGATACTCTTTTTTCTATGCCGCACGATATTTCTGGCAGTCTGCCTCATAAAAAACTTCATATTTGCCTCCGTGTCCAACCTGTTTTTCTTGTCCCGATATCCTATTTCTTATGCCGGCTCTTTTTATATGCTTCACTCTCCCACACGCGTTTCAATTCGGCGTAACACTTTCCGTCCTCCTTGGTCAGTTCCAGCTCCAGCGCCGCCTGCCGTTCCAGATTCTCATCCACGATCCAGAGCCGGAATGCACTCTGCATGACCCTGCCCGCATCCTCCTGCCGCTCCGGACCGACCCACCATTCAATCTTGTCTCCATGTTCAAAAATACTGTCATCCTTGATCATAACCATCTGTTTGTCATAGAGATAGTGTTCCGGCACCTCCACCCGGAAGGTACATTTATAAGGATGATAACTGCATCTCCCGTTCTCCCAGAACTCCGGTTCGCCCTCCTCGATCGTCTCAAAGGTCTCCATCTTCAGCAGAATCCGTTCCCCCTCTTTCAGTTTCTGCCAACCGTGCTCCTCCGTGGCGGCATAAACCACCACATCATCCCCGATCATCCCTGTTTTTGCAAAAAGCAGGAGGGAAAAAAGCAGACATGCCGCCAGAGCCGCCGCCGGTATTTTGGGCGTCAGCCTTCTCCTTCCACGTCTCCCTGCCATCGCTCCCTCTATGATGCGTTCCCTCGCAGACTCGTCCGGCACGATCCGCACGACTGCCTCACGCAGACGGGTCTCTGCGCTCTTTGCCGAAGCATGGAGTTCTTCTTCCATGATCCTTTCCTGTTCTGCCTCTTTTTCTTCCGCCATTTCGTTCTCTTTCCACACTTTTTCTTCCATGACACGCTCACTCCTCTCCCGGACATGCCGTCTCTAATTCCCAAGCGCACCTACAACGCGCTTCTTTCCACGCCTGTCTGTCGTATCCGTTTTTTCGTTCTATTAGTGCCGCCCCGGATACACAGACGCTTCCCGCCGCATATATCTCCCTGTCACTGTGTCTCCTCCAAAATCCTCCTCAGCTTTTCCCGTCCCCGCTCCAGACGTTTTCTGACCGCAGACTCCGAAAGTCCGAGCATCCCCGCGATCTCCCTTCCCTGATACCCTTCCACATAGTGCAGAAGCAGCACTTCCCTGTATTTGGAAGGCAAAAGCATAAGGCTGTCCATCAGCGCCGTGTCCTCCTCCTTTTCGTAGTATCTGGAAAGCTGCTCCACCGAGATCTTCGGATGATTTTTATAAAAGCGCAGCCTGTTTTTGCAGAGATTGCTGTTCACCCGGATCAGCCATGCCTTCCGGTGTTCCTCCGTCTCGAAGGATTTCCCGCTCTCCAGATGTTCCATATATTTAATCAGTGTATCCTGCACCACATCCTCGGCGTCAAAGGCGTTCTTCATCATCACAAAGGCAATCCGGTAAAGCATATTGCCGTATGCCTGAAAAACCTCCTCCACACCTTGATCCGAGCCTTCCGTCTTATTCTCCAACATGTCACCGCCCCCCGGCGTCCCTGTCTTTTCTTCCGTTCCCTGTCCCGGCAGACTGCCGCCTGCTCTCTTTCCGCTGGTCCTCACACACAGTTTTCACGACTCCTGCTACTAATAAAACACATGACACTGTGAAAATGTGACGCCTTTTATAAAAAATTTTTATCCCTATTTTTATCTGCATTACAAATGGGACGGCTTGTTTCGCTTCCGATACTCCTTCGGGGAACATCCCACCCGCTTTAAAAACTGCCTGTTAAAGTTGGAAAGATTGCTGTAGCCGCAGGCAAAGGCAATATCCGCGATCTGCTCTGTACCTTCGCCGAGCGCTTCACATGCGGCGCGGATCCGAAGCTGTGACAGATGCTCGATAGCGCCGATCCCCACCGCCTTCCGAAAACACCGCATAAAGTGGCTCCTGCTCAGATGCACCAGCCCGGCAAGCTGCTCCACCGTAATATCCTCCCTGAAATTCTGCGCCATATACTCGAGCGCAGGTCGAATCGCCTCTGTCTCGCCCTCCGCGCCCTTTGTCTCGGGCAAAAGTTCCCCGCACTCCTCAAGCATCCAGATAAAGCGCAGAAGTTCGCTTTTTAACAACAGATCCGCGCGCGCCGAATTGTCACGCACGCAGGAAAAAATTCGCGCCGCCAGCGCCGCCAGTTCTTCATAGACCGCCATATTCCTGCGGATGCAGACACTCATATGGGCATTGTCCTTCACGAGCGGACGGATACATTCGTTGGTACAGCGGTCGCCGCTGCCCGCGCCAAGCATCGCCGGACTGAACACAAGGGCGTCATACACAAGTGTCCCTGCCCCGTCCCCGCAGCTGTTCCCACCGCCGCCTGACACCTCCTCCACAGCCGTCCTCTGCTTCCTGCACAGATAGGCGGCGTGCAGCATGTTTGGCGGCACGAGCAGAAGTTCCCCCTCCCCCGCCTCCATTTTCTGACTGCCGCAGATAAACTCCCCCCTGCCCTGCTGAATATGTATCAGTTCAAATTCGCTGTGCCAGTGCACTGGCACATTCGCAAACCATTCCGGCAGTCTGCACTCATAATAGCTGTAAGGTATCCATGTGGTACTGTGCTGCCTCTTTTCCTGTGTCTCCCTGCCCGGCATTCCCCCGCCACCTTCCTTTCCGTATTCTGTCATCTCCCGTCTGGTGCCATTCTGTTCCCACATTTTGCCAATATGATATAAAAGTATCATTATAAGGTAGTATTTCAATAGCATTTCCCATCCAGATAATAATATTATACTATTATAACCGGCATTTCTCAAATGTTCCAGAAAAACGTACTGAAACAATATATGGGAGATCTAAAGTGTGCAGGCTGTAATATTTTTATGGACATTTGACACAGAATAAGAAAAAGAAAAGGAGGCAGATTATGACATTTGAAAAAGAAAACGGCGCGCTCGTATGCCGCCGCATGGGCGAGAGACTGCGCATCGAGCCGTGGGGAAAGGACGCTTTCCGGGTACGCGCTTCCATGGCGTCAGCATTTACCGGGAACGACTGGGCATTGACCGAAACAGTCGAAAAGTGTGACACACAAATAGACATCACGGAGGAAGACCACTGGGTCGGCGACGGCACCATTGACAAGCGCCCGGTTGCCTCCATCGTAAACGGCAGACTCAAAGCAGTCGTCAACTTCGCGGGTGTCATCTCCTTTTACCGCGACCATAAACTGATTCTGCGGGAGTATTTCCGAAACTACGACGGCACGCTTTCCAGAGAGAGCCGCTGCCTAAAGCTGGTCAACCGGGAATGGAAGGGCGTGATCGGCGGCAGCGAGTATACGCTGGACGTAAAATTTGAGAGTGACAAAAAGGAAAAAATCTTCGGCATGGGACAGTATCAGCAGGACTGCCTTGATTTAAAGGGGTGCGTCTTAGAGCTGGCACAGCGCAACTCCCAGATTTCCGTCCCCTTCGCCGTCTCCTCGCTCGGCTACGGCTTTTTGTGGAACAATCCCGCCGTCGGGCGCGTCAGCTTCGGAAAAAACTACACAGAATGGATCGCCCGCGCCACGAAGGAGATGGATTACTGGATCACCGTTGCCGACACGCCGAAGCAGATTCTCGAAAACTATACCGCCGTTACGGGACGCGCGGAGATGTTCCCCGAGAATCTGATGGGACTGTGGCAATGCAAGCTGCGTTACCGCACGCAGGATGAAGTTCTGACCGTGGCACGCCAGTATCAGAAAGAGGGGATCAAAATCGACCAGATCGTTATCGACTTCTTCCACTGGACGGTGCAGGGCGACTGGAAATTCGACGAGAAATACTGGCCGGATCCAAAGGCAATGGTGGACGAGCTGCACGGGATGGGGATTAAAGTCATTGTATCGGTATGGCCCTCCGTTGACCGCAAGAGCGAAAACTTCGGTCCCATGATGGAGCGCGGCCTGCTCATCAAAACCGAGCGCGGCGCGGCGCAGACCTACGACTATCAGGGCGACTGCGTGGAGATCGATCCTTTCAACCCCGAAACCCGCAAATATGTGTGGGGTGTGTGCAAGAAGAATTATTACGACTACGGTATCGACGCTTTCTGGCTGGACAATTCAGAGCCTGATTACGGTGTGTACGACTTTGAAAACTACCGTTACTTTGACGGACCCGCACTGGCGGTAAGCAACCTCTATCCGCAGATGTACAGCCGCGTCTTCTACGACGAAATGACTAAACTGCAGCGGGAACCTGTCGTGAATCTGCTGCGCTGCGCATGGGCAGGCTCCCAGAAGTACGGAAACGTCATCTGGTCCGGGGATGTGCCGAGCACCTTTGAAGCCTTTGCCGACCAGCTCCAGTGCGGTCTGAATATAGGTCTGGCTGGCATTCCGTGGTGGACGACGGATATCGGCGGCTTTATGACCGACGACGTGAACGACCCGGATTTCAGACAGCTTCTGATCCGCTGGTATCAGTTCGCCGTATACTCCCCCGTGCTTCGTATGCACGGCGACAGAGGTCCTTACAATATCCCGCCTCTCGACGATCGCGACTGGGGCGGCGGCTACCTCCATACCGGCCAGCCCAACGAACTCTGGAGCTACGGTGAGGACAACTACGCCATTATGAAGAAGTATTACGACGTCCGCATCTCGCTGCACGACTATATCAAAGGACTGTATGAAGAAGCGCACGAAAACGGTTCCCCGCTTTTGCGCACCATGTTCTATGAGTTCCCGGAGGACGAAAAATGCTGGGAGACGGAAGACCAGTATATGTTCGGCGATCGTTTCCTCGTCGCGCCGATCCTGCATCTGAACGAGTGGAGCCGCGAAGTCTACCTCCCCGCCGGAACGTGGAAACTGACTTCCACAGGGGAAACCCTGAAAGGGGGGCAGACGGTCAGCGTGGACGCGCCAATCGACTATATGCCGGTGTTTGAGCGCATGGTCTGATCCATAAGCAGACTCGAAATGCTTCGCATCTCTCATTCGCGTTTTCTGACTCTGCTTATGCGCGCAAAAAAGGAAGGATGGAAAAACAGGGCTTACCTGCATTCCATCCTCCTTTTTGTATGTAATAACCTTCTCTTCCTTTTGAAACCTTACTTCTCAGGCAGCGCAAACTTGGCAATCAGCTCATCCAGAGAAATCGCCTGTGCCGACAGCTCCTCGCTGGTAGCGGAGGACTCTTCCGCAACCGCCGCGTTTGTCTGGATTACGTCGGAAATCTGGTCTACGCCCAGCTCCGCCTCCCGCATGGTCGCCATCTGGTTTGAGGAAATCGTGCTGAGCTCCTTGGAGGAATCCGCCACTTTTCTGATACCCTCCACAACGACAGCCAGCGACTCCACCGCACGTCCTGCCACCTTATTGCCGTTCTCCACCTCTTTCATGGTGCCCTCGATCAGCGCCCTCGTGTCCACAGCCGACTTGCTGCTCTGTTCCGCGAGCTGCCTGATCTGGTCAGCCACAACGGAGAAACCTCTTCCCGCTTCTCCCGCTCTCGCCGCCTCGATGGAGGCATTCAGGGAAAGCATGTTTGTCTCTGACGCAATATTTTCAATCTCCGAAATAATATTTCCGATCTTGTGGGAAGCCTCGCTGATGCGGCTCATAGCTTCCACCATTTCCTTCATATCGTCGCTGCTGCGGTCAGCCACATTCGCATATTCCTGTGACTGCCTGTAAGCGTCCTCCGCGGAATCCGCCGCGCGCCTTGCCGCCTCTGAAATCGTCGTGATCGTCGCGTGCAGCTCCTGCACCGCGCCCGCCTGCTCTGTCGCGCCTTCCGCAAGGCTCTGGGAAGTATCTGCCAGATTGGAGGATCCTGCGGAAACCTGCTCCGAGGACATCCCGATATAGCGCAGCGTATCGACCATATTGTCCCGCAGCTGTTTCAAGGAATCGAATATCTGACTGAACTCTCCCTTGTACCGTTCGCTGTCCTTTGAGCGGACGACAAAATTGGAATTTGACATCTCGCCCAGAATATATTCCAGATCGTAAATGACAAACATAAGCGTCTCAGCCATATCCTTCGCCGAACCGATGATATCAGACACTTCGTCATTCGCCTGCGTATCAGGGAAAGGCGAGGACAGATCGCCCTCGGCAAACAACTCCAGTCTGCCGCTTAACTGGGACAACGGTGCAGCGATGTTTTCCGCTATATGCCTGCCCAGCCGGATGGACGTGAAAATCGCCGCAAGGATAATCACCGCGATCACTATCGCAAGTACAATACAGACAACTTTCAGCGTCGTTGATGTGCTGTTTCCGCGATCCACCTTGATATCCATAATTTCGATCAGGTCATCGTTGATGTCTTCATAAAGCGGAGCCAGCTCCTTGATTGCTCTCTCCTGTGCAATCGCGCACTGTTCTCTGTCCGTGACGCCGCCCTGCACGATAATCTCATTGTCAAGCGCCCAGTACGCGGGCAGTTTGGAATTGATATCCGCATACACTTTCTTATTTTCCTCGGACACCATAGCCTTTTCCAACGCCGCAAAACTGGCTGTGAAATTTTCTATGCTCGCCGTGTGAGAAGCTTTCAGACTCTCGATAACAGCTTCGTCGTCATAACCGATGACGCCCCGCATCGTGGATCTCGACTCAGCGAAATAGGTCATCGCCTTACCCACGTCACCCTGCGCAAACCCGTAGTCCTTCAATGCCCCAGAGTACACCGCCGCCACCACAATCATGGCAGTCAGCGCTACCATCGCAACCAGAGCCGGAATCCCCGATGCGACCACAAAACCACGCACAAGGCGCTCTTTGATCCGATACTTATTCAATTTTTCGTACATCACTATTCCCTCCTACACACTGCCATAGAACCGTTCAAAGCCCTCTCCCCTGTCAGAAACTTTTCCGTCCTCCAAGGCTTTGATCAGACTTGCAGCAAATGACCAGACATGAAACAAAACTGTCATTACATCGCTCATCCTACGGCTGTACAGTCGAGAATAATGAAACGCTGCATTTCCACTTTAGAAAAGCGACAATTCCCCGTGCTTTTGTCTGAGTTACTTTTTTACATTTTCAATTATAGCACTTTTCACCAAAAAAACCATATATAAACTGCTAAAATGTGTAAAAATCGCTTTCCGGGATTTTCTTGTTTTGTATAGTGTACATAATTATGTTAACCTCTTCTTCATCATACCGTCTCTCGTCTGTCCGCCATCAATCCGAACGTTTTCCCGCCGCCCGGTTTCTCAACAGCACGGCTGCCGTCGTAATCACCGGATAAAGAACCGTCAGAATCACAAAGAAACCGATATCCGCATCCAGAAAAACGTAGACGATGTTGAATCCGAAATGCAACATCACCGAATAGAGCAGATTCCTCTCTTTCTCCAGAAAGATATTCATCAGAACGGTAAGGCAGGTAATCACCACAATATTGGAAATGATGTAAGGCACAGCACGCCAGTCAGTAAAATCCGAGTCCACCGCCCAAAGCAGCGTATGCCAGAAACACCACACAAGCCCCTGACAAATCGAGGATTTTAAAAAACCGTATCTGGCGTCAAACTCCTCCTTCATGTAGCCCCGCCATCCCAGCTCTTCGCCCGTCGGTCCCGAGGTAAACGCCAGAAAGACACTGAGCGGCAGCGACACCGTTCCAAAATCTATATGAGACATAACTGACTGCCCCTCGATTGCGGCATAAATGCACAGAGACAAGATGCTGATTCCAAATACCAGCCCGAACGCGCCCAGAAGCATGAGCGGTCTGACCCGCCCCGAAAAACACCGCTTCACAAAAGCCGTTCTCGTCTCTCCCTGCCGGAACCGCTTCCAGCCAAGCAGCAGCAGGTACGTGGGCGACCACGAAATGAGATTACGCACAAGCCACATGACAACGGGCGGCGCATGGAAAATCAGGCTTGCCGGGCCTGCCACAAAAATAATGAGCGCCCAGACGAGAATGTAAGAACTGACAATGTACTTCTTCAAATAATTTGGTTTCACTGTTTGTTTCCTCCCTCATAATATGATTTTTACAATTACAGACCGTCAGTCAGTCGGTAGCGTGGTACAAAAAAACCGACACGGGTGTGAATTGCAATTTGCTTCCTGCGCAAAACCGCCAAGCCTTACTGTGTGTCGTCCGAAAACAGCGGCAGCACAACTTCCATCATACTCCCCTGCTCCATCTGTAAGAGCCGTTCCAGATTGTAGATAAACGCCGCCGTCTTTTGCCGCCGCGCTTCCTCCGTCTGCGCCGCGAGCGCATCGAACGCCGTATTTGCGTACAGAAATGTCATCTCCGCCACCTCCGCCGGATAGTCGGTGTGACAGATCCCCGCCGCCACGCCCTCCTCGATCAGTCCCGTGAGCAGGGGATTCATCCCGGCAAGCAGCCGCTCCTGTATCTTCTGGTGCATCAGGGCATTCTGCGGCCTGTGAATCTGTTCCATCAGCCCGCCGCCCCACTCCTCATTGACCTGCAGTGCGCGGATCATCCGTGTCAGGCGCTGCAAAACGGGAATCTCCTTCTGCCTTGCAAACGTGCCCGCCTTCGCAAGCATCTGTCCGATCATCCGCTCTATGACCGCGTCCAGAATCTCCTCCTTGGACTGGAAATGATAGTAGAGCGTGCCCCGCGCAATCCCCACCTCCTGCAAAATGTCGTTGGTGCTGGTATTGTCGAAGCCCTTTGTGCCAAACAGGCGCTCCGCCACGTCCAGTATCTCGTTTTTCCGCTCTTCCGCTTCCTTTACAATCCGCATGTCCTTCCGTCTCCCGTACCCGTTACCGACTGACTGTCGGTTTGATTCTAACATGGGAAAGGCGGGGCTGTCAATCCGCCTTTCTGATATCATTTTTGTTTTTACTCCGTTACCTTCGGCACTTCCCGCTCCTTCTCCTCGATGACATTGGATAAATACCGGAACGTGCCGTCGGCAAAGGGCTGCACCACGATCCGATTCGTAAAGGCAAGATCGGAGTCGTAGTCCGCCCACACGGCATCCACGGTCAGCGTGATCGTTCCATCCGCATTTTCCGTATAGTCAACCACTTCCCCGAAAGGCGGGTACTGTCTGGAAAATATCATTTCATACGCATAACTGCCGCTTTTCTCATCGTATCCGCACGTTTCCCGCAGTTGTTCCACGGACACCGGGAAATACGTCGTCATTATTCTTTCATATATTTCCGCGGGTATCCTTCTGTTTTCCGTCCTCAGATTTTGCCCCGTGTCAATCCGATAAATATCTTCAAACATGCACGGCTTCAAAATGTCTTCCACATTGCCACTGTCCCAATTCGTCACAAGGACATTGTAGTTTACATAACTCAACCCGCGGATGTATTTCCTCGTCAGTTCCCTGCACGTTTCAGAGAGCGGCTTTACCCGCCAATATTGCCGTAAACCGGAATGCGGCATCATGTCTTCGTGGGCATAGATCAGATACCCTTTCTCTGTCAGTCTCATCTCCGCGATATCGCTGGCCGAGGTGTACTTAATCTCTGGTCTACCGCCCTTTCGCCAGCCGATTCCTACATAGTAAGTCTGCACGTTACCGTCCCGGCACAGAAACGTGATGGCGCCGATCAGTCCGTCTGAATTTACGTTATATAACGTCACCATGGCATCACGGTTTTCCGTGTACGCGGCATAGAAAGCTTCCACCTTCTCATAATTTTCCATATTGGCATCATCCGTGGTGCTGACATATCCTGCGCTTCCCAGAAGCGATACCACCTTGCGGCACTGTTCCTGTGTAAACTCTTTGATGTTGGAGCCGTAAGCCGCTTCGCCCGTCAGTTCTATGTCCCGGTATACCTCCTCCGCCTGTTCTGCCGCTGTGAGGACAGCGTCTTTTAGTTCCTCTTTTTCCGCCTCCGTCAGCAGACATTGTTCCGCCTGCGGAAGTACCCATAAAGCGGAGTCCCCTTCATCCTCTTTTGCCAGACGATCGGTATGCCACCACATATCATAGTCCTCTTCCGGCAGAATCACTTCATTCGATACATATTGAAAGCCGCCCCCGTCAAGTGGACGGATCACTGTTTTATGGGAAAAAGCTTTTGCTGTGTTTTCCTCTGCATATACCGCATTGACAGACAGCGTGACCGTTCCGTCCTCATTCTCTGTGTAATCAGCCACTTCCGGGAACGGAATATCGGGATATTCAGACTCGTAAAACCCCCGCGGGCTATACTTGTAAGCGGCATTTTCCGGCAGATAATCTGTCTTGGAGCGAAGCGTTTCCTTCTCTATCCCAAAGTGCGCCGCAACCACATTTTCAAACACATTTGCCGGAATCTCATATACCGGCTCTGTTCCTGCGCCGCCGCCCGCGGTATAAGGATGAGGATGCCCGTTCACAACCTTATAAAAGCGGTCAAATATATCATAAAAGTCCAGCCTTCCAAAATCTTCCTCACTCCAATCTGTCAGAAAGATATTATTCCGCTCATACGACACAGGCAGGATATATTTTCGGTTTAGTTCCCTGCACGTTTCGGAAAGCGGCAAAATCCGCAATGCCATATGTTCTGTCGCATCACTCATCGTAAGCATATAATTCTCGTCCGAGGAATAACTTCCTTCAAATAACAAATACCCTTCCTCCGTGTATTGCCACAGACCCGCAAGATATCCAGCCTCGTTCCTCTTTTGCAGTTGACCATTCTGGTCATATTCGTAATATTTTCTGTCCACATTCACATGCCCGTCCCATGTTTTCAGATCATACAGGTGAAAACCCGCGCCCTTAAACACAATCATTGCCATGTGGTCGATTTCCTTTTCCTCAACAGCCTTGCAAAACGCCAGCGCCCGCTCCGCTCCCGCCATATCAATCTGATTTTCCATGTCCGCGGCGGTATAGCCGTGTTCGCCAAGCCTTACGATCATGCGCCGCCTGATGTCAAGGCTTCCCAAAATATTTTCTTCAGCCGCTTTGGCATAAATATCGCTCAGCGTTTCCGCTATGGTTTCCACATCGACAGATACATTTTCATTAAACGTAACCGATCTGTCATTCGCCTGTGCGCTCACGATATCCGCCTTATCCTGCGCCCTGCTGCCACAACCCGCCAGCAGCATCATACAGACTGCCGCGAATACAAGACCTTTTCTGTTCCATTTCCCTATTTCCCACACCATGACCATTTCCACCGTCCATTTCTCATGCCGTATCGTCTGGCAGCCTCTCTTTTCATACAAATGACCCGCCGGCAATGAGTTATGTATTCCATACTAAGTTGCATCTTACTGTCTTAATTGGTTGGATTATCATTTCCTCCCATGTATATTACCACAAATATGCGCACAGCTCCATCTGCTTTATGGTATTCGGTTTTATCTGCTTTCCGGGCATCATGGCAGAATCGAAAAACAGACCGGTCAGCCAACACCGAACAGGCATTTTTGCAAAAAAGTCTTGCATCCTGCCCACTCATAATAGTAAAATATAATTAAGTATATCAACGCATAGAAAACACATCATCCTTTAGTGGGGGAAGGAGATGCTTTTATGGGAATAAGTGGAATCGCTTCAACAAACAGCATGTCGGTCATGCAGATGACTTCGGCTGATTTAAAAGATCACAAGAGCAAAAACATTCAGAATGAAATTACGGAAGTACAGCAGCAGATACAGAACCTCTCTTCCACAGAGGAGCTTTCCGCCAATGAGAAAGCGGATGAGCGTAAAAAACTGCAGAAGGAAAAATCCAGCCTTGACAACGAGCTGAAACAGCATCAGGAAGAACTTCTCCGCTCGCAGAAAAGAGAAGCCATGCTCGCCGAGCTGCGCGAAGCGCAGAACCCTGTCAAAAGGGAAGATGACGAAAACGGAATGACGGCGGAAGCCTCTGCAAGTCAAGCGGAAAAAGAAAATCCAACCGCTGACGAACAGCAGGCACAGCCTTTGCAGCCGGGAACCGTGATCAGCCAGAGCAGCGACGGCACCGTGATTCTGAAGGAAGTCATGAATCCGACGGAGAACAACAGTACGTCAGCCACAGAAACCGAACCGGCTGATGAGACCAAAGAGGCAGTAGCTGCCGCAGAGGAGACAGAACCCGCGGAAGAAGAGACGGGCACAGACCCGGCGGCAGAATTCAGACCGACAGCCAATGAAATGCAGGCGATGGTTTCGTCGGACACCTCCTCGAAGATGGCGGACCGCATGGGAATGCTGATAACTAAAACCAATGACGGTATCGCCCTTTTAAAGGGAGAAATCAAGCAGGATGCTTATTACGGCACAGACACGGAGAGAAAAGAGGCTGAGCTTGCGGATATGCAGAAACAGCAGAAACGGGAAATGGCAGTCCAGTTCTCCATGTTAGGCGAGGCAGGAAATACCATGAAAGCGGCTTTCGATACGGAATCTGCCAACTCTGCGGTGCAAAATGACACGGGAAAACATTTTCAGGTCAGCGGTCTGCGTGCTTCACAGCAGGAAGAGCAGGCGCTACAGCAGGGATTTCAGGTCTCTATCGCATAATATCCAATAAAAAAGGAGCGGATAGGCTTTGCAAAGCCTATCCGTTTTTTCATGCCCTTTTATTTGAACCGGAACACCCGCCCCCGCGCCCGAAACGGCAGAAATTTTCCTTCGGGAATCAGGAAGGCATGTTCCCGGTGCACATACAGATCGTCCTCAATCTCTCCGTCTGTAATAATCAGAACCGGCGCGTTTTTCGGAAAATCCTCCGCCCGTTCAAGCAAATCAACCGCTGGCTGTAAAACCGTTCCGCCGCGCCCTTCCACGCGGACACGCCCCGCGATATCCTCCGGCGTGACGTAACCGATATCGTAAGCGTCCGCATCGCAGAAAACCACCCGCACAAGCGGCACCTCTTTCGCCACGGAGTAGCTCGCCGCCGCCCCCAGCGCAAGCCCGATCAGCGTTGCGGACATTGAGCCCGACGTGTCGATGATCACCCCGTAAGTCCGCGCGTGCTCGGGAATATCGGCGGGCAGTAAGCTGGGACGGGGAATATCGGGCGTGGCGCTCTGCCGTCTGCTGGGGCGCGCGTAACTCCGCCGCTTTTCCAGCGGCGCGAAGTACATGTCGAACCACTCTGCAAGCTGTACATCCCACGGAATCGGCGGCATGGAAAGCGCCTTTATCTCTTCGATCAGTCCCGCCGGGACATAACCTCTGTTGCTGCTTTCATGGTACTCCAGACCGCTTCGCAGCGCGTTTTTACAAAACTCATCCAGCGTAGTCGGCGCATCCGCCTTACCGCTGTAGCCGTCCGCGATAATATCCCCCTTGCCGTAGCCGCGAAATGTCTCAAGCTTCGCATATTGTCTGAGATTCCGCATCATTTCATCATAAATTTCCTCCGCGGACATATTCGCCAGCGTCTCGTCAAAGAGCAGCCCTCTCGACGGCATCTGGCCGATCTGCATCTCTTTAAGCCATGCGTTGATCACGAAATCGCACGCCACATTCCACAATTCCTTGTCGCGCCCCTGCCGTCTTGCATGATGACAGAGTCCCGCGTGAAGATACTCGTGCGCCAGAACGAACTTCCACTCTTCAAAATCCAGACCCGCACCGCCGTTGACGTAAATTTCCCCGTCAACCACGTTCACGGCGGCTATGGAAACGTCGCGAAAACTGTCCGGGCTCTGCAGCGTATCAATCACCTTGAAGCCGGTCGCAATGCCGCCCAGAAGCGGATAATGGCTTACAAACCAATTCGCCGCCCTATGCATAACGGAATTTTCATCCTCCTTGAAGCCAGCGTTCGCCGCATTGCTGATCACCTTCCGCACAGACTCCGCCAACGCATAGGAAAAAAGCGTCATAAACGCATTGCACTCATTTTCTTTGTAGACAAGCGGCGTATCATACTCCATATCCGGAAATGCCCCGTTCGTGCCAAAGATATTTTCCTTAAAAGTAATCTGTTTCCGCACCAGATTCTCATAGATCTTAAGCTCGCTCTGCGTAGAGCCGAATCGCGTGATCTCCTCGGAAGAAACCTGCGCCGTGCCGAATTTTATGTCCGCCAGAAATTTCTCGATATAGATATCGCACGCCATATTCCACAGGTCACGGTTGCAGTCCACACGCCACTTCTGGTTCTCATCAAGGTAACCGGGCATACGCGCCGCGTCAAAATGCCCAAAGCACAAGTGCAGCATACAGTGCGCAATCGTATGCGCCCACGCGGGCGGTGTCAACGGGCAGTCCTTGTTTAAGCTGTACCCGCCACTGTAACGGTACCAGCTGCGCGTGCAGCCCACTCTGGCAGCGCAGCCCTTTTCCATTCTTTCCTTGCCGAGAACACTGCAGTTGATATGCAGCCGACCGAAAAGCGGATGCTGTTTTACGAGTTCGATTCCATCGAGCAATGCCTGTTCATTTGGGGAAATTTTATGTTCCTTTTTCTTAGCCATTATCTCTCATTCTTTACAAGCCGCGGCAGATCGCGGACAATCTCTACCATAAACCATTCGGGAAGGACTTTCCCGTCGTCGGAGGACACCACCATCTGCGCCAGTTCCAGATTCAGATGCGACAAATCCTTAATCAGCGCCTTTGCCCGGTGGACAAAGCCCTGCAAGTTCGCGTCAAGCATCTGTTTGTCCTTCGGCAGCTCCATAAGAAGCTTCGCGCGGAAGCTCTGCGCCACAAAATACAGCACATCCCGCTGTTCCGGCGCGGCGGGGAATTTCGCCTCCCCCTTGATGATCTCGCCGAGCAGGTCTTTGTGGGAAAGCTGTTTTATGTACGCGAGAAAACTGCCCGCATGTGCCGATGATACCGCTCCAAACGCAAGCACCCGCAAAATCTTCTCGGGAATCTCCTTCTCTCCCGCCCCGTAACTTTTCAGCGCATCGGAAAGCGCGTGCCATGAACGCGGCGTAGAGTATGGTTCCTCGGTTTTCGGCGGTTCGGCGAAAAGATGGTCGGGGCGCTGTGTGATATAGTCGGTGACCCACGGATGCAGTCCGTTTTCATACGCCCAGTGCAGCCACTGACCGGGGTCTGTGACCATCTGCACATGAAACATTCTGTTGATCAGCGCGGTTGACATTGTCTTGACAATCGCACCGTCCTGCGAGCGGTTTCCCGCGCCGATCACGACGCTGCCCTCGGGCAGATGGTACTCGCCGATTCTCCGCTCGTGAATCAGACTGTAAAATGCCTTCTGCACCTCCTGCGAACACGCATTCAGTTCGTCCAGAAACAATACATACGGCTCTTTTCTGGCGATCATTTTCGGCGGCATAAACTGCGACACCTCGCCCTTGATCTGCGGAATGCCGATGATATCTTCGGGCGCAAGCTGGCTTCCCAGAAGCGACACGCACTCCATTCCCACGTCGTCCGCAAATTTCTGGACGAGCGCGGATTTCCCGATACCCGGCGCGCCCCAGATAAACACCGGGCGGATGGGCGCTATGTTAAGTAAAATGTCGGACAGTTCCTCGCCCGTTACCGTAAATTTTAAATTCATGTAAAACCTCGTTTCCTCAAATATGTTCTACCAGCATCTCATACGTCACCCCGTACTTCCGCGCAATATCCCCCGCATAGGACATGCCCTCCGGCGGCGCCATGGCAATTTTGAAGGAACGGTTGCCGCCGTCCGCTTTTACAATAAGCGAAACCGCCTTCACAGCATCGTATGGGCGATTCAATTCTTCCAGCTCAAATGCCAGCTTGTGCATGTGGGTGTTGTAGATGGTCCGGACTCCCTTTGAAAGAATCGCCCTGACCGCATCCTTCGCTATGAAATACCCCTCCTCAAAAGAAGTCGTGGAAAACGTCTCGTTGAGCAGCAGAAGGCTGTTCTTCGTGCTGTCCGAATAAATCTGCCGGAACCGCCTGCACTCTTCGCCCAGCCGTCCCAGATCCATGGTTTTGTCCTCGTCCGCCGGAAAATGCGTGTAAATACAGTCAGCCGGCTGGAACACGAAAGAGTCTGCCGGCACGAAAATGCCGCCCTGCGCAAGCGCAAACAGAAGTCCTACCGCCTGTGTGACCGTCGTCTTCCCGCCCCGGTTCGCGCCTGTCAGCACATAGACCAGATGCGCTTTGTCAAAATCCAAGTCATTTGTAACGATGGTCTCCTGTTTCTCTGAGACCGCCGCCGCAAGCTTCATATTGTAAAAGCCTCTCGCGCGCATCACGCGCTCCCCCGCTTCTTCCGCCGCCAAAGTCCCCTTGCAGAAATGCAGTCCCCAGCCGCTTAACTTTTCTATGTACTGGGCAAAGCGGACATAGTAAATAAATTCCGGGATCAGGTCCGTAATCTCCGTGATGGTCACGGACACATACCTGTCCAGCACGCTTTTCAGCTTTTTTACGACCGCCGAGAGCATCTGGTTGGTGACACGGTTCATATACCGCGGCACATCCTCCATCATATCGCCCTCGGGGATCAGCGCGATACCCCGGAGAGGAATGATATCCGGCATTTTGTTCGTCTCGGCGGCAAAGGGATGGAACTTATACTCCTCCTTCCACTCCGTATCCGGCTTTACGACTTCCTTCATGGAGATTTTTTCACAGAAGTGATCGAAGATATTTGATTTGGTAAAATACCTGCTGTTGATGGAAATCAGTCCGATCCCGTCCGCTTCAAAGCGGTCGTTTAAGTTGATGCCCACCGTAACGCTCTTAAGCTCCTGCGTCGTTGCCCGCAGGGCGGCAATGTCCTTCTTCAATTCCGAAAACCCGTTGTCATGGTATAACCCGTCA
This sequence comes from uncultured Lachnospiraceae bacterium, assembly GCA_910586705.1. Taxonomy (GTDB): domain Bacteria; phylum Bacillota; class Clostridia; order Lachnospirales; family Lachnospiraceae; genus UBA3282. The sequence continues at coordinate 24,085 of CAJUJK010000011.1, read as the reverse complement.
ACATATTCCTTTAACCGAAGCAACCCCTCCGAGTGCACCTGCGCATCCGAAAGACTTTTGAAAATAGCTTCCACACACTGGATATAGTCCTTCAGCTCATCCAGACGATGCATGAGGTCCCACACGTTCGCCGCCTCCTCAAAAGTCTTGCCGATACTCCCGTAATCGCGCAGGAAATTGATCCGATCCAGAATGCGCAGCATCTCGTCCCGCATCGCCTCATTCTGGTAAATGTCCTCGAAAACGTCACTTCGGTACTTCGTCACCTCGGGGTTGTCCGTCATTTGGGAAAGAATAGAGAGAAACAGTGTGCGCTCCTGCTTCTTCTCCGTGACCTGCTCGCACAGATAGTCCAATCCCAGATCGTGTATAGCCGCCTCCGATAAGACTTTATAGTCCGGCGCAAATCCGGGCGGCGTTAACAGACTGATGGCTTTTTCGTTATGGTTCATGGCGGTTCCTCCGGCGTTTGCTTTCTTCCTTAATACTTCCCTATGCTCCATTCTACATCAATTACCCATCAAAGGAAACAGAAACCGCCCATCATAAAATAAATCTTCCCCTCCATTTAAAAGTGTGATATAATACCGTCGGCTTTAGGAATCATTGCAGGGACATAAACAGGACAAAAGCAAGAGACGTAAGATGACAGACAAGGGAAAACGCAGGTTAATCAGCATATTTATAATCTTATCGCTGTTCTTCGCGGGCATGTATGTGATTGCAGACCCGGCAGAAGATTTCTTTGCGTCCGGCTTGACGGGAAATATATCCGAAAGCCTCGCTCCTGTCCACTCCGATACCTATAACGACGCGATCGGCACGACAGAGCTGCCCGTCATACACAGTATGGAACTGCAGGCGCGGTCAGTGTATCAGCAACAGTATCAGGAAGTCCATGAATCCCTTTCTCAGCCCTGCCTCGGCATTGATTCTGTATCAAAGGGAAAATTTCATAGAAACCATACGGCAACATATTTATTCTGCCAGACGCAAAACGAACGGATGACGGAGTCCGTCTATCAGTCTGACGGCAAAAAACGAATCTAAAACTGTATCTGTACAAATAGGAAATACATAACTTAATAACAGTTTTAGAAAGAAGGGAAATATATGTTGGCACAGGTTGTTGCAGTAATTATTTTTATTGCAATGTTTCTTTTTATTGTGACCGAAATTGTGGAAAGACATGTAGTTTCGCTTGTCTGCGCACTGTTGACGGTCCTTTTTGTTTTTGGTCTGGGAATGCACAGCATGACGGCGGTGATCGAGACGCTGAATGTCAAGAGCATTTTCATGCCGGAGTTCTGGTATCTGTCGGGCGAGACGTCGGGAAGCAGCACCGGCATCAACTGGGAGACGATCCTGTTTATCTTTGGCATGATGGTCATGGTGGAGGGCATGGCGCGCGTCGGCTTTTTCAGATGGCTCTGTATGCGCATCGCCAGACTCGTGCATTATCAGGTCATACCGCTGTTTATCACTTTTATGATCTTATCGACCATACTGGCAATGTTTATCGACAGCATCACCGTGATTCTGTTCTTAGCCGCCGTGACGATTGAACTCTCACAGCTTTTGAAATTCAATCCGGTCCCCATGATCCTGTCCGAGATTTTCTGCGCGAATCTGGGCGGTTCGGCTACCATGTGCGGCGATCCGCCCAATATTATCATCGGCACTTCGCTCGGGTATTCTTTTACGGACTTTGTGACAAACACGGGCGTGATTGCAGGCGTCTGCCTGATTGCGGTACTGGTGTATTTTTATCTGATATTCCATAAGGAGCTGAATGCCGGCGCGTCAACGTCAGTGGATTACAGCAGTCTGCCAAGCCCGGAATCCACCATTACCGATAAAAAGGGATTTGCGGTGAGCTGTGTGATCTTTGCCGCTGCAATTGTGCTTCTGACCACCCACGCGCAGACAGGGCTTACCGTTTCCACAATCGGCTGTCTTGTGGCGGCTGCCACCCTGATCACCTCATGGAAATATGCCGCACAGTTATTAAAAAAAGTGGACTATAAAACGCTGCTGTTTTTTATCGGCCTGTTCGTCGTGATCGGCGGACTGGAACAGACAGGAATCCTCGAAATCATGGCGGGTTTTATCGGCAGGATCAGCGGCGGAAACGTCATGGTCATGGTTGCGATCATCATATGGCTGTCCGCGGTTGTCAGTGCCTTTGTGGATAATATCCCGTTTGCCACCACGATGATACCGATCATTAAAAGTCTGTCCGCTGCATACGGCGTCGATCTGTCCATGCTTTCATGGACGCTGGCAATGGGGACGGATATCGGCGGAAGCGCCACACCCATAGGCGCATCGGCAAATGTGGTCGGCGTTGCGACGGCGTCGCGGGAAGGTTATGTGATCAAATGGGGACTTTACTGTAAAAAAATGATGCCGGCAACGATACTTGTTGTCCTGCTATCCATGCTTTTGATTTATTTCCGATATTTATAAGGGGAGGTGGAACGAATGGAAAAGCAATTAATCATTTCCGTTGGAAGGGAGTACGGCAGCGGCGGGCACGAGATCGCGGAGAAACTGGCGAACCACTATGGCATCCAGCTGCTCGACCACAATCTTCTCGACGAGATTGCCGCGAAAAAGAACGTGAAGATGGATCATTTGAGAACGCTGGATGAAAAGCACAAAAATCCGCTGTCTTCAAGGACCGTGAGAGGTTACAGCAGTTCGCCGGAGGAAAATCTGCTGTATCTCCAGTTTGACTATCTGCGGGACAAGGCGGATGCGGGGGACTCCTTTGTGATCGTAGGGCGGTGCAGCGAGACAATCCTGAAGCAGTATGAAAGCATGATATCCATATTTATTCTTGCCGACCGCGAAAAGAGAATTGAGCGGATCATGCGGCTGTATCACCTGTCAGAGAGTGATGCCGCCAATAAGATACGCGAAAAAGACACGAGCCGCAGACGATACCATAACAGTTTCTGCGTCGGGAAATGGGGCGACTGCAGAAATTACGACGTTTCCCTGAACAGCAGCAAGCTGGGTATCGACGGTTCGGTGAAACTGCTGACAGAGTATATTGACAGAAGAAGACAATAGATCATAACCGACAAGCTGCCGGAAACTTTCTGACAGCTTGTTCTATCCTGAAAGCGGGAAAAGCAGCGCCCACGGGCGCAATTCCTACTCTAAAATCCCCGCCATCTTCTCGATCATTTCATCCTCCTTCAGGCGAAACTTGATCTCCACCCTTCTGGATGCCGGCATATCCACTTCCTCCGTCGGGCTGCCAAGCGCGTCCTTCTCGTAAACCGGGGTGCTCCACGATTTCCCGTTGACGGTTAAAATTTTCTGCAGCTGCTCAATTTCCGTCTCACTGAGCCCGTTTCTTTTGTTCAGACAGAAATCCGCCACGGCTTTGGCGCGTTCGTAGGACAGTTCCATATTGCTCTGGTAGCCGCCGTCTGTATCCGTGTGCCCTTCTATAATAATCTCCGCAATATACTCCCGGAACTGGTCCTGCAACAACACATCCAGATACATCGGGATAATATTTTTTAACGTCTCCCTGCTGTCCGCGGTGAGGGAGGCACTGTTGTAACGGAACAGCACATCGGAAGAGAACGTGATGGAGCCGGTCTGGGCGTCCACCTTCATGGTGGAATTGCTGAACGCCGACTGCAGCGCACCGATGATATCCGTGCGGATACCGACAATATCCTGCAGCTCCTGTTTGGTCGTTGTCAGCTCCTGTCTGGCGTCCTCGATTTCCAGATAGGCGTTGTCCAGTTCTTCCTGCGTCAAAGCCGCCTGATCGTATGCCTGCTGCAGCTGCGCCAGAGAGGAGGCAAGCTCCTCGTTCGACTTCTCCAGTTCCGCCTTGGAAAGCTCTAAGTCCGCGATCGTCGCATCCAGCTCGCTCTGCGCTGCGTTAAGTTCCAGCCTCGTCTGATCCAGATCATCCGTCTTCTGTCTGTATACGGCAAGGGTGATCGCTATCATCAAGATAAAAATCAGCAGAAGCGCCGCCATCATATCCGAGTAGGACTGCCAGTAGCTGTGCGCCGCAAAAGCCTCCCTGTTCCTGCTTCTATTTCTCATATAAGTTCCTCATCTGTTCAAATGTATAGATCTGGCTGCTGATTTCATCGCTCATGTCGCTGCACGCATCCGCCAGCATTTTCTTCTGCTCCTTCAGTTCCCCCGCAAATGCTTCCTGCCTTTCCATGACATTCGCCAGCGCCTCCTGCACGCTGCGGTTTACCTCCACTAAAGCGGTAACCGCCTCCACCATCTCCGCAGCGCTGACCGCGCTTGCCGCCTGTGACTCTCCCGCGCTCTTTAAGACATTTCCCAGTTTCTGAAAGTCCGTATCCAATGCCTTCTGCATCTGCATCGTAAACTTGTCCACGATGCGCTCCACGCCCGCCGTCTGTTCCATCGCATTTCCTTTCAGCAGTTCAAGCATCTGCTTCAAGGAATTTGCCATCCCCGCCTGATAGACAAGCATGGTCGCTGCGTTCTCGTCCTCTTTCAAGGCAATCGGCTGCGCCGTCTGGCGGAACACGTCCAGAAATTCGCCCAGCGTCTCATAGGCATCCGACATAATGCTCCGATATACCACATTGAACACCAGTGAAAAAAAGATACCGTACACCGAAGTGTGAAATGCCACCTTCATACCCGAAAGCAGGGAACCCACATTGTCGGAGATGGAAAAAATGTCGTCGCCGCTGAAGGCGCCCAGACCCATGGAGAGCCCCAGAAACGTCCCCAGAATGCCCAGACCCGTGAGCATCCCGGAAACCCCGGAATTGAAAAAGTTCATGCCTGCCCTGTCCAGCAGATCCTCGTTGAGGTATTCCCCCAGATCACAGAAAGACGCGGCGCTCCTTCTGGTCTTTGCGCCTCTCACCCGCAGACGGTACTTGTCAAACGCCGCCTGCAATACTTTTTCCTCAAACACCTTGTCGTTATCCTTGTAATTGCCCCAGAGATTTTTCCCGCCGGACTCCTTATATTCCTTCTGCAGACGGATCGCGGCGTCTTCCAGATCATAAATGATCCTGTTCAGCCGCCCGAAGCTGACGGAAGATATGATAAATACAATCCCGATCACAATCAGAAAGCCGATGTTGATCGAAAGGTTTACAACCGAAATCTCTTCTCCCGTAAACACGCCGTTCAGATACAAAACAAAAGCTACCACAATCACATATAAAAAATACAGTACATAATACAGCCTGCTCTTCATCCGTATTCTCCCGTCCTTTTCCTTGAGTCGATACCATTAGTATTCCTGTTATCGCAGGATTGATTCCTGCCTGCTATGACTTAAAGCTATCACATTTCAATCCGAAGTGCAATCGACTTAAGGATATCTTAAACTATTAATACATTTCCTTTTATGGAAAAAACGGTGACTTGGCGATTGACTCACCGGTTCACCGTTTCTCAAATCCTTATGATCATTATGTATAAAGCGTTTATCTATCCGAAAGCTTATTTAATTTATCAAGAAATGACACATAAAATGCCCGCTCCATCTCCATCAGCTTTTTTTCCTCCATGCCTGCGGGCTGTCCGCCAAGCGGATGGTCTAACCCATAAATCCACTTCTTCACAGTGCTGACCGCACTCTCCACAGATGTTCCCAACAAGTCCGTACAATTGTATTCACCATGATACCATCTGATAATGCGATCCACAGCCATCTGCGTAATGCAGGACTGTTTCCCGTCTGCTGACACCCACATGCCGCCTACTGTAAAAGTGCCGCCCGTTTCTTTCTCCGCCTCCAGAAACGCCTGTCTCACTTCCTCCGGTGCATGTTCCGCGATCGAGTTCAAAACGCGGGAAGCACGATCGTCCTTTTCTACCTTTTCTGCCTTCTCTGCCTTTTCTGCTTCCGCTGATTTCTGATTGACCACATCCACGAAACTCTTTCTCGATTCTGTTTTTGCAGTATTATTGCCCGTATAGCCCTTTGTAAAGTATCCTGCCATTCCAATCCCGTTAATCCCCATCTTCAAACCCTCCATCGTGCTTTGCCTTTTTTGACAGTGCGCGTTCTCTTTTAGAACTCATACCGTCTATAAGGAATACGAATCAGCCCGCAAAAAAGTTTCATAAAAATATACCGTTGACAAACAGCAGTCAGAAAGTCGTTATATCCCATATTCATACTCAAAAGATGCCCTGTCCGTCTCAAAGGCCAAAAGCGTGCGGTTCCCTTTCCGAAAGCGGTATCTTGCCCGACATGCCGCGCTTTCACGGATCGTCCTCGCCATGTCTCCCTGCGCCGGCGCTTTTAACGGTTTTCCCGTCCTCTCTAAAAGCGCCGCCTCCAGTTCCAGATTTCCCTGCATTACTTTCACCATACCGTCCCCGATCTCAGATATCTTTGCCCCCAGATAGGTGGCAAACCGGTACTCTCTTCCATCTAAAACCACAACGCCGATCACACCACGGAAGTGAAAGCCGGCCATGGGAATATCAGCCACAGACAGCATAAGCGAACCCGCCGGAAAAATGCACTGTGTCCAGATGTATTCCTCTGGAAACGACCGCCCGCTGTCCCCTTCCCAATAGCCCTGCGCACCGTCGAAAGAATAGGTCTCCCCGTTGACAGACACCTTTCCCCACATCCTATGTTTCATGCTCCATATACTGTGGCGGCATTCCAGAAACGGGACAAGGGAAAACGGTCCCATGATATCGTATCTCAGCGGAAACAAATCGCCGAACGCAAGCTTTCCCTCCACTTTCAGTCCCGGCGCGCATACCGACAGACGCACCCCCCTCTTCCCGAATCTGTTCTTTCCGATCGCAATGGTTCTGCCCTCTTTTCGGAATGCTTCCCCCGGAAAGGTAACCGTCCACGACTGCTCTTCCGTGATAATCTGCAGGGAGCATGTCCGTTTCCGCCCTGTCCGGTGAACCGCCGGTATCACCGCAAACGTCTGCGTATCGGACTGGCATTTGAAATACCATCCGTAAAAATACCCACTTTTTCCTATCGTCATCCCTTCACTCCTTTGCACGCTAATCAATATGTCACCGTTCTGCCGTGACTCAAATCAGTGCGGAGAATGCCGCTTTTCACGCTTTTTCCGTCTTTTGCAGTCCGTCTGGGCAGGACCGTCAATCAGATGCCCTTCTTTGTCAAACCGGGAGCCGTGGCACGGGCAGTCATAGCTTTCCTCCGCCGGGTTCCACTCCAGCCGGCAGCCCATGTGGGGACAGTTGGGAACGATCCGTCCCTGTCCGGGCGGCAAAAGATGCTTTGCCAGTCCTTTCACCGTATAAGCGCCATGCACAGCCAGCCCTTTCGCCGCCTGCGCCGTAAAACGCCGGTTGGGTGAAAAAATATCCGCCTCCGGGCAATCCCGTCCTGTGATCAATGCTGTCAGGATACGCGCGCTCACCATGGAGGAAGTCATGCCCCACTTCCCAAAGCCCGTGGCAACATACCAGTATGGTCTGCGTCTGGAAAATCTGCCGATATAGGGCACCCCGTCCAGTGTCATACAATCCTGTGCCGACCATCGGTACACTTCGCGGCATCCGGGATAGATTTCCTGCGCCCTGTTTTTCAGCATCCCGTATCTGCATCCCGCGCCCGTCCTGTCCGTCGGGTTCACCCCCGTCCGATGGCTTCCGCCCCCAAGAAGCAGTAAATCACCGCAGCTTCTAAAGGAAAGCCCGCCGGGATCTATTCCCAAGTACATGCCCTCAAGACTCCCCGCCCCTTCCAGCGCTAACACATAGCTCCGCTCCTGATTCATTCTGGCAAAGTAATATCCCGGCACATTGATAAAAGGATAGTGGGCTGCGAACACCACATGCTCTGCCGTCACTGTCCCGCTGTCTGTCATCACCTTCCTGTCATCCACTTTCAACACCTTGGACTGCTCGTACACTTCCACCTCTTCCGCCATTTTTTCCAGAAATTTCAGAGGGTGAAATCTCGCCTGCCGCGCAAACATGGTCACACCTGCCACCAAAAAAGGCAGTTCACAGTCTGTCTCAAAAAACGCCTTGATGCCGAGCGACTCTGCCGCCTCAGCCTCCCGTTTCAGAAGCTCCGTCCCTGTCCGGGAATAAAGGTATGCCGGGCATCTGACGAAGCCACAGTCGATCCCTTTCTCCCGGACCAGCCTTTCATATTCCCCGACAGCCGCCTCGTTTGCCCCGGCATAATGCGCCGCCATCCTGCTGCCAAATGTCTGGATCAGCCGGCTATAAATCAGATTATGCTGGGATGTGATTTTCGCCGTGGTATTCTTTGTCTGCCCGCTGCCAAGCCTGTCCGCCTCCAGCACCACGGAACGGATGCCCTCTTTCTTTAAGTAATATGCCGTCAAAATTCCCGCAAGCCCCGCCCCGATGACAGCAACCGGCGCCTCCATGTCCCCCGGAAGGGGCTCCCTTTTTCTGATCCTGCTTCCGCTCACCCAGACAGATTCCATTTTTTGCCTCCCTGTTGATGGTTAATTTTGAATAGCATATGTCAAAATACGGCGATTATACAAAAAGCGGCTTCTTACATCCAATCCGGCGCATTTGGCCTAATCGCGTGGGAAAGAAAAAATGCCTGCCACTTGAAATCCGGGAATCAGGTGTGGCAGGCATAGAAAAATCTCAAAATATTCTCATTATGAAAAATACGCTATATGCTGTCGCGCGAAAGTCGCCGGCACATCAGCACTATCCAGACATACGCCATCGTCTTTGGAATCATCAGCATCCCGATAATCGGTAAAATCCCACTAAACAGGACTACCGGCAGATAAAAACCGAACGACAGTCCTACCGCCAACGGCATAAACCGAAATACCGCATCATCCGCCTTTTTTGCCTCCTGCGCGAAAATCACGATAATGATAACTCCCATAATTGCGAAGGGAATATTGCGAAGCACCCCGAAAAACAGCGGCTGACGGTAGGTAAGCCACTGGTTCTGCGGCAGCATACAGAGTGCAATGCGCAAGGCAGATAACGTCCACATCGCTGTCGTGAGGCTTTTTCGTCCCTTGATCTGATAACGCTCCCGCCAGACATAATATAAAATCAGATAAAAGATCGTCATGGTGACGGAAGTGATAAGTTTTCCCACGCCCAGCGCCGCCGCGTTCGCTTCCAGCCCGTTCGTCCAGAGCGCATAGGAGCGGGGGACGAGGTGGAAGGAATCGCCCGCGCCGAGCAGCGCGGCCATCAGCCCTGCCTTTTTTACAAGGGAATCCTTCCCCTTTATCAACATCGTAAGACCCGTGGTGATTGCAAATCCAAGATACAGTACGTCAAAAACGGTTTCTGCTATTGCCTGTGGCATACTTGTTCCTCCTTTTTCTTGATGAACGTGTTCATTTATATTGTATGCCATTTCGTGGATTTGTCAATACCTTTTTTGAACACGTTCACAAATAGTATTTCCCTAGCAGATCACTCTATCTGGCGTGTCGACAGGCAACGCCCAGCCCCAGAATACTTAACCAAATACTTCTTATCCAATTTATAAATCTACATATGAAAAAGGGGCGGCACAAAACCGCCCCTTCAGACACTTAGTTACTGCAATCTGAAAAATAAGGTATTTTCGTCTTTACCGGCAAAATTAACAGGTCTGACCTCATTATATTTATAATCAGTTAAATATAGCAGAACACCGTCATATCCTTTCGGGGAGAGGTCTTCATCTTTTTGATAATAGTCATCCCAGCCATAAACCACTCGCCATCCTCCATCGCCCAAACCATCATATTCAATCTGTATTTCCACGGTTTTCCATTCATACCCGTCTTTTGCTTCATGTGTTTCGTCAGAATCAAACACCCGATAATCCGTCACGGCTGCCTGCGCGGTAATCTGGGCATCCCAATCGAAACCATCATTTTCGAGGGCAGCCATATGCATATCTGTAAAGTTTGCATAATCTCCTTCCAGTCCATACGCCTCTTTGTAGTCGTTAATAAGCTTATCTTCATACTCTTGTCTGGTTCTTATCTGCGTAACATAGTCATAAGTTTGACCCACTTCCATAAACTGCCCTTTTACCCCAAGTTCCTCAAAAGCAGGTGTCAGCACATCTCCTACTGTTTCTCCGCATACGGAGCAGACTGCCGCTTCCCAATAGGTAGCTTCTGACAGAGTATGTCCTAAAGCCTCCCCCTCTGTCTCCTGACATACACTACAAGTCTTTGGTTCTGTACAGTCAGCGTCTTGCCATGTATGCCCTAACGCTTCTCCTTCTGTCTCCCCACACTTACTACAGGTTTTCGGCTCTGTACAGGTGGCTTCCTGCCAGCCATGAGACAGGCAGCACCCCGTCATCATAAACATAAGCGATACCGCCAACATACCTGTTACCATTTTCTTTCGCATCTCAAGTTCTCCTTTTTTATTGTATTAACATTTTTGAAGGCGGATATCAGATATGACATCATCAGAATATCCTGCCTGCATATATGTATCGGTATGAGGATTTTTCCTCATATCATACAAACTTAATTACATGAAATAATAATTAGAAAATCAAGAGGTTTTATTTATTATGATATCCTTTGCACCGTTCCGTGAGTTAATAAAAAAACGGAAAATTTCAACTTATTTTTTACGAACCAAATGCGGCGAATACAATTTGGACAACAAGACCATAGACCGCCTTATGCATGACGATTCTGTCACAACCTACACCTTAAATTCTTTATGCAATATTCTTGATTGTGGACTATCGGATATTGTGGAATTTATTCCGGATAAACAAAAAGAAAACGAAACAGAGAACAATACACATGAAAAAGCCGACAGCAACTACTAAACGTCCTGTCGGCTTTCGTCAGCTTCCCGCCGGTTTTATCGGCAAAATCTGGCTAAAAATTGACATAGCATGGGTTTGACATCAACGATCTATTCCTCCTCACCCACTTCATAAATAATGCGCCTAATGACTGTAATGAAAAAAGAAATATCAGACGCCCGCGCCCTTAACAGCATTGTCATGTTCATCATAATGAAACGGGCGAACTGCTCCTTGGTAAATGTTTCATTCCAGACGTCTTCGCGAACCCTCGTATCCTGTTCCATACGCTGAATCAGCGTCTCCTCCAATGCCGACTGCGCGGACGCCATATGCGCCTGCCCTGCCACTTCCGCATTGCCAAGACTGTTCATCAGTTTTCCGGCGGATTTGTCTATGCGCTCTTGCAGAAAATAAAATATTTCCTGCAGCTGCTCACAAAACGACTCAGCCGTGATCTCATTTCTCATTTCCGACAAAGCCTGATTCCAGTATACTTCCGTGAGCGCCAACAGAATTTCATCTTTGTTTGAGAAATAATTGTATACGGTTCCGCTTGCAATACCAGCCTTTTTCGCAATGGAGCGAATGTTGACGGCCTCAATCCCTTCCGTATCTGCCATACTTTGGGCTATATTCAGCAATGTATCACGCAGGGTATCGTCCTTTCTACGCACTGAAGCTCTCCTTCCGCCTTCTTTTTGTGAACGTGTTCATTCGTATTTTATTCATATATGTAAGATTTGTCAATTTTCTCTCTGATCGCATTCACACATTCCCCACATACACCTTTTCCAAATACTTCCCCGCGATCCCGGCAAGACGGTACAACTGCTCCACATCCGTCGCCTCCCTGTCCCTCATGCGGTAGCGCGGAAAGAAACGGGTGATATGGAGCGGGATTGATGGGCGTAAATCAGAAATCCATTCGGCCTGCGCCTCCATATCCTCAGAAGAATCGTTTTCTCCCGGCACGATCAGCGTGGTCAGTTCCACATGACAGCTCTCCTGCGCCCTCGCGATAAATGCCTTGACCGTCTCCAGATCCCCGCCGAGTTTCCGATAGTAGTCCTCTCGAAAACCTTTCAGATCAATGTTCATAGCGTCTATCCACGGCAGCAATTCTTCAAGCACCGCAAGCGAAGCCGTACCGTTCGTCACGAGCACATTAAGCATCCCATGCTCTCTCACCAGCCGCGCCGTGTCACGGACAAACTCCCAGCCCACCAGCGGTTCGTTATAAGTATATGCCACGCCGATGTTCCCCGCCTCCTTCCGCTCCTTCCACATAAGCGCCAAATCCGCAAGCTGTCCGGGGGAGACATGCTCTGCGTCAAGTGTTTTTTTATCCGCCATGGAGATCTCGTGATTCTGGCAGAAAGGGCATCTGAGGTTACAGCCAAAACTCCCCACGGACAAAACCATGCTTCCCGGATGAAAATCATACAGCGGCTTCTTTTCAATGGGATCAAGCGCAAGAGAAGTGATCCAGCCATAATTTGCACAGACCATTTCCCCGCCCTCGTTTTTTCTCGCCCTGCACAGCCCCGTCTGTCCGGGCTCCAGCGCACAGTGATGCATACACACCTGACAAATTATTTTCATCCCTCTCCCTCTCGTCCATGCGGAGAATGCCGCTTCTCAGGCATTCTCCCGAGTGAAATATAGAACTTCTCCACGAAGCAGCCTATGCTGCAAGTGGCTAGAAGTTCTTTTCACTTAATTAGTGGTGCCGTATCACTTCAAACCGTTCCAGCTCCACGCTCTCATGGTCTCTGATTCCCGCCTTCTGCTTCGCTATGGCGATCTGCTCCTCTATGGTGTCCACGCCCTCCAGATTCGGCAAAAGCAGACCGCGCCTTCCGCCCTTTGTCACAATGACACCGTACCGGGTCACGTCCAGCTCCTCCGGCGAAGAAATCTTCTCCGTCTCCCCCAGCACGTCAACGCTGATCGTCAGACGGTCCACCTCCCAGTCCTCCACGGGCGAGAATCTGGTATCCTCCGAACAGGCGCTGACCGCATTGTGCATGATCTCTTCCGCAAGAGACTCTCTGACCGCCCGGATCGTACCGATACAGCCCCTCAGTCTTCCGTCCTCCTTCAGAGATACAAATGCGCCCGCCCTGTTTTGGTACAGTTCCTCCGGCAGTCCCTGTGGCATCTTGGGAAGCGTCCCCGTCTTTACGAACGCCTCAATGGTGTACCTCGCCAGCCTGACGTAAGCGTCTTCCTGTTCCCGCCTTGCAAGCATCTCCTTCCGTTCCTTCTCCTCATACTGCTCCAGAAAATTCCGTGTGCCGTCATCGCCGCAGGGACGATAGGCGCAGACGCCATACCCCACCCCGAAAGGACCCTCATAGGAAAGCTGCTCTGCCTCCACGCCCGTTCGGTCAAATGCACCCGCCATGATGGTAAAGGAACGGTGCCCGCACTCAGCCGCCTTCTCGCAGAAGTCTTCCGAAAACTCCAGCAGCTCCCCAAACGCGCCCCTGCCCATCACATCCATGATCCGCCCATCGTAGACAGGACCCTCCTCCTGATAGCCGTAGGGTCCGTCCTCCTTCAGTTTATGGGACAAGTCGCCGCTGGCAATCACCACCGTATTCCGTCCAAGCGTCTGTGCCACCGTCTGGATGCAATGTCCCAGCCGGTAATGCGCCGCCAAGGGCAAACCTGACAAACCGATTCTCACCAGACGATATTCTGTCCAGAACTGATTCACAAAATACAGCGGCACCATCGTGCCGTGATCCAGCTTTCGCTCCCGTTCTCCCAACGTCCCCACCGGCAAGCCGGACGCATCCGCTTTCTCACACAGCACACGCACAAATTCCGTGTCATAGGCAACTTCCATGGAAGTCCGCGCGGCGCGAAACTGCCCGAAGTCACCCCTTGCACCCTGCCCGGGCGAGATGTGGAAATAGTCCGCATACATGATCTGGTGCGGGGAAAGGAGTACGATGGTCTCCGGCTGCAGACGACCGACCGCCTCCGCCACTTTTTGGTACGCATCAATCGTCCTCTGAATTTTCTTTTCCTCCCCTTTTCCCACATCGGGTATGATGAGCGGCGGGTGCGGCGCCATAAAGCCTGCTGAAATTCCCATGATGATCCTCCTCTGTCAAACTGTAAACTGTCCTTTGCATAATATCCTTTAAATTCTCAATATTTTTCAAGGTATCGGCGCATTCGAGGGAGTGATTACACCCCTCATATACGGTTATAGGAATATGATTTTTCTCCGAGAGGCGGACAATTTCCTCTGTGTCACTCCACGGATCAGCCGTTCCGATAAAAGCAATCGCGTGATCCGGCGCAAACAGAAAAGTCTGTGCCAACGGCGTATACAGGATGTGCCTTGCCCTGCTTAATTCATACTTTTTTGCGTAGGATGCCGCAATGATGGTGCCGATACTTTTGGAGACAAAAAGCACGTCGTCGTAATCAGACCAGACCATATCCGCCAGCTCCGCTTCTGCCTGCGCAAACAGCGCTTCATACGCCTCATTCATTTTCTCTTCGTCGCCGCGGATATTTCCGGCTTGATAGGTGTAGCTGATATTTCTATACTCTTGATATCCCTGTTCGCAGGCGATCTTCCTGCCGTAATATAACAGAGGTTTGTCGCAATGGTATCCTATGCCCGGAAAATAGACTGCTATCCTTGCCATGATTGTTTCCTTTCCAGTTCCTGCCTTCACACGCCGAATCCTTTTCCTCGTCTTGTCTGCTTACTTATGTGTTTATGGTAGCACAAAACAGTTGTCCTTACAATGCGATTCCCCCGCATACGAAAACAGCGGGCCGGACAGGCGGAAACAAAAACGCTCCCTGTCTACCAGTCCCACCACTTTTTCACTGTCATACAGTTCCAGCAGAAATCCAGCCATCTCTTTGCTTGTGTGGTACGTTCCAAAAGCTTTATCATAGTCATATTCGGTGACATCATTTGCCCCCATACCGAACTCCGTCTTTGTCGCCGCGGGCGCCAGCACCTTTGCCCTCATTTTTGCCCCGGCGCGCAATCTGGGCAACCGGCAATTCCACCCTCTCTGAAAGGATGGAAATGCTGGTTCAGCACCGGCAGGCGCTCAATGCGCAGATTGCACAGTTGCAGGAGCATAAAATAAAATTGGATGAAATCTCCGTATTTTTAAATTTGGTATCTTCTGTTCATCAACCCGGAACTGGAACAGCCCTATTCAAGGCTTCCCACGCTTCCACCTTGTAAGGAAATATTCATCAAATTTGTGCCTGTGCCATCAACATAAGTATATTTTTCATTGATACAGTCAAAGTAACCTGGCACATCGCACAATGACTCACTATCACTCATGATTTCTATATCAAAATTCTCATAATTATCAAGCGACACTAAATGGAATATGGAATTATAGGCATCAACTTTTACCGAACCGTCAAAATTTTTACTTAGCGAAAAATCCAGCCCGCCATTATCAACATTAGCAATTATATTCTTTGCATGAAAAATTCCACCGGAATACATTCCGTTATCTATCTCAATTTTTACAGAATTATACTCTGCATCGGGAATATAGAGTAGCACCGATTTATTCGTATTTGAATGAACCGCCGATATATCGACACTCCATTCCCCCTCTGAGGGCTGGTTGATCGAAACGTCATAATATCTGGAATTGTATGATGCGGATATGAGATCCGTATTTTTATTCTCTATTAGTACGGGTGCATTATCAATACGAATTGTCAAATCCGGGTTCAGCGCTGCCACTTGGTTTTCCCTTATATGCAAGGGTTCGCTATCCATAACAGGTGCCGCATACGCCCCAATCGTCAAAAAACAGAAACAGACTGCAACAGTGAACACTGTTGTAATGGCAAGATTCATTTTTGAATGCTTTCTAAATTTCATAATCGCACCTAACCGTTCCTTTATCTGTTCCGCTCCCTCTGTCAAAGTAACGGAAGCCAAAGAACTTTTGTAAGTATTGTCTGCCTTCAAAAAGGATATCAGTGTATCCCCGTACTCTCGCCTTTCATCGTCATCAAGTGCCGATATGACTTTTTCATCACACGACAATTCACAGGATTTGTTCACTTCCTTTTCCAGCAGATATACAAAAGGATTGAACCAATGGGCGCACACTACAATCTGTATCAGCCATTTATAAAACATATCCCCCTGCTTGTAGTGAACCAGCTCATGCACAAAAATATAAGACAACTCTTTATCTTCCCATTCGCGGACAGGCAAAATGATTCTTGGACTGAAAAAACCTATCAGCATAGGGGACGCAATCAACGGATTACAGGATAATTCTACCCTTGTCTTAATTTTCAGTTTTTCTTCACAATCAGATAGCAGATTCAAGATTTTTATATCTGATACTTCTTTATTTCCTGCTTTGATGTATTGGATAAAACCTTGATAAACCGTTACTTTGCGGACAAATAAAACCAGTGCCAATGCTGACCAGATAAAAAACAGGCAGATATATTTGTCAACTGGCTCACGCATGGCAGCGGTGGTTATTTCCCGGTTTGGCTGTATCGGCTCTGCTTTGCTGTTACCTGTATCTGCGGGAACGGGTACATTGGGGTTTGCAGGGATTTCATTTGTTATTGCTGCTGTGTCGAATTTTTCAAACAGATTTCCAATAATCGTAGTGTCGGGAGTAAAGGGAAGCAGAAAACGCAAAGCAACAACTATCCAGATATAATACTGCCAACGCTTGCTGAATTTGTTTTTATACAGCGGCTTCAATCCCAAAATGAGAAGCAGTAACAGTGCGCCGGAAACAGACAGCGACAATAATATTTTCATAAATTCATTCATTTTCTTTTCTCCAAAATGTTTCAATCTCTTTCAATTCGTCTGCCGAAAGAATATCCTGCCGCAACAAGGTTGATACTAAGTTTTTCACATTCCCGCCATAGACTTTATCAAGAAAGCTGTGGGTCTGCATGGTCTGGTATTCCGCTTCTGTCACCGTAGCCACATACTCATTTTTCCTGCCGATTTTTCTGACTTTCAAGAACTTTTTTTCTCCCAACCGGGAAAGCAGCGTGAGTACCGTGTTGTTCTTCCATTCGTTTTTGTCTTTTTCCAGTTCCTCCATGATGACGGAATATAACGCTGCCCCTCCGTTCTTCCAGATTATTTTCATAAGTACCAGTTCGGATTCGGATATTTGTTGTGACATATTCTCCTCCTTTTATCTTAACATCCTGTAGGTTTGCATTTATCTTAACACCTTGTAGGTGATTATGCAATACCAAAAAATATAATATATAAAAAGAGCAGGTCATCCTATCACTGATAAGACTTCCTGCTCCCACGCCTGCACGGCATGATCGGAATTTGTTCTTCTTACCACCGCAGCTCACACTTGCCAGTGGCACTCTTAAACTCCCAGCGCAAATAATATCTGTTTCTTACATCTGACTCTATTTTACATCTGGGAGACTGCGGGTTTAATTTCATTAACGGTTGCTTTTTCCTGTCTAGCAGAGTTACTTCTACATTCCCTTTTGATAATTGTGCATCCAAGATAAATTCGTGTGTCTCACTTTCACGAAATCTTACCGCGTGCTTAACCCAGCCAGTACAGGCATCCAGAGTTGCTTTATCTGCATGTTTGCCGCGGCGAAATACAATCATAACTGCAGAAGTTCTTCTCAATACTGCAAAACCTTGACAATACAGAATATATATAAAAACAAAAACGACTGCGAAAGACGCAATAAATAATGGTATGTTCATATCTCTCCTTCTGAACGGCTCGCTCAACTACGATTCGCGGGTTTTATTCCTGCCTTCTTTTCGCAGTACAATACTACTGATCACGCCGACGACGCCCAGTAGCGCAAAGGATTTTGACGGGAAAAGGATTCCCGCCGCCACCAGTCCGATGCCCACAACGAAGTTACCTACCGCAGCCGTTTTTAACGCTTTCTTTTTCGGATCGGGAAGTTCTACGGAAATTCCCAGTGTGTCATTCAGCTTTTCGCAAGCCTTATTTACTTCTTTAATCATTTTGCCCTCCTACTAAAAATCTGTTTTACTCAAAAATATCTGCCACAACACTATCCACCATAAAATCAAAAACGGCGAAATAATCACAAGTGACGGAAAGCGTTTCTTTTGCATGGATTGTTGACAGCAGCGCACTTAAAATTCCATACGCCAAAGCTTCCTCCATTTTCAGATTGAGGTCTGCGGCATGGATCACCTGTCTGAAAAAATCAAAACTGTCAAACTTGATTTTCTTAATCGTTTCTTCCGGCAGCTTTGTCACAAAAGACTGAAAATCCGGCGTATTGACATTGTAGAGGAATGGCTTGCTGTCGTACTCCCGGAAAAGCCTTTTCATGGACTGCGCAAAGCCCTCCTTTGTGCGGCTGTTCCTGTTTATGTCGATAATCTTTTCTGCCAGCCTCCTTTGTATGTCTGTGATTGTTTCAAGGAATAGATCTTCCTTTGTCGGGTAGAGCGTATAAAAAGTACCGATAGATATGGCTGCCTTGTCACATAGATTCTTAATGCTTGTCTTTTTGTACCCCTGTGCGATCCAATATTCCTCGCATAGTTCTTTCAGCTTTTTACGGATTGCTTTTTTATCAGCGTCCGAAAGGACTGGCTTTGACGGCATAGTTTCACTTCTCCTTTCTTGCGAACTATAGTTGCGAATATTCACAATATATATTCGCTTTCAAAATAATAACACGATTGATGGATGTTGTCAAGGAGGGATGGACGAAGAAAAAAAGTTGCATATCTGTTACATCTGATTATTTCAGGAAGTATTGGAATGCCCCTTATCCGCCTTGCCAGCTCCATCCCCCTGTTTCCTGACCAGAGAGGATAAGTAAACCCTTATATTCTTTTCATCATCACAGATTGCAATTTTTATAAAATCCCCCTCCTCCGGCTTTCACTTTTAATATCATAAAAAACGGCATATTGTCTAACGTGAATAGCGGATTTGACAGCGTGAATTCTTTTCCTTCCTTCACACCAAAACGCCAAATGCAATTTAGCCATTCGTCCGATATGGGAGGAAACGCAAACCGCCGTGTAAGCATATTACCTCTAACCTTCCCGGATTCCAAGTAATTTCCGTTATCAAGCCGGCGTAAAAGACAGACCGCCGCATATGGCGGATGATGGCCATAGTGCGGCGGTTAACTTTTGTGTATCTCTTATCATTTAATTTGTCACGGCATAAGCCTGTCTATACCATTTCGTAGGAAACCAGTTCTTCCACCGGGATGCGTGTCTGTAAATGGCGCTCCGGGTCAGCCGCTTCCTCATCCGAATACCCGACTGCAAGGATATTGACCGGCTCCAGATTATCCGGCAGCCCGAACTCCCCGCGTATCACATCCGGCTTGAAATAGCATATCCACACGGAGCCAAGACCCAATTCCGCTGCCTGCAGCATCATGTGGTCTGTAAGTATGGATGCGTCTATGTCGGTGGTCTGCTTTTTATCAAACGGGCGCACCCATGCCTTTCCGTGGTCAGCGCAGACGATGACCGCCAGAGGTGCTCCGTAAAGGTTCGCCCCTTTCCCAATCTTCGCAAGCCCCTCACTGCTCTGGACGACGATCAGGCGGACGGGCTGGAGATTGGCCGCTGTCGGTGCAACATGGGCAGCCTCCAGAATCTTTTGCAGCTTTTCCTCCTCCACTTTCTTGTCCTTATAACTTCGGACGGAATAACGCTTCTTTGCAATTTCGATAAAATCCATAGTGGCAAATCCTCTCTTTCTATTGTATACTGAACGTGTTAATTAACCGTTGACCTAAATTTTAGCAGGATACAGAAATTCCGCAAGAATGCACTTTTGGGGTAGATACTTCCCAAAAGGGTAGCTATAAAAAGGAAAGGATACAGACAATGGAATATTCAAAAGACCAGTTCAACTGCCCGGTGGAGGCCACGCTGTTTTTGATCGGCGGGAAATACAAGCCTCTCATCCTCTGGTATCTGATAGAAAAACCGCTCCACTACATGGAGCTGCAACGTATGATCCCGAAAGCGACATCCAAAATGCTGTCGCAGCAATTACATGATTTGGAAGAATGCGGGATGCTGCACCGGAAGGTCATCCCGGACAAGCCGCCCAGGACGCTGTACTCCCTCACCCCATTCGGGCGCAGCATCATTCCCGTACTGGATGCCATGTGCGCTTGGGGCGCAGACTTTTTGGACGGGCTGGACATCCAGCCACCGTGCTGTACAAAAAAGTCAGCAGGAGAACCGTGACAGGCTTTCCTGCTGTTCTTTTCATAACTGTATATCCGGCTCCAATGAGAAAATCCTGTTTTCAAATACAAGCCGGGAAACTGATGCGTTTTTTACCTTCACCACTTTACTTAACTGCTCCGGCGCAAATAGGTGGAATATTGTCTTTATGGCAAAGGCATGGGTCACTACCAGAATATTAGTATTTTCCTCTATTCCATGACTTTGAACAATATCCGCAAATACGCTTTTCAAGCGGCTTTCTATTGCCCGGAACGGCTCCGCCATTCCTGTCATGTCATGTTCATAAATGGCATCCGCAACATCGGGAAGCCGCTGATTAAGCTCTGTAAAAGAAACTGCCCCTCCCAGCCAGTCCGATACATTCTTTATGAAAACCGCATTATTCTCCGCCTCCATGCACCCCAGACACCATTCCCGAAGCCTTGCGTCCTTTTCTATTGGCACACCACTCTTTCCGCCTGCTTCCAGAATCAGTTCCGCCGTCTGTACGGCACGGAGCATATCACTTGTAAAAGCCGCATCAAAATCAACCCCATTTAATTTATGCCCTATGTCAGCCGCCATCTGCTTTCCTGCTTCGGTGAGCGGTGAATCAGCCCATCCCTGCGCCCGGTCTAAATTGTTCAAAAGCGTCTGCCCATGCCTGACTATGTAAAAACGAACCGTGCTTGTCACCTCCGCTGACAGTATAAGGAATCGTCACCAAAATAGCAAGCAGTTACTTTTTGGGTAGTACCTATTCCGTCTCCCTGAACATGCCAGCCATTCCTCCCACAAGGCTCCACTGGCGCTGCATATAGGATTTCAGGTTTTCCGTGCTTTGCCGATATGCCTCATAAGCTATTAACGGATTATCAAAATGTTCCATAATCGCACAGGCTGCACAGTACCCGTATTCCTTTAGTCTATATACGGTGGCCTGTTGTTCTGCGGATTGGAAATTGGTTTATTATCAAAGCGATCACAATTCCAATCGTAGTATCCAAAATCCGTGCAACACCAAAAGACAAAGGGTTTACATCATTTCCATGCGTCACGGTAATGCACAGAAAAACAACACACATGAGGAATGTCCCTTTTTCCCGTTTTATCAAGATGGAAAAATTGATGATGGGAATAAGAAGCACCGATAAAAGCAGGTATCGCAGCACTTCATATGGGCTGCACCAGACACTCCTCTCAAACAGCAGAACGAGCATACCCCATATCCCGCCAATAACCGTAGCCACCTCCCTGTTGAACGCTTCACGGAAACTGTCCTTAGAGGTGCGTTGGACGCACAGCACAGCAGCAATGGCGGCATAAAATGCCGTGTCTGATTTTCTTATTATGCCTGTCATCAGGCACAGGAATACTGCCACAACTGTTTTTATTGTGCGCCCGCCGACTTTCAGACAGCTAATTTTCATATATCCCTTTCAGCGTAAACTGGTCTAAGATATGCCCGTCCATTTCACGGTAAAGCTCATTCAGCAGAAAGCCCCGCTCCAAATCCAGCATCTTATCCAAGGCATACACATGAAGTTCATATATGTGCGGCTTATCGGGCGGTGTCATCCCGCCGTAATAACAGGAAAGCTCCGTGGACTGCTCACCGCCCTGTATGCTCGTCCAACTATTCCTTCCCTGCACAAAGTCATCCGCCGTCTGGCTCTCATTCTCTTTGATTTCAAAACGGGTTATGTTTGCCGCCAGCCAGTGTATCCATGCGAATCCCCCCGTCACCGGGTATGCGTCCTTGTCCTCCAAGACAATGGCAACCGACATCGTTCCCTGCGGCACATCTTCCACCGCAAAAGGCAAAGAGTAGGTAGGGATGCCGTTTTCGTTGAACTGCGTCCCATGCCCTCCATATTGTGGCTGAATCACTCCATTTATAATACCGCTGCTTGTAACATTCATCTTTGAATCCTCCAATCTGATTTTCTGATGATATTATAAGCGGCGATTCCCGGACAGTAAATTACCCACTTTTTTGTGGGTACTAATCCGGGACTACTCCCTTCTCCTCCAGAATATGTTCCATGCCGTTTGCTTTCAGATAGTCAATCCCTATATGCTGCATGATCCTTAACGCCTCCAATATTTTCATTCCCATATCATCCGTTAAGGAATATTCCACATGGAGCGGGTATCCCTCATAGGATTTCTTTTCCACAAATCCGTAATCCATCAGCTCCTTTAACTGCTCCAGCAGCATCTTCTGTGTAATGCCGTCTATGTCACGCTCCAGCTTCGCCAGGGATGTCGCCCCTAAACGCAGCCGCCATAATATGATTGGTTTCCACTTCCCTTTAATCATGTCATGCACCAGTTCCAAAGGGCAGGTGTATTCCGTTCTCATTTTCATAGGCTGATGCCCCTTTCCGTTTTCTATTACTTCGGCAGAATACCGTTCCTGCTAAAGCAATAACGTCTACAGAATTATACCATAAAAATTTTCTGTTCTTCACCCGATGGCATGAAACGACTATTTTTCGGGAATGGAAAGCAAAAAAGAGCCATCACACCAGCCCTTTTTTCTCTTCTCCATTATTTCATTCTGTTTTTACCATTCTTGTGTATACTATCACGAAAACCTTTTATACAATCACGGAAACCCTTATACAAACACGAAAACTCACAGGCAGTTTCCGTGTTTGTATAAGGGTTTTGCCTGCGAGTATATACTCGTAAGCAAAACACCCCCGGAACAACCGTTCGCATCCTCACTAATGTAAAAATGCCCTCAAAAGTACACAAAAATAATGTAACTTTGAAACCTATGTAGTGCCGAAAGTGGCGGATTTACGAGCTTTCTCGGCTTTCCGTGTCCGTATCTGCCGGAAACTAAGACACCCTTGGGTGCCAATACCATCACTCCATTTGTCTTAAACCGATATCATTCACTTAACAATTAGTACTCAATCCATTCTTTTGTTTCTTTCATACTCATTTATTCAGAACGCATTTTTATATAATTACAATATTCTAAACGTTTAATTGTGGAACAAAATCTGTTTTTCTTAAAAGAATCCTATTAAAAATATGAGATTCTTTGCATTCACTTAAATCAAATAACGAAGATAACAATTGCTGAGATTGATTATTGGCCGCAATTACAATACTTCTTTTAAATTTAATATCTACCCCATTAAATAAACATAAATTAATCCCCTTCTCATTAGCTATTTGTTGCAAAGCAACAGCACATTGAGAAATATCAATCATATTTTCAAGATTATATGCTTCAATCTGTGAAATTCCTACCCTTCCTAGCTTTGTATCAAATACTTTAAAATCTGCTTTCAAGGCAGTATATATATCCTTTTTCAGAATCGAACTTCTTCGTTCGAACATTTTATCTACTAATTCAAAATCTATAGGGGCAATATCGCAAAGTCTCTTGAAAATTTTCTTATCAAACTCTGTTGAGGATGGCGCAAAAAAATTAAGTGTATTCGATAAAATTGCGAATGCTAATAATTTTAATATGGGTATATCAACTATTCCCTTTTCAATATACATTTCAGCTACAAGACTCGCTGCTGCTCCTATTTTCTGATTCGTAATGCTCGCGGTTGGAAATAAATCTTCATCGCCATTAGGGTGATGATCAATAATAGATACTACCTTACTATAAGGAAAACCCATCGGTAACTGAGACTTATGATGTGTATCTACAAGCACAATTTTCTCAACTTCATCCAACACTATATTTGTATCGGGAAATGGTATTTCTAAACTTTGAAGTATGAAGACCGTTTCTTCCCCAATAGAACCCAAAACCCCAGAAATCCATTTTTCATTTTTTGAAGATAAAAATTTTGCCATTGCTATGGAGCAAGCAACACCATCTGTATCAGGATTTATATATGATAGCACATAATTATTATTCATATTTCACTCTCTCCTCTGGCAATAATCCATGGGTTTCAGCATCTATTGTACAATTATTTTTTTGAGTTATTTTCCAAAACTTTGAATTTAGTTTTATTGCTGGTATTCCTTTCTCACTGTACCGCGGCGAAATAAAGTACCCATCTACTGCAGCTTTACCGCAGATTAAA
>CAJUJK010000010.1 GCA_910586705.1 uncultured Lachnospiraceae bacterium | reverse complement strand
GTACGGGAAACTCCCGGACTTTTCTAAAGGAGATACCCTATTATTTAGCGCTTACGGACTTTCGCCCAATGCTTTGAGGTGTCCAGTTCCGGGTACTTGTACCGCCACTGGTCGTATTCCTCTTTGGTAATCTCGCCCTGTTCCAGTTTGGCGGCTTGCTCCTGCCATGCGTGGAACATATCAAACATGGACTGTCGGAACAGATAAAAGAAAACAACAATACAATCCGTAATCTGACCGGGGAATACAAGAAGATAGAGCCGGATTGCCGGGAGGGAGTGCGGGCGCAGTTGGAGCGCATGAAAGAACTCTGCAAAGAGCGGAAATACAGAATAGGAAAATCGTTGGAACGATAAGAAATGTGTGGCGTGGCGGTTGCTATGCCCTATGCTTTTGTGGTAAATGAAAATTGGATATGGTATAATCTAAACAATAATCTGAATTGCATAGGGAGGTTTTATATTTGGACAACTATGTTATTTATAGGCATATAGGAGCTTTGTCTAAATCAAACAATGGCTGGATAAAAGAATTGAATTTTATTTCGTGGAATAATAGAGAGCCTGTTTATGATATAAGAACATGGAACCATGATCATACAAGATATGGCAAGGGTATTATGATTACACCGGAGCAAATGCGTATATTAAAAGAATTGTTAAATGAAGTCGAGATGTTTTAATGATATGGGTAGCAACGAAATTAAAAGGGAATAGGGGCAAATGGTTACATATGATTTTCAAACAATAAAGGAATTGCTGCAAAAGAGTATAGAAAATGGTTGGGAAGCAGAATTGACACTGTGTGTGAGCAATAGAGAGTATATGATTATTATTTATGATGACCATTGCTCTTTTCAAAGATGTGGCTATAAAGATGGGAGCGGAGAATATAATTTTTCATCTTTAGATGAATTATATGCGGCAGAGCAGGTTGATGGAATTATTTTAAAAAGGGATTGGGACAAGATAGAATATTTTGATTGCGTGGATTTTGAAATGCAGGGATTTTGGTAAGAAGATGTATGTTTTATCAAATATTACTTTGGCTATTAAAAGTGTCGATTCTTAATAACTAAAGTAATAATAAATCAGTGTTAATTTATGGGGTGATTCGCATGAAGAGCAGCATTATAGAAGAAAAGCTGATTACATGTATAAAAAGCAACAGTGCGTATCCGGGATTATATGGGGTTCCCTTGACTAAACTAAAAAATAAAATACCTGTCATAGCATATGATGTTGATGCAATATATAAAGGCAATGATATTGATTTGCTGTGTAGAGTAATTGATAAATGTAGCATAGTAAATGTAAATACTTTCCAAATGGATCACTTAGAATATTTTGAGGATGATGATATTCACACACTTCTTTACGAGAAAGATGAAGATGGATATGAGTTTCCGTGTTATGTAGAAACTTTTTATTTTGACGATACAGAAAAATGGCTGATATATGTTTCGCATGAGGGAACAATTTCTTTCACTGGCAGTAAGATAGTGGAAATTGCTGATAAAGTATTTGGAAATATGAAATCCGATAAAAAAAGCGGCATATTTCGATTAGAACATGAAGTGGTCACGCAATGTGGCATATCAAAGGAACGCTTTCGTAAAGTGAGCGGAAGCCAGTGGGAGAATATATACCAGAAGATTGCAGAAAAATATGCCGATAAAACAAAAATATGGAAAAACGGTCTGCATTGGGCTAATACGAATGGTTATAGTCCTGAAAGCATGAAAAACCTTCTCGGATGTTATGCGGTTGATTACTCAACATGGTTTCATTTGTTAGTAAAAGCCCTTGATTTACTAAGTCATACAGCTTTTTTAGACAATGGCTGGTTAGATTATTATATTGTTTCAAAAAAATATCAATGGCTTATTGGTTTCAATCACCACGATATAATTTCATGTATTGGAGAGGGATTAAATCTTGAATGCTTCAAAAATCAATAATTTTGTTTTCAAAGAAGTGGCAGGACAAGATATTATTATCTTTAAGGAGCGGCAACATGAATAATCTACAGAAAAGCTCTATTTTAACGTTGCTGAAAACGGATAAAATGAACAGCAATTATACAAATAATTATTTGTTCTCATATAAAGACTATCTGGATCCGAAAGATGATTTTACGGATTTCTGTTGTGAATGCCTTGAGGGAAAGCATGAATATATTGCCCTAATTGAAAATTTAATCAATAAAGACAAAACGGCAAAAATCTTTGTACAGGTCTATGGATTGGAAGATGAAGACAAGGTTATAACCGCAGATACTTTGATTATTTTCAGTAAATTATCGCTTGCGGAAATAAAGCAGATTTTTAATGAACCAAAAGATATATTTCCGAGTGATATTGGAGAAGAAACAGACTTTTCACAACCAACGTTTCTTGTTGGAGATAATGGAGAGTTGGTTTCAATTACAGAGTTATCCCATGAGGAGCAGTCTGTTTATTATTGTTGGTGGGACTAGCATTTTTGATATTGCATACCCCCTTTTCCTTTTATGACACATCTGCCGTGGGAGTGCTTTCAAGTGCTGTTTTCTTTTAGGAAAGGGTTGGGGAGGGCAAAGGATAAAGAAAAGCCGTTATCCGAAAATGAAAAGTTAAAAAACCGCAGAAAAGTTACAGTATGATTGATTTGATACGACGAATGTGGAAAAGAAAGTTATGATACGGCTGTGTACTAAAATTTGACAGTTGCAGAGAGAAAGTGCTGTAATCGGAGGCATGATTTAAGATTTGGGAGATGAAATAGCATGGAAATAAATATTGAGGATAATTTTTCGCTGTTATTTGATAAAAATAATAATACGGCATACAAAGCATTACAGGCACTACAGAAAGAATGTGAGGAATCGGACAAGGTATATTGTTATATGGATAGGTTAGCCGATATGATGGACAATGACAATTCCTTTATTCGGACAAGAGGGCTTACACGGATTGCCTACAATGCTAAGTGGGATAAAGATAATAAGATTGATGAAATCATAGACAAATCTTGGAAAAAGTTGCGGCATTGCCTGCGAAGAAAGTATTTCCGGCACATCATTCACTGGACATAAAGCCGGAAATTTTAATTCGTATGCGGGAAGCATTTAGAAATCTCAAGGCAGGCGGAAAACTTCATCATGGAAGCGGGACCTTTGATTATGGGGTTTGGGGCGTATGGTTATAGGAAGTATGGCAAGATAATGTTCCTTTTGGTGTCAGTACATGGTGTTGGAACTATGTAACTGAAAGCAGATAAGAGAAATAGAGAAATGGCAGTTTGCAGGTATATGTGAATTGGTGATTTGCAACAATAAAAACAAGATTTGACTAACTGCAAAAACAGCTTTACCCGCTCTATTTCTTTTTCCGCAACTTTAGCACAACCCCTTTTTTATCGGCAGCCTCTTGAAGCAATCTGCATGCGTAAGCAGCCCGCTCTTTTTGTGGAAGGGCGGATGTATTCTCATCCAGTTCGTTAATTATATTTTCCAGATCATCTAATTCAAACAAATTGACTGCAACGCAGAATAGTGTTTTCTTTCGTCCGTCATTATAAGTATTCAGAAGATGGTTTAGCAGGACTTTCTTTCTCTGTTGCTCTGCGGTATAAGGTTCTATTCCCAGTTCTCTGAATTTTTCCATATCCCGCTTTTGATGCTGGTGCGTGATAAAAGAATCAAATTTGTCTATGTTCTCATATCTTTCGCAAGGATAATTTTCGCACTGAAAACAATATTCTAAATTTCCGTGCTGTAAACTGCATTTTGCTATGGAACAGGATTGGTTCCCCTCCCCGCCGCCACAACCGGGGCAGTATTGATTCAGGTTCATAGGGCATAAGCTGCAATGCAATCCACATAGGGAAAACATCAAATTTTCTCTCTTGAAATTTTTCATGGGAAATCCTCTTGTGTCAGGTTTTGGGGATATATTTTAATGGATATACTGGGCAAGCCCTTTCTTTGCTTATAGATGGCAAATCATAAGGTATTCTTCTTCATTCTCCCTTACAATCTCAAAACCAACCGTTTGATACATCTTTGTCGCATAATTGGCTTTTTGCACGGAAAGGGAAACTTGGCTGTACCCATGTGATTTGAGCAGATTAAGAATTTCTTTCATCATGGCTGTTCCAATGCCCAAGCCCCGGTATTCTTTATAAAGTGATATCGCCAAAGAGGGCGTTTCATTGTCGATATGTCCGTAATCATTCATAATGCGGACCCATACAGCGCCCGCAACTTTGCCGTCAACCTCAGCCATGAGTCCCCAGTCGTCTTTTGATTCGCCGAAATGT
The DNA here is from genome assembly GCA_910586705.1 of uncultured Lachnospiraceae bacterium. Lineage (GTDB taxonomy): Bacteria > Bacillota > Clostridia > Lachnospirales > Lachnospiraceae > UBA3282. The sequence goes on along the minus strand of CAJUJK010000010.1, from coordinate 127,094 downwards.
TCAACATAAACTTGTAATTCGGGAGATGTAATTATGGTTTTGGGCGGAGGCTCGACACCCTCGGGAATAAAGATTGCCTCATATAGAAAATGATCCAATAATAGATATTCTTCTTTTTGCAGTTCCCGTATCGTGATATCCATAGCGGACCTCTTGACTCTGTAATTTTTACTTATTTTAGCATAATTTAGATAGTACAGCGACAAAAACTTTGCAAAATATAAGGAAAAAGTTTACTATAAAATATCACTACACCCTTAACGGCTTCTAAAGCCGCATAAATACGGGATTGTCGAAGTGGTTAAGAGTGGTAAAAAGCAGAAAAATGTAGGTAACTCCTATTTTATTCCTGCACCACTCCTATACTGCTATTCCTACATATAATGCAAGTAGGAGAAGTCTATTAAAGAGAGGAAAAGGAGACGGTTGCTGGTAACAACTATCTCCTTTTTGTGTGAATCATACGAACTTGACATTTAAAATGGGGCTGTCATTATCGCATTTGTTGAGATCGTAATAAGAGTTATAGGGTGTGTGAACTCTTTCTGTCTTATCGTTTTCTCTATGCCAAAAAGAAACAGGGTGAAAGTCTTTCCTTGGCTTATAATATTGTCGATAATTTGTCAAGCTATTCGCCTCCTCTCTTTAATAGACTTCTCCTTTCAAGTAACTGCGGCTTTACTTTCTTTCGCCATTATAACATCCTATTTTATTTTTTCAATTTCTGTTTTCAACCAGTCGAATTCTCTTTGGGTGTAAACCTTTTCTGTAATGTCTGCAATCTTGTGGCCGACCATGTATTTGATGGCGTACTCATCCACTCCGTATTTCTTTGCCATTGTTACAAAGTGTTTTCTACCGTCATGTGGTCTATGCTCTGGATTCAGATTTAATTCAGTTCGTATCAAATCAAAAGCTTTTGTGTAACGGTTGTAGGTCAATTTTATATTTTTCTTGTTTCGGGCGTTTGGGTCAATCCAGTTCAGTAAATACTTACTGCCAAGTTCTTCAGCCTCTTTGTATTTCTTTTCCACCAAAGAACGAATCTTACTATGAATTGGAACTATCCGTTCACTTCCAGCCTCGGTTTTCATACCGCCTTTAAATGTTCCCTCTGTTAAATCCACATTCGCTAGTTCAATCAATCCAAGTTCCTGCGGACGCCATCCGGAATAACACTGAATCAGGAGAATGTCTATGCCTTTCTTATCATCCACGTGGTTCCACAAAAGCTCTATCTCATCTTCCGAAAAAGCAATATGTTCTCGCTTGACATTGTGACACTCTTTTACAACTTCATCAGGAAGTTTAAAAGTTCGTGAGTAATTCCGATCCACGATTTCATATTCCAAAGCATAATCCAGCATCAAGTTAAATAGCGACTTGATTTTGTTCTTCATAGTTGCGGTTGGAGTCTGTTCAACACCTTTGACGACTGCAACACCTTCTTCCATGCATCCTTTGATGTGTCTGGCACGAACGTCCATCACTCTCATAGTGTAAACAGCAGAGCAATATTCCCAGGCATTCTCGGCAGCCTTTGAGTCTTTTACGGTTTTCTCATACTCTGGGAACCATTTGTCGTAGAGTTCCTGCATGGTAATAGCAGGCTGCAAGTCGTAAGGGTTCTTGTTATATTCTACAAGAGCCGCATATGCATCGTTGTATGTAGGAAAATAGGATTCCGGTTTCAACGGTTTACAAATTGGTCTGCCAGTCGCTGTCTTGCCGACGGTAATCATAGCCCGGTAAGGATTCCGGAGATTCCGGTTCTTAATCTCGCTAATTTGTCCGAACCCGTTTGGCAATCTTCTTCTCTTATTATTCTTGTTTCGAGTTTTCCTCGGTTTTACGTCCGGCTGTATAGGGTATCCACAGTGCGGACAGAATGTCGCTTTATCGCTTACTTGTAATTCGCATTCAGGGCATTGCATTAGCATTGTGCATCACTCTCCTTCCACGTCTGCATTATAATAAATAGTGTAGGAATTGTCAACTCCTACATTTATATTTTCTTGCTAAAGTTTTCCTTATTTCTAACCTAGATTAAATACAGTACGCAGGTGACATGTTTTTCTGATAGCCTTAACATACAAAATCCGAAAAATTCCCGGGGTGAGATTTTGGAAAAACATTTTAAAGGAGGACTGTATGGACGCCATATTTCAAACTGGTTCTGTACCGGTCGCGGTCGCCGCCAAAGTATACGGTAAAGACGCTTCCTGGGTACGAGCTGGCATTATTTCCGGCTGGCTTCCGATTGGAAAAGCCACAAGGAATGGTCAACTCGTAACCAAGATCGAAGAAATGAACAGCAAGCTGGGACGGATTAACTTCTATATCTCACCCAAATTGCTGTACGAGCAAACCGGATATCTTTGGAAAGGAGAAAAAGTATGAGTACGACTATAAGACCTGAACTTTCGGAAAAGAATAAATACTGGATTGACCGCCACCGTTATTATGAGCTGAAACATTTTTGTTTGCAGTATCCTGCATGGAAGAAAGCGTATGGGGTGTTGGATGGGCTGAGCAAGAGACCGAACGATAATCCAATACTTGCTAAGCTCAATGTAGTGAGTGATCCAACTGCCAGATGCGCCGTTACAAAAGCGTACTTAGCAGAGCGAATAGCAATGATAGAGGATGTCGCAGAGGATACGGACGAAGAACTGGCAAGTTATATTTTACATGGGGTAACAGAGGGTTGTTCTTATGACATATTGCGGGTAAGGTATAATATTCCGTGCTGCAAAGATGTCTACTACGACTTGTACAGACGGTTCTTCTGGTTGCTGAGTAAAGAAAGGGAGTAAGAGTCGCAGAGATTTCATCTCCTTTAATGAAAGGAGAGTGAGATTTATGGAAAACATAAGGAGTATGTATTCACAAGTATTTGATTCGAGTAATCCTAACTGGGATCAGGATCGAGAGTTTAATCTAATCTATTTGAAATCGCAACAAAACTACTTTAACGATCTTTTGAAATGTAGAGGCTATGTATTTCTGAGAGATATTCAGGAATGCCTTGGACTTAAAGTAACAAGGTTATCGTTATTTGTAGGATGGTTTTACGATTTGGAAAATGCGTTGGGAGATAACTACATCGATTTTGGAATCCAGGAGGACGAAGACGGAGAAAGTATTTGGTTAGACTTTAATGTTGACGGAGACATCACAGAACGTTTTGAAGATTGAGCCAGCAATGGCTCTTTCTTTTTCGCACGAATTTCATCTCCTTTAATGAAAGGAGAGTGAGATTTATGAGTGCAATAAAAAGATGGCTTGAAGATCATATTTCAGAGATTACGGATGAAGAATTACTGGAAGATGGTTATGAACAGAAAGAGATTGACTTTATGAGAGAATGCTTTACTGGAAGGAGGAAGGAGTCCTAACAAGGGCTCTTTCTTTTTAGCTTAAAAAATGGTATAATTAAGCCGATACTTGATACCTTTTGTTTTTTATTTCGCAAATAATACATCGCCCTTTATGAAAGGAGGACACATATGACGGAACAAGGTTCTAATTTTGAAGAAAAGGGGAAAACCGAAATGATGAATGTTCAGGAAGTAGCAAGAATGACTGAATGGCTCAGAGCAAAAGGAATGAGCGATACGGAAATTCTCAACTGCATGAATTACATCGCTACGGGCGTTGGCTTACCGACAAATATTGAGCCGTCCGAAGTAAAAGAGTCCGAATGATTCAGAGGGAAGAGTCGTGTAACAGCGGCTCTTTTCTTTTATTTTTAATCTAGCTTAGAAACCAGTACGTAGGTGACTGAAAAACATGCTATCTTGATATCTGAAAAAATCTATGGAAGGAGGAACACTATGCAAGCGGTCGTTATATTTATTGTCGGCGTTTTTATTGGGTGTGGAATCGCAGTCGTGATTCTTAGACCGAAATGCATCGGGACCTTACGGGTTGATACATCTGATCCGGACGGTCCTTTTATATTTCTGGAAGCATCTAAAAGCATCGACTTTATCGCATCTAAAAAATCGGTCATGCTGAAAGTAAATCTCAAAAGTTATATTTCGCACGACTAACAGTTCCTTTTATGGAAGCTTAAAAACTTAACAGTGAAAGGAGAAAGAAAATGAACGAAGACATTATCACAATGTTGGACGAACAGATTAAAGCCGAACTTGGAGGTTTATCCGGTCTTGCAGTAGGAAGCAAGGAACATACGGAAGCCATAGAGGGTTTGGCCAAGCTGTATCGGTTAAGAATCGATGATTCTAAAGCTGCAATGGAGTACAACAAAGAGATTGACGATGATGATTTCCGTAAGAAGCAGATGGAACAGGAAGAAAAATTCCATAATGAGCAGGCGGAAAGAGATGAGCAGTCTCGTAAAGAGCAACTCGCAGAGCAGAAAAAGGATCGATATATCAGAATCGGTATTGCTGCGGCCGAACTTATGGTGCCGCTAGTGTTCTTTGCCAAGATTTATCAGATGGGATATGATTTGGAAAAGGACGGCACATTTACAGTTCAGACATTGAAGAACTTGGTTCGGTTCGTTAAACCGACTAAACGATGAGAATTGAAGATTCCAAAGCGGAGAGGCGTTAGATTTACAGCGCCTTTTCGTTTTTCCTCGCCAAAATTGCATATCCTCTTATGGAGATACAAAGAGCTCTTTAATCTCTTAACTTAACTATGAAAAGGGTGTATGATATGTAGTACACTCCGAGTTACGAAAGGAGATAATAATATGAGCCAAATTATTAAACCGGAGGGTATTGAGTTAATAGAATACCTGAACGAAGGGTATGCAATTTGCAACAAATGCGGAGCAGTTATGGACCGGAGGGAACATCCCAGAGGTGGAAATGATATTTATACCTGCCCATCATGCGGTTGGAATATAGACGTGATGGATTATGAGTACGAAGAAGATGAGGAAGAAGAATGGACAGAACAGGTACTCAGTATGTACGCAGGAAATGTACCACCTGATGGATGTAGAGCCTGCGGAGGTCCTTATCCGAGCTGCAAATTATCATGCCCGACATTTGACGAGTAATATTAGGGAGAGGAAGTCCTGACGAGGGCTTTTTCTCTTGCATTTTGGAGAAAAATAAAATGAGATATCATTACAAGAAACCGACAATGCCACGGACAAAGTTTGGCAGACGTTATATTTGTAATCATCCGGTTTATAATAGTTGTACTCTATTTGAGATAAGTGGAAAAGGTCTCGCCGTGATTCAACAGCGATTTGATAAAGAAACAAAAAGTACCTGGTGGAGCGAAATAGATCAGTGGCTTACTGCTGAAATATATTTGCACCCACATTTTAAAGCGTACTTTGACGAACGTGCAGGAGAGGCTACGGACGGATTATATCCTACTGTAACCGTCCGGCAAATTATGTGGGCGCTGAAGATGAAGCCCATTAAGCGCGAACGGTGGGAAACGGTCTTTGACAGACGAAATATTTAGCAAAAATTACAACCTCTTTAATGAAAGGAGGTTCAGGTTATGAACAACGAGTATGAAGAGAGATATTTTAAGGTATTTTATCACTTTGAAAAGGTGCCAAGATTTATGCGAAAACATATGAGAGAAGAATTTATGAAACATCGAAATGAGGTTGCGAGGATATTTCGTGAGCATATAAAAGTGGTTAATGATGAATGGACTGTGACGGGAAAAGAGTTTGCGTTCGGAGAATATATTGAAGATATTAACCCTGAATATAGTAAGCTCGTATATGATCGTATTCAACCTTTTATAAATGTGGCGAATAAATCGTTCCCATACTGTAAGTATAAAATTGACGAGTATTGTGATATTGTAGGGTATCTGCCACTCATTAGAAAATCAAAACTTTGGATTACTTTAGAAGAAATTGAGTCCTAACAAGGGCTCTTTTCTTTTCGCAATTTATACACGCTCCTTTATGAAAACCATAGACCGAAAGGAGAAAAAGAGGTATGGACGAGATGAATATTATATCAAAATTCACAACGGCGCTTGTGTCGAAAGCAGCGAAGGTGATTATCAAAAAGAAGTTAGGTGTAGATATGGATATCTGGCTTAAAGAAATGAAAGTCACTGTAAACGACGGAACTACACACGCACATTTGGATATTGATGTGGAACTCAGCAAGGAAGAACTCAAAAAAATATTGAAGGGAAGCGGTTTTGATTAAAAACGAGGAGTCCTAACAAGGGCTCTTCTTTTCTGTTTCGTTATATTTACAACTTCTTTAATGAAAGGAGCGTGATTGTATGAAGATTATAACTATTTGTGGGAGCTATAAGTATAAAACAGAAATGGTAAGTGTCTATCAGCAGCTTACTGATTTGGGGTTTATTGTGCTATTTCCGGCGATGGGATGTGAACGTCACGACAAGAAATGGTATTTGGAATTGCATACAGAGAAAATTGCAATGTCTGACGCCATATTTGTCGTAGACGTAGATTGCTACGTTGGAGAAAGCACAAGGTATGAAATTCGTAAAGCTGAAGAACTTGGTAAAAAAATTATATTTTATAGCAGCAACAAATTAGGAGTCGTGTAACAGCGGCTCTTTTCTTTTCGCAAAAATTACACAGCATATTATGAGAAACAGTAGCTCAGTTGGTAGAGCGAATGAGGAATGGTAGTAATTTGCCCCTCATTAGGTCATAGGTTCGAGTCCTATCTGTTTCTCTTTTATTTTTCTACAGCCAAAACAAAAAAATGAAAGGAGAAAAAGAGGTATGAACAAACTGCAACTGGGACTGCGAAAAGCGTCCCCAACAATCCTAACTTGTTTAGGAGCAATCGGCGTGGTTGGTACTGCCGTATTATCAGTACAGGCTACACCAAAAGCTATGGTGCTGATTAAAGCTAAGAAAGACGAGGTAAAAACAGATAAGTTGACCCCTCAGGAACTTATAGAGGCAACTTGGAAGTGTTATATTCCGCCGGTTTTGGTTGGTGCCTCCACAATCGCTTGTATCATTGGTATCGGTGTTTTAGATAAGCGTAATCAGGCGGCGTTATCCAGCGCCTATGCTATGGTAAACGAATCATACAAGCAATATCGCCAGGCAGCTAAAAAGGTCTATGGGGCGGATGCGGACGATAAAATCTGTGCTGAAATGGCTAAAGACGCAATGGTGGCTGATGGTGGTTGGGGGTATCAGATATATAACATGGATATGGATACAGAGAGCGAGCGTATTCTGTGCTATGACATGTTCTCCAAAAGATATTTTAATACGACTATGGCAGCGGTTATTAACGCTCAGTATCATATCAACCGTAATCTTCAGCTCCGTGGATATTGCACTCTAAACGAGTATTATGAGTTCCTTGGTATTAACGGGATTGAGCTTGGCAACGAGATGGGATGGAATTTACAGGAGATTTATGAGGGCGGCGAAATGTGGCTTGATTTTGACAATCGAAAAACCGTTCTCGAAGACAATCTTGAATGTGTAATTATTTCAGGATATGAACCGCAGCAGTTTGGAGCGGAATTACTCGAAGAAATAGTAGGGGAGGATTGACGTTATGGAAGATACAAAATTAACAAAGCACGATGTTATGGATATTGCAGTAGGTGCTGGGATCATATTTGTAACCGGGCTTATCGCATACAAGCTCGGCGTAGACAGCGGCAAAAGGCAGTATCAGAAAACCATGATAAGGCTTGCCAGGAAGAACGGCGAGATATGGCGTATTGTCGATGGAAACCATAGACTCACCGTAACATATTTCTAAATCGCAAAATTTACAATCACTATTATGGAAAGGAGGTAACGCTTTATGGGAAAAAGCAGTATCATTAAAGTTCTTGGAACGGTAGTAACCGTAGTTGGATTAGCGGCGAATTTGTTGTCCGATTGGGTTAAAGACCAGCAGATGAACGAAAAGATCGATGAAAAGGTCAATGAAGCGATTGCCAAAAGAGATAAAGAAGACGAGGAGTCCTAACAGGGACTCTTCTTTTCTGTTTGCAGGAGGATATTATGGACAATCGTGTTACATCGGCTATCGAGGATTATATTTATGATTTGACAGATCCTCAAAGAAACTGGCCTGAGTATTATTTCAGGCAAGTAAGTTTTTCAAGATTCGCCGCAGGAGAGATTTTGAAACTTGTTAAAGAGGCATCGACTTTTCAAGAATCCATTGATGCAGTTGCTGATTTTAGCATTAAGATGAAAAGCTTTGCAATAATGGATCACGATAATAAGAACGATGCCCAAATTTTCTCTGTGGCATATGAAGTGGCAACTGATATTTTAGACATCCTAAATGCGATGAAATGAAAGGAGAAAAAAGATGAAAGCATTAAGAAAACAGGAAGTATCAATTCAGGCAGCAGGTGAGTTTAAGGTTGGCGATCAGATTGAGATCGGAAAGTATACGGCGACCTGTCAGAAAGTTACTAAAAAGGGGGCGCTCTTTCTTCTGGACCAGTATCTTGATGAGCCTTTTAAGATGAATCGGGAGAACACGAACGAGGGCGGTTATGAGGCAAGTGATTTACGCACGGAGCTTCAGAAGAACAGTGTCCTGGCAATTTTTGAGTCCGTCAGGAATATGATGGTTCCTTTTAAGAACGGCGATCTGCTTCGTATCCCGTATGCGGAAGAATTCTTTGGTGATGTCGATGGTTACGAGTCAAGCGGCAAGAAACAATGGCCTCTTATGACAGACCGCAAGAATCGTATCGCAATCCGCGAGGGCGAAGCCTATGAGTGGGGATGGTTGCAGAACAAATTAGAGTTTTCTTCGGCTTATTTCGCTCGTGTGGGCGGCAATGGCGCTGCGGGCTACGGCTACGCCTCGAACTCTAACGGGGTTCGTCCGGTATTTCGGTTAGGTTAATCTCCGCCCCTTGTGGGCGGTTTTATATTTTTGCGCATTTAACAAACAAATCTAAAATGAAAAGGAGAAAAATTATGAAGGTAGCAAGAAAGGTGCAGTTCAAAACAAACGAAATCTGCGTAGGAGATCAGATCAATGTAAAGCTTCACGGCTTCGGCAGGTTTACGGCAACCGCCCAGAAGGTAACGGACAAGGGGATTCTCTTCCTGTTCGATGAGGTCGTTGCCCGGCATCCGATGAATGAATCCAATATCAATAAGGGCGGGTTCGATGGTTCGGACATGAAACGGTGGCTGAATGAAGTTGTTCTTCGGGCGTTCCCGGATAAGCTGAGAAACAAGGTGACGGAGATCACGCTTCCTACATACGGCGAGGTATTCGGTCATGACGATTTCTATGAAAACTTTGAGCCGGATAATGACGAGCAGTTTGAGATGATGAAGCGGCGCGGAAACCGTGTCTGCGACTTTGAAGATGACTGGTGCTGGTGGTGGCTCCGCAATGCTACAAAAGAAAGCGTTTCTTCGGCTAGTTTCGCTCTTGTGTCCGCCGGTGGCTATACGGGCTGCAGCCGCGCCTCGCACTCTGGCGGGGTTCGTCCGGAGTTCTGGCTGGTTAGATAATCGCCGCCCCTTGTGGGCGGTTTATATTTTTGAAAGGAGAAACGTCACTTATGAACACAAAACCACTATCTAAGGCTCTCCGAAATATGGAGGATGCTCTTAGAAAACATAGCCCGGAAATACTTACCGGGATTGGTATTGCCGGAATGATTACAACAACAGTTCTGGCGGTACGGGCAACCCCTAAAGCCTTGATTTGTATTGAGGAGAAGAAAGAAGAACTTGAAACGGAGAAGTTAAGGCCGAAAGAGTTGGTTCTTGCCACATGGAGGTGTTATATTCCTGCAACGGCAATCGGTACGGCATCTATACTTTGCCTCATCGGAGCAAGTTCTGTAAATGTTCGTAGAAGAGCCGCGTTAGCAACAGCATACAGCTTATCGGAATCAGCATTCCGGGAGTATCAGGAAAAAGTTGTTGAGGCGATAGGCGACAAAAAAGAAGAAGCTATACGGGACTCGATTGCCAAAGAAAAGATTGAGCAGCATCCCGTAAGCACTCAGCAGGTTATCATAACAGAAAGAGGAAATACACTCTGCTACGACTCTGCATCTGGAAGATATTTTAGATCGGATATGGAAAAGCTGAAAAAAGCTGAGAATGAACTGAATCGACGGATGCGGGACGAAATGTTTATATCCTGGAACGATTTCAATTACGAAGTTGGCCTGCCACATATGAGTATGGGTGATGACCTTGGGTGGAACATCGATACCGGATATTTGGAACTCCGATTCAGTTCTCAGATTGCTGATGACGGAACACCTTGTCTGGTGATTGATTACCATGTTGAACCCAGATACGATTATCGTAACAACGGCTAACAGCTCGCAAATTTTACAAGCACTTTAATGGAGAGAACCACTAAATTTCTATTTTTGAAAGGAGAACAACAATGGAACCTAATGAAATGATGGTAAATGAAGAGGTAGTTGAAACAGCAACAGAAGCAACCGAGGAGATCGTGAAGAAGAGTTCTGGTAAGGGATTCAAGATTGCGGCTGGTGTTGGTTTGGCGATTGTGCTTGGCGGGTTAGCCATTAAGTACGTTGTCATTCCGACAGCAAACAAGATCAAGGCGAAGAAGCAGCAGGACTCTGACGTGATTGACGGTGAGTTTGAAGAAGTGGCTGATGACGACACCGAGCAGGGAACCAATGAGGAGGATTCTGAGGAGTAACTGAAGAACAGAATAATAGTCGTTCTGACTGAGGGGAAGCATCTGTAACAAGGTGCTTTCTCTTTTGTTGTTTGGAACGGACTGGAGGTGTTTTATGAACAGATATTGTTACAAGGGACCTGTCATGGAATTTGAACAGTGCGTTTCAAATAACTGGGAAGGGACTACCTATGCCGCATCTGAAAAGAAAGCAAGGAGCAATCTGGCTTATCAATATAAAAGGCAATACAACAAAATAGCCGCAACAAGAATAACTCTTCCGGGAAAACTGGTTGAGGTTTGGAAAGGAGAAAAATCATGAGCAAAATTGATTGTGATTGGATATTTGGTTTTGGGATGATGGTGGCTGGTCTTATCGGAGTTGGGTACGGACTCGGCGTCCATTGTAAGATGAAAAAGCTTTGCGAAAAGCTGGACACAACGATTGATGATTTGTCGAACGATGTTCCTATTGATATTCCAAAAGAGGTTATCGATCAGGCGGTAGAAAGAGCAGCCGAGAGACGGGCTCGTTATGCTGTAGATAACGCCGCGGCAGATATCATCAGTAAAATGAAGTCTGATATTCACAGTGAAGTATCCTCGGCTGTATCAGATGAGCGCAAGAAGATTTCGGAAAAGGTCACGGATACGATCGCAGAGAGGGTATCTAAGATTGATGAGGATGAGCTTCGCAAGGACGTTGTCAATAAGGCAAAGGAACAGATAGCTGCCAAATTTGACAATAAACTTGATGATATTTTAGCGGACTTCAACTCGAACCTCAGCAATGTTTCGAGAATTTACAGATCTATTGCGCAGACTATCGCCGGAACACAGAATGCGCGGGATGTAATGTTTAAAATGGTGTAGAAAGGAGAAGAACAATGGAACAGTACGGAGGGAACTCACACAAAATGAAAGATGAGCAAAAAGCTCTCCCCGAGAAATCATCAGAAGAAAAGAAAGTCGGAAAAGTCATCAGCGGTTCTGCTAAGTCTAAGAAAAAGGGCGAGATGCAGAAATTTGCAGATGTTTTCATTTCGGAAGATGTCGGCAATGTAAAATCTTATATTTTTATGGAGGTGCTTGTGCCGGCGGTGAAAAAGGCAATCTCCGACATCGTGACAAACGGCGTTGACATGATTCTTTACGGGGAAACCAGGCAGAAAAAGAATACAACAACGAAGGTTTCATACGGGAAGTATTATGGGAACAGCGGAGAGCAGGAACGCCGGAGCAGCAGCTACAGACAGTCCGGGCGAAACGGTTTCGACTACGATGAAATTATATTTGAAACCCGTGGTGATGCTGAGTCAGTTCTGGATGCTATGAATGAGATCATCAGCCAGTACGGGGTTGTGAGCGTTGGTGATTTGTACGATCTTGCAGACGTGTCTACAGATAACTTCGCAGTAAATAAATATGGCTGGACGGATATTGCTGGATGTAAGGCGGTTAGAGTGCGCGATGGTTATGTTCTTAAACTGCCGAAAGCATACCCGCTGAATTAGGAGGAAATGTGCAATGAAACAGGATATTTCTATGATGAAAGAAACCACGTTAAGGCGAGACCAGATTTTGGATACTGCCAAGATCATCATCAACGGCGAACGTGAGGGTACATACGGAAAGGCGGAGGACAGCTTTGCCTCTATCGGAGCGCTGTGGAGTGCGTATTTGAACTATAATGTCACTCCTACGGACGTTGCCAACATGATGATATTGATGAAGGTAGCTCGTAATGCGTCCGGCGTCTATAAGGAAGACAACTGGATTGATATTTGTGGATATGCCGCATTAGGCGGAGAAATTCAGGAAAAGGAGAATAAGCAGAAATGAAAAAAGATGAAATCATGAATAAGGTGAGCGGAGTTTTCGGTAATGTTAGCTTCAAGATGAAAAAGCACAGCCCAGAAATTCTTATGGCAGCGGGTGTTGCTGGTGTGATTGTGAGTGCCGTTATGGCGTGCAAAGCGACTCTTAAAGTCGATGCGGTCATGGATGAAACTAAAGAGAAGATGGATAAGATCCATACGGCAGAGGAGAATGGCACCACGGAGGCCGGAGAGGATTATTCCAAGGAAGATGCGAAGAAAGACACGGTGATTGTCTATGCACAGACCGGTCTCCAGCTTGCAAAGACGTATGCTCCTGCGGTTGCAATCGGGGCTTTATCGATCGCCAGCATTCTGGCATCTAACAATATTCTTCGTAAGAGGAATGTGGCATTGACAGCGGCTTATACAGTTCTTGATACCGATTTTAAGAATTACAGAAGTCGTGTGATCGAAAAGTTTGGTAAGGAGATTGACCGTGAACTGAAGTACAACATCAAAGCCGAAAAGGTATCGGCTACCGAGGTGGACGCGGAAACCGGAAAAGAGAAAAAGGTCAAGAAGAATGCCTTTGTGGTGAACCCGTCCGATGTAAGCGGGTATGCCCGGTTCTTCGAGAAGTACACGGTTGATGAGGACGGAAATTCGATCCTGAATCCCCACTGGGAGCCGAACAACGAATATAACATCATGTTCATCAAGGCGCAGGAGAACTATGCCAATGATCTGCTCAGGGCGAAAAAGCGTCTGTTTCTGAATGATGTATATGAGATGCTTGGACTTCCTCGCACCAAAGCAGGTCAGGTCGTGGGTTGGGTTTATGACAAAGACAATCCGGTCGGTGACAATTACGTTGATTTCGGACTGTATACGGACAATCTGAGCTATTCCGATTTTGCGAACGGACTCGATCCGGCGATTCTGTTGGATTTCAATGTTGACGGCAACATCTGGGAGATGATGTGAATGGATGGGCTCGATGGTATCGGTTCAGGAGACGATTGGTGCCGGGCAATGACAGACTATCCTTGTCTTGGCCCAAAAGAGATGAGGATAGTCTAATTATATTTTGAAGGGAGTTTTCACATGCGTAAAGTAACCATGATCGCTGCTCTTCTTTTATCGGTTATTATGTTTTTTCATAGTGATATCTCTGTGGAAGACGAAGTTGTGTATGCAGGTAATGTTACGGTGCATAATGTGGTTCCTGAACCTATATTTATCGATGCATCACCGATAGTAACTATAAAACCTTTGGAAGAAGAGGAAGAATCATTATTGCCATATGAGGATATTTCTTTGATTGCTCTCGTTACGATGGCAGAAGCCGAGGGCGAATGTGAAGATGGAAAACGTCTTGTAATCGATGCGATTCTCAACCGTATGGATTCCGAGCATTTCCCGGATAACGTTTACGATGTTATCTATCAGAGAAACCAATTCTCGTCAATCTGGAACGGACGTGTTGACCGGTGCGAAGTGAGGGATGATATTTGTCAACTCGTTGAAGAAGAATTACTGTCTCGCACAAATACCGATGTTATATTCTTCACAGCCGGGGAGTACAGCAAGTATGGCGTTCCAATGTTTCAACTAGGAAACCACTATTTTTCAAGCTATGAATGAAAGGAGAAAATTATGAGTAATTTTTTATCAGCAATCGTATCTTATACCCTTGCGGCGCTGGCCGGGGTTTGCTTTGTTGGGGGCGTTGCGCTCTTATCAGATGGCAGGAGGGTGTAAGATGATGGAAGGATTTGAAAGAACAATTTCTATATTGGATTATGTACTGGATACCCCTAAGAAAAGACACATCACCGGGGGTATCCTTTTGAGTGTGTCTATGTTGTTTACCGGGCTGGCACTCACGGTGATGACAATAAGAAGGGAGGACATGAGTGATGAGTAAAGTAACAGGACTTGTTATATTTGTCCTCGGAGCAGCGGCGGGTTCTGTCGTTACGTGGCAGTTTGCGAAAAAGAAATATGAGCGGATTGCCGAGGAGGAAATTAACTCTGTAAAAGAGATATTTTCAAAGCGAGAACAGAGCGGCGCTGATGTTGAAATAACCGTTGAACCGCAGCCGAGTACAGAGGCAAGGGTGGAGAAATTTGAAGCGAAGCCTGATATTTCCACCTATGCGGGGATATTGAGGAATGAGGGTTATGTACCGGAGGGAACAGAGATGGCGGAAAACAAGCCTTATGTAATCTCGCCGGATGAGTTTGGCGAGTTTGAAGATTACGACACAATAAGCCTTACATACTATGCGGATCAGGTTCTGGTAGATGATGGGGGCGACAAAATTGAGGATGTGGACGATGTAGTCGGCATGGAATCTTTGACTCACTTTGGTGAGTTTGAGGATGACTCTGTCTTTGTAAGAAATGACAGATTGAGATGCGACTACGAGATTCTTATGGACGAACGGACTTATTCTGAAGCCCAGAAAGAACGTCCGCACCAGAGGGAGGCATAAATGACAAGGAGCGAGCTGAATAACAAGTATTTTAAATGGATGTGCCAGCTCGTATTGGATCGGCGATATTTCAAAAGTCTGTCTTATCGTAAACTTTTACGGTTCCTGAATCGTGTGGAGTTTTCTTATACGATTCCTATGGACGGAAACCGTGAGGGCGATGGGATAGACTTACGATATCGTTTCGGTTACGAGAATTCATACGAGAATTCCGAAATCGCAACATATTTGGATAATCGGCCTTGTAGTGTTTTGGAGATGATGATCGCCCTCGCTATTCGTTGTGAAGAACATATCATGGATGATCCGGATATTGGCAACAGGACAGGCCAGTGGTTCTGGAACATGATTGTAAATCTCGGTTTAGGTTCTATGACGGACGCAAAGTTTGATGAGGATTATGCAAACGAAGTGATTGAACGGTTTCTGAATCGGCGATATGCACGGAATGGCGAGGGCGGTTTGTTCACCGTAGAGCATTGCAGCCGGGATTTGCGAACGGTTGAGATTTGGTATCAGATGTGCTGGTATCTGGATCAATTTGTATGAGTTTGGAGGTACCGAATGGCACATGGAGATGTATACAAATGGTTTGAATTATATTTTCCGCAATATGCAGGTGAGAAGACAGAAGTATGGTTTCCGAATGGTAAGAACAGTATACGTGTGAGACAGACAAATAAACAGGAATTTGTGTTCACCTGTAACGGAAAAGATGACTGGAGGTTTGAAACGGTCAAAAGCTTTATCAATGGAGGAAAGGAGAAAAGGTAATGAAATGATCGACTTTTTAACGATTTCGACACGTAGTAAAAAGCGTGGTGTTATAGAAATCTATCCAAAGTTCATTATCAAGAAAAGCGGCGATCTTATGATAAGAGGCGGTGATTTCTACGCTATCTGGATTGAAGAACGCGGTTTATGGTCTACGGATGAGCAGGATGCGTTACAGCTCATCGACCGCGAACTGGATAGATATGCTGAAGAGAACCGCCAACGCTTTGACTCCGATATTATCAAAGTCCTTCATATGTGGGATGCTGAGTCCGGCATGATTGATTCGTGGCATAAATATTGCCAAAAGCAGTTAAGGGATTCTTTCCATATGCTGGACGAGAAACTTATATTTTCAAACACGCCTACAAATAAAAAAGATTACGCCAGTAAAAAGCTGAACTATCCGCTTGAAGCTGGCGATTTGTCTGCTTACGATAAGCTGATGTCTGTATTATATTCCGAGGAAGAAAGGCGCAAAATTGAATGGGCGATTGGCTCTGTTGTATCCGGTGATTCAAAGAAATTGCAGAAGTTTATGGTTTTATACGGAGCAGCCGGAACAGGTAAGTCTACTGTTCTGAATATCATTCAGCAGCTTTTCGAGGGATATTATTCCGTGTTTGACGCTAAGGCTCTTGGTTCTGCCAGCAATTCATTTGCATTGGAGGCATTTAAGAGCAATCCTCTTGTAGCAATTCAGCACGATGGCGATTTGTCGCGGATAGAGGACAACACAAGGCTGAACAGCTTGGTCTCTCATGAGTTAATGACAGTAAATGAAAAGTTCAAATCCACTTACGCCAATCGGTTTAAGTGTTTTCTTTTTATGGGTACAAATAAGCCGGTGAAGATTACGGATGCGAAATCAGGTCTTATTAGAAGACTGATTGATGTATCTCCGAGCGGCAATAAGCTGAATCCAAAGGAGTACAAGACTATCGTAAAACAGGTTGGGTTTGAACTTGGTGCGATTGCGTACCACTGTCAGGAGGT
Organism: uncultured Lachnospiraceae bacterium; assembly: GCA_910586705.1. Classification (GTDB taxonomy): domain Bacteria; phylum Bacillota; class Clostridia; order Lachnospirales; family Lachnospiraceae; genus UBA3282. Next base: position 110,378 of record CAJUJK010000010.1, on the reverse strand, counting down.
ATATTTGAGTGACCCTGGTATGTTCGATGATTATATTCCGATAAGTATGCTCGGGGCATCGAATGATTTTTACAACTATATTATCGATTCATACCATGTGTTCAAGAGAGAGGACGGGACAACTTTAAAAGCGGCTTGGGAAATGTATAAGACTTACTGCGATGAAGCAAAGGTTTTATATTCTCTGCCGCAAAGGGCATTTAAGGAAGAACTCAAGAATTATTTCAGGAACTATGACGAACGGTTTAATCTTGACGATGGTTCAAGAGTTCGCAGTTACTATTCCGGGTTTAGATCAGACAAATTTGAACCCGAAAAAAAGCCGGGAGGTGAAAATCAGAAATCAAAACCAAATTCCTGGTTATCTTTTAACGATGCCAGGGAGTGTCCAAACATATTTGATAAACAATGTGAGGAATGTCCCGCCCAGTATGCCACAGCCAAGGAAACTCCTACTGGGAAATGGGACGATTGCAAAACGTATCTTTCGGAACTTGATACATTCAAACTTCATTATGTTAAAGTTCCGGAGAATCACATAGTTATCGACTTTGATATTCCCGATAAGGATGGCAATAAATCCTTTGAAAAGAATTTTGAAGCGGCAAGTAAATGGCCGCCGACTTATGCAGAGTTGAGCAAGAGCGGAGCCGGTATTCATCTGCATTATATTTATACTGGCGATCCGGCAATGTTAAGTCGAATATACGATGACCATATAGAAGTTAAGGTGTTCAGTGGCAAGAGTTCTCTTAGACGTAAATTGTCGAAGTGTAATGATTTGCCTATCGCAACGATTAGCTCTGGTTTACCGATGAAAGGAGAAAACAAGATGGTAAATTTTGATGCGATTAAAAGCGAGAAAGGGCTTAGAACACTTATTAAGCGTAATCTGGAGAAAGAAATACACCCCGGAACTAAGCCCAGTATCGATTTTATCTACAAAATACTGGAGGATGCATATGCCAGTGACCTGAATTATGACGTTACAGATATGCGAAATGCGGTATTAGCTTTTGCAGCCAGCAGCACCAATCAGGCAGACTACTGTATCAAGCTTGTCAATAAGATGCAGTTCAAGTCTGCGGATACATCTGTTGGCGTTAAGAACGATGATGCAAAACTTATATTTTATGATGTGGAGGTATTTCCGAACCTGTTTCTCGTAAACTGGAAGATTGAGGGTGAGGGAAAGCCTGTTGTAAGGATGATTAACCCGACACCTACCGAAATCGAGGAATTGATGAGGTTCCGGCTGGTTGGTTTTAACTGCCGGCGCTACGATAACCATATTTTATATGCGAGGCTGATGGGTTATACGAACGAGCAGCTCTATAATTTGTCTCAGAAAATTGTCGGGGCGAAGAAAGGCGCTAACCGCGATTGTTTCTTTGGTGAAGCATATAATGTGTCTTATACGGACGTGTACGATTTCGCTTCTACCGGGAATAAAAAGAGCCTGAAAAAGCTGGAAATCGAGATGGGTAACATTTCTGAAAAAGAACTGGAAAAGAAAGGCTTCTCAGATACGGAAATTCGCATCATAAAGGCGGGGACACATCATCAGGAGTTGGGACTTCCGTGGGATGAGCCGGTTCCTGAAGAACTTTGGACTAAGGTTGCCGAGTATTGTGATAACGATGTTATTGCAACAGAGGCAACCTTTGTTTATTTGAAAGCGGACTGGACGGCTAGGCAGATTCTGGCTGATTTGGCAGGCATGACGGTCAATGACACAACAAACACGCTCACAACCAAGATTATATTTGGCAATGAGCGGAAGCCACAAGACCAATTCCATTATCGGAATCTCGCGGAGCCGGTGCATAACATTGATGCTGAAACCTATAATTTCCTGGCAGAAGCTTGCCCTGAGATGATGGAGCAAACGCATGGTGAAGCAGGAAGTCTTCTTCCATATTTTCCGGGATATACCTTTGAAAACGGGAAGTCCGTGTATCGTGAAGAGGAAGTTGGAGAAGGCGGATATGTATATTCCGAGCCTGGTATGCACGGAAATGATGCGTTGTTGGATATTGCTTCTATGCATCCGCACAGTGCGATTGCCGAGGTTCTGTTTGGTGTAAAATTCACAACGGCGTTCCGTGATATTGTTGAGGGGCGTGTCAGCATCAAGCATGAGGCATGGGATATCGTGAACAAGATGCTGGATGGCAAGCTCACGCCTTATATTCAGAAAGTAATAAATGGCGAAATGACATCTAAGCAGCTTGCAGATGCTTTGAAGACAGCTATCAATTCGGTTTATGGTCTGACCTCGGCATCCTTTGAGAATGCGTTCCGCGATCCGAGAAACATTGACAATATTGTGGCGAAGCGTGGCGCTTTGTTCATGGTAGACTTGAAGCATGAGGTACAGAAACGCGGGTACACGGTTGCTCACATTAAGACAGACTCTATCAAGATCCCCGATGCAACACCGGAGATTATCCAGTTTGTCATGGATTTTGGTAAGAGGTATGGCTATACATTTGAACACGAGGCTACATACGACAGAATGTGTCTGGTAAATGATGCTGTTTATATTGCCAGATATAGGGATGAAAATGGCGACCTCGGTAAATGGACGGCGACGGGAACGCAGTTTCAGGTTCCATACGTCTTTAAGACCTTGTTCAGCAAGGAAGATATTCTCTTTGAGGATATGGCGGAAACGAAAGAGGTCAAGACGGCAATATATTTGGATATGAACGAAGGACTTCCGGATGTAACAGAATTTGAAAAGCAGTTCGCAAAGGCAGAGAGTGACTACAAAAAGGGACTGTTATCAGATACAACTTTCGAGAAAATTTGTGCGGAGCTTCAGCCGGAAATCGACAAGGGGCATAACTATCGTTTCATCGGGAAGGTTGGTCGTTTCTGTCCGGTTAAACCTGGTACTGGAGGCGGTGTGCTTCTCAGAGAACAGAACGGCAAGTATTATGCGGTAACTGGCTCGTCAGGGTTCCGTTGGCTTGAAGCAGAAATGGTTCGTGAGCTGAATAAGGAAGAAGACATTGACCGGTCTTATTATGACAAGCTTGTGGATGAAGCGGTAAAGACTATCTCGGAGTATGGAGATTTCGAGTGGTTTGTATCAGATGATCCGTATGTCAAGGAGCTTGGAACAAACGATGCGGATGTTGATATTCCTGAACCTTGGCTGCCGCCGTGCGGCGATATGAAGTACGCTACGTGTTTTGACTGTCCGAAGTTCCATGACGACCAGTTCCACATGGATTGTGACCTTGGGTATGATATTTCCGAAATTGTCGCAAAGCGGGAATTTATGAATCCACCCGATGATGAGGAAGGTCTGCCCTTTAACTAAATAAAAAAAAAAGAAAAGGAGAACGAAAAAATGGCTAACAGAGTAAACGACAATATTATCATGGAGAATGCGAGAATTATATTCAGGAACTTCTCTGGAAAAGAATCCAAGTATAACCGCAAAGGCAGCCGGAACTTCTGCGTAATCATTGATGATGTGGAGTTGGCGAATAAACTTGATGATGAGGGCTGGAATATCCGCAGACTTGAGCCCCGTGAGGAGGGGGACGAGCCGAAGTATTATCTTCAGGTGCAGGTGAGCTACGAGAACATCCCGCCCAAGGTATATATGGTTACCAGAAAGACCAAGACTCTGCTGGATGACGAGTCGATTGCTTCCTTGGATTATGCGGAGATCCGCAATGTCGATTTGACCATCAGACCGTATAACTGGGAAGTTAATGACAAGACCGGCGTTAAGGCATATTTGAAGACGATGTATGTGACCATCGAAGAAGATGAGTTTGCCGACAAGTATGATTCCATGGAAGGGCCGGACGAGGTTCCGTTTAACTGATGCTGAGTGAGAGGGTTGTTGCTTAAAAATGGTAGCCGCCCTCTTTTTATATTTGAAAGGAGGACCTGAAAATGAACGAATTATTTAATTGCTTATATTTAGGGAGAGAGAAAGGACTCGACGTAAAAGTAATTGTGAACGATAGAGTAATACCAATCATAGTTACAAATATGGAAACAAGTAGTCTTTCTTATGAACAGAGGATAAAAATAAAGCTGGACGGAATTATTGAACAGTATTCTTCTATGGAAAGCGGGGTATCTAATATTCCTTTCGATATGATGTATGAAAAAGTCATATTTAATGAGCCTGCTACTATTGTTATCTGGAAAGACGGGAGCAAAACAGTTGTGAAGTGCCAGAAAAACGATGAGTATGATCCTGAGAAAGGGCTGGCTCTTTGCTTCATGAAAAAGGCGCTCGGCAATAAAGGAAATTTTAATAACATACTGAAGAAGGAATTGCCGCTCGAATAGCTGCCATGTAACGAAAGGAGAAATTATGCCATTTTGGAAGAAAAAGAAGTCGAAACAGCAGAAATCTACAGCCAAAGAAAAACCCGCTGTTGGTCCGGTAAAACCAAAACAGAGACCGTCTTCTCTTCCGCCCAAGTACGAACCACCGAAGATGCCAGATTATATTTTGAAAAAAGAAGATGCTTTGAAGACGGCCATTAACCAAGTTTATGGTTCTAAGTCCGAAAAAGCCGTCACACCTTCAACAGTTCAGCAGAAAAACTCGGATACAAGAAAAGAATTTCTAAGAGTGTTCGGACGGCTTACTACTCGTCACAGAGCATGGGATGTGTGGAGAGACTTTGTCGTAATGTTTGCTTGTTCTTTATCTAATCCGGTTGATAAGAGCCACTATGATGAGCGGGAGAAAAGATATTTGAAAATCATCAATAAGTACAACAGAGAAGAACAGCAACTGTTTCCTGAACTTGCCGCTCATACGGTCATGGCTTTGGAAGAAAATCCAGAGCAGGACTTTTTGGGCGGCATTTTTATGGAACTTGGTTTGGGTGATGGCAAGAATGGTCAATTCTTCACTCCATACCATATTTGTGACCTTATGGCTAAGATTACCGTTGATGATGTTTCAAAAGAAATCGAGGAGAAAGGCTATGTCACAATTCACGATCCGTGCTGCGGAGCAGGAGCTACATTGATTGCTGGTGTTCATGAAGTCAGGCGGCAATTAGAAAAAATGAATCTTAATTACCAGAACCATGTTCTTGTGGTAGCACAGGATATTGATGAGGTTGTTGCACTGATGTGTTATATTCATCTCTCGCTTCTTGGTGTAGCCGCATACATCAAGGTCGGAGACGTGTTTTGCGATCCGATTAGAGAGGGTGATTCAACTGAAAACTACTGGTTTACTATGATGTACTTTTCAGATGTTTGGCAGACCAGACTGTTGATTCGTAGAATGGATGATATTTTGAAAGGAGAAAATAAAGATGATAAACATTAAAGGATTGAATAAAGCAAAGGTGCTTGCTGCATTATATAATGCTTCAAAACCGTTAGGGTTGGGGATTCTTCAGTATGACCCTAAAGATATGTCAGAGAAAGAAGCCGCTGAACTTTTAAAAGAACAGTCTTACTTTGACTACTTGAAAGGGCGAGTTATGAAGGTGGATCTTTCATCAGACAACGAATTTGACGAGTGGCTGTATGATCGTGATAACGGTATCGGAGCAGCAAAAGAAGCTATAAATGCTATTTTGAAGGAAGATGTTATTGTAATCAAACAGACACCCAAATTTGAACTCGGTCGAGTTGTAACAACTATCGGTGTTGATACGAAAATGAAAGAGGATTCCTCATTTAAAAATTTCGTTCAGGTTTCGCTCGGCAGATATAGCCAGTGTGACTGGGGCGACACCTGTAATGAGGACAAGCAAACAGCAGATGAGTCTTTGAGAGACGGCGAACGGATTCTTGCGGTTTATGAACACAAGAACTCCAATACCAAGATTTGGATTATTACGGAATGGGATAGAAGCGTTACTACTATCCTGTTTCCTGATGAATATTGATATTTTGAAGGAGGGCGACAGGAGCCATGGGACTTGAATTATATGATTACCAAATGAAAGCTGTTAATCAGATGAAAAACGGCTGCATTCTTTGCGGTGATGTCGGTTCTGGTAAATCAAGAACGGCTCTTGCGTATTACTTCTTTCTGAATGGTGGGGAACTTCTTGGCGGTGTTGCCGGCGATAACTATATGCCGATGGGAGATCCGCCTATGGATTTGTACATTATCACAACTGCCAGAAAACGGGATACTTGCGAATGGGAGGGTGAACTATCACCCTTCCTTCTTTCTATTAACAGAGAAGTAAATTTGTATAGTAATACGGTAATCGTCGATTCGTGGAACAACATCAAAAAATACGAAGACATCACAGAAGCCTTTTTTATATTTGATGAACAGAGGGTCGTTGGCTCTGGGGCATGGGTAAAATCATTCCTAAAGATAGCGAGAAACAATCAATGGATTTTGCTCTCGGCTACTCCTGGAGACACCTGGCAGGATTATATTCCCGTTTTCATTGCCAATGGATTTTATAAGAATCGGACTGAGTTCACCAGAGAGCATATTGTTTATAGCCGCTTCAGTAAGTTCCCGAAAGTGGATCGGTATTTAAACACCGGGAAGTTGATACGGCATAGAAATGATATTTTGGTAAACATGGATTTCAGACGAACCACGGTTTCTCATCATGAAGATGTTGTCGTTTCATATGACATTGAGATGTATAAAGATGTTGGACGAACCAGATGGAACCCATATAAGAATGAACCAATTCAGAATGCTGGCGGTCTTTGTTATATTTGGCGAAAGATAGTCAACACAGCAGAATCACGACAGGTAGCTCTGTTGGAGATTCTCGAAAAGCATCCACGGGCAATTATATTTTACAACTTCGATTATGAGTTAGAATTGCTCAAAACTCTCTTTTGTCCATGTGATAGAGATTATGAGAAATGCACTAATGAACCATGTTCAGGAAATTGTATGAAAGTGGCTGAATGGAATGGTCATTGTCATCAGCCAGTTCCTGATGGAGAAGCATGGGTATATCTGGTCCAGTACAATGCCGGAGCTGAAGGGTGGAACTGCGTCAAGACAGATACAATTATATTTTACTCACAGAACTACTCTTACAAGATTATGAAGCAATCTGCCGGGCGAATTGACAGACTAAATACGCCATACAAGGATTTGTATTATTATCATCTGAAATCGAAGTCTGGGATTGACCTTGCTATCGGCAGAGCTTTACGGGATAAGAAAGACTTCAACGAAAGCAGCTATGTGAAGTGGTAACACGCAGCATTTACAACCCCTTTAATGAAAGGAGAGTGATATTTTATGATTATTACTGAAATTCAAAAGAAAGAAATTGAGCAGCTTATTCCGGAGCATACAGAAGCTTTGGTTGCTTATGGCGCCGATATGTACAGACGTGGATTGATTACTGGGGCAGTATGGCTTGCTATTGGGGTTGGGTGCGGTTTTGTTATTACAGGATTAAAGGAAATCTATAAATATCAGAAATCTAAAAAAGAAAACGAAGAGGAGTCCTAACAAGGGCTCTTTCTTCTTGCATGGAAAGGAGAAGCAGGTGGAAAACAAATCGGATACTTTTCTTGCGAGTTTTGACTATACGCATGGGAATATTCCTGTGCTGATTGTCGGACGACGCGGGAAGGAAAAAGAAATTGACATTATTAACGCTTTTCAGGGAGATGAAGCGAAAGAACTGTATAAGAGATTAACGGAGAAGAGGGTGAGTGTATGACGTTTGCTAAATTTTGTGAAGCGATTGTTGGGCGCCCACTATTTGACTGGGAGAAGAAATGTGCCGGATTTTTGGAAGAACATCCAGACGCAAAACTGATACATCCGATAGCTCGTGGAAGTGCAAGGATGTCCTACCAGGAGCGTTTATCTATATTGTTTGCTTTGTATAAAGCTTGCGGAAAGGAGGAGAATTGTGAAACAACCGAAAAGATTGACACGGAAGCAGAAAGAATGCTTGACAGCGCATTGTCTTAATTGGAATGACTGGATGTTAGTTGAAGAAACGGATTTCTGCTACCGAGTTATTAACAAGAAGACCGGCGCCGTTAAAAGCGTTGACAAATTCAGGAGGAGATAAATGAAAATCTATACAAGTTATTTTGCTAACTTGAAAAACATTCCAGCGAACATTGTCCCGATTTCTATATCTCGGAAACCACCGAAAGGATATGGCGGGATGGAATACAAGCTACTTGCTCCTTTAAACGATTTATTGTCGGAATGGCATAGAAACCATAACGAAGCTGATTACCGTTTTAAGTTTGCTAAACAGTTGGTTTCGTTGGATGCGTCAAGAATTGTAGATGTACTGAACTATATCTCTGGTGGTCTGGATATCGTTCTGGTTTGTTATGAGAAACCTGAGAAGTTTTGTCATCGCCATTTGGTTGCCGAGTGGCTTAATAAACACGGATACGATGTTGAAGAATGGAAAGGAGAATGTTATGAGACCTGATGAAAAAGGGAAGAAGCTCGCCAATGATATTTTGGATTATGTGAATAACTTGGCGTGCAATGAAGAAATCTTTGCGAAGACTATTTGCGGTGCACACAGGACTTTGCAGCAGTCAGCGATGCGCCTCTTTATCGCCACAATTTGTAAGATGGCAGAAAATGATACGGATGCAAGAAATGAAGCATCTGTAGAACTGGCGAAGAAAATTGCAGAAATAGCAAAAGATCATTCGTTACCGCTGGTTTGATATTTTCAGTAAGGGTAGAAAGGAGAAAATTATGAGTTCGTATATTATTGCAGTAGATTTTGATGGTACAATTTGCGAAAACAAGTACCCAGCAATCGGTGAGCCGAGACGCAGCACAATTTCATATTTGAAGGAGAAGCAGAAAAAGGGAGCAAAACTCATCCTGTGGACTTGTAGGGTTGATGAGCTTCTTGACTAGGCTGTTAAATGGTGCCGCAACCAGGGATTGATATTTGACGCGGTGAATGAGAATTTGCCGGAGGTTGTTGCCGCGTTCGGAGGCGATACCAGAAAGATATTTGCCAACGAGTACATAGACGATCGGAACGGGAAACTTCCCGATGAATCTAAATCAAGTCTTCTGTCATGGGCAGAGCAGGAAGTAAAATTTGCCTGTGAACACGAAAGAGGCGACAAGCCTAAAGAAGAATGGGATTATGGGTGTGCCTGCTATGAATCTGCTTTAAAGGCTTTTAAAAGTCTCGAAGAAGATAACCACAGCGGGTTCAGTATTGGTTTTACAAAAGGAATTCTTAACCGTTTAATTGACGGTAAGCCGCTTTGTCCTATCGAGGATACGGAAGAAACATGGAGTCACATTGCCGATACAAGTGGACATCAGGGAGAAGAAGTGAATTATCAGTGTAAACGTATGAGCAGCTTGTTCAAATATGTTTACGCTGATGGGACGGTTAAGTATCGTGATATTGATCGTTTTATTATGGTTGAAACATTAACCAACACGATATGGCATTCCGGATTGGTAGACCAGGTTCTTGAAGAACTCTACCCGATCACTATGCCTTATATTCCCAGTGATACACCCTACAAGGCTATGTGCGAGGAGTATTTGACAGATCGCAAAAACGGCGACTTCGACACTGTTGGCATCCTGAATGTAATTGAACCGGACGGAAAGACGGTTGAAATTAACAGATATTTCAAGGATGTTCCGAATGGATGGGAAGAAATTGATCTGGAAGAGTTTAAGAACCGCCGGGCAATGCATTTTAAGCGGTTGCATTCGGAAATTCACGATAAACGAAAAGGAGAACAATCATGAATGATAGCGATTCTGTAAAGAAACTGATAATGGATTCGGCATGTAAAGTTGCTTTGGATGAACACTTAGACGAGGTGAATTTCAATTTAAAACCGCAAGAACACTCGTATAGGGACTGTATGACAGTAATCTTCGGGAAAGGGCGGAAAAGAATCAGTACCATCTTCATGATGGACGAGTTTTTAGACATGAAATCTGATTTGTATCCGATTGCGATCAGTTCTTATCTGAGAGAAATGGTTTACAAATTAAATGAAAAGGAGAAACAAGTATGAAAACTATTAAAGAAAACTGGAAAGTAATGTTGATCGTAGCAGCCGGAGTTGTGGCTGTTATTTTATTGTGTGTGTTTGGAGTGCAAAGCTCTCAGAACCAAGCTTTCGCTCTTGAAGAGCAGGTGAACACCGCTGAATCGGATATTAAGGTTCAGGAAAAGCGACGGGTGGATCTGATTTACAATTTGGCAGATTGCGTTAAGCAATACGATAAGCATGAAGCTGAAACGTTGGCGGCTATTGTCGAGGGGCGTGGCTCTGCCGGGGATATTGAAAACGCTACTACTGCTATTGCTGCTGTTTCTGAGGCATATCCGGAATTAAAAGCTGATGAGAACTATAGAGAACTTATGAATGAACTGGCTATGACTGAAAATCTTATCGCTGAGTACAGGAGCAACTATAACAAGCAGGTAAAAGCGTACAACCGTTATGTGAAAAAATTCCCGACAAGGATATTTCTGAATATGCTTGGGTATGAGAGGCAGAGCTATCAGTATCTGGATTACGAAGCCCCGGTTGATGCTCCACAAAATCTATTCGGGGAGGATTGACGTATGGGTTACTATCACGGGCATAGAAAAAGAGGGTTCGACTTCGGGGATTTTGAGATAACGAAGCGTGAAATTCTCGCAAGTGTATCTATTATAGCCGTAATGCTCCTGATCGGTGTTTTGATTTCTGGAAAGATTTCGGAGTACCAGATGGATAAAAACGAAATCTATAACAAGGCTGTAAAGATTCAAAGTTCTGATATTTTTGCCTATGGTATGCGAACCAATGTCGGTAATGCGTTTGTCTACGGTGATTTAAAAGCCGTAGACACCGTTACCTACCCGGAAATAGGCGGAGAATATATGTATGTAGAAAAAGTAGAAGAACGCTATGAGCGGCATGAAGAGTATGTGACTGAAGAAGATGATGAAGGAAACAAGCATAGAAAACTAAAAGTCTGGTATGAATGGGAAGTAGAAAACAGAGGGTCACAACATTCTTCAGAAATAAGTTTTCTTGATATTTCTTTCCCTTATGAAAAAATACGAATTCCTACAGATCAACACATAACCACTATTGAAGGCGATAAGGTTTGGAGTTGGGAATCTGGTGAACGAGTAAAAGTTAGATTTTGCTATTACGGCGTAGCAACACAATACACCGGAACAATATTCACAGAGTTAAAGAATAATACTATTTCGGACAACACACCCTTTTATGAAAATAAAACGATTGACGAAACAGTAGAGTTGCTGGAATCCAACGGCGGAACAATTATATTTTGGGTGCTATGGATTATCTTTATCGGTGTATGTGTATACGGCTTCTATTATCTGGATAACCGATGGTTAGATTGAAAGGGGTGTAAAATGCCTGATATAAAGAACTGCACAACTTGCTCCAATGCTATATTTTGTAAAACATGGGGTGAGTACAAGTGCAAAGAGCGAAAAGAATGGATACCTGATACGGATGAGGGAGTCTACTGCGGATTATATTCCAAAGGGACTCCCTCAACTGATTGTCACTGTGAAACGTGTGAGGAAAGGAGAATTTAGGAATGGATGTTTGGAGATGCCGGTTTCAGCAAGAACCGATAGACAATAGACCTCATTTTATATTTGGCGGTAGAGGAAACGGAAAAACAACAAGACTTATAAAAGAAGCTTCCGAAACCGACGGAGTTATTGTTTGTCCTACGCTTAAAACGGCCGATCATATTTGTCACTTGGCGTGGGAACTTAAATGTAACATTCGTAGACCAATCACTTATGAGGAAGCATTTGGTCCTTATGATGACAGAAAAGCAATTCATTATTTTGACAATTACGGAATCGAGTTGTGTAATATTCTTCGCAGGAAACTCGGCACGTTTGAACGCTACAAAACCGAAACTATAATTATTGACGAGGATTCTATTAAATCCTTAAACGATATGTTGGACGGACTTAAAGTCAGCGATATGGATGGCCGTGAATTGAGATTTAAAATAGAGGTTTTAGGGAGGAACGAGAGCGATGATTAAAATTGAAAATTTTGAGGTAATGGGATGGGAACATGTTATCCGTGGTATGCGAAACCCGATGAATAGTTGGAATAAGTCTGACAGCGGTATCTGCAAAGGTGGTGAAGATGGAATCGGCTGCGAACATTGCGCAGTAGAGATACCTTGTACCCATGCATATGACCATTCATGGCAGCTCGGCAAGGCAGATCATGAACTGATGATGAAGCTGGCAAAAGCCGGTTCAGTTCACGGAAAATTCCGCCGGATGATTGCCGTATATGTAGATATTACGGCTCCATTGTATTGGTGGAAGGAGTTTGATACGTACAAAATCGGTACGGTTGCCAACTCCTGCTCCACAATGCACAAAATTCATGCAAAGGAGTTTACGCTGGAGGATTTCAGTTGCGAGCATCTGTCTTGTTGGGGTGCGGCTCCGAGAGGTAACACTGATGGAGATTTGATGGATGAGAAAGTCAGCGACTTTATGTATGATTACATGGGCGCATTGATGGCCACTATTGTCGCTCTTAACAGCGCCAGAGAGCAGTTCCTGAAGCGGCAGGATAAACGATACTGGTGGCAGATGATTCAGCTTCTTCCCAGCTCTTACAACCAGAAACGGACGGTGATGCTGAACTATGAAGTTCTGTCTGGTATTTATATTTACCGTAAGAATCACAAGCTGGATGAATGGCGGGAGTTTTGCCATTGGATCGAGCAGCTTCCGTACAGTGAGATTATTACGTGTAATGTGGAGGAACCGACCGAATGAAAATAGTTAAAGAATATCTATGCAACGATAGAACACCAACAATCGATGAACTAAAAAAATCTATCAATATCGCTAATGCCGATGATTGCGTGGTTAAGTTGAATTGGTTTTTTTCCTCATAATGGATGGCACAATATGTATATTACCAAAGATATGACTTTGGAAGATTGCAAAAGTAAACTTCCAAAAAAATATTCAGTGTAGATAGGTGGAGAATAATGAACTGGCGAGATTTTGATAATAAGCAGTTAGAAATGCAGATGAAAGATTTAAAACGCTGCATCGAAATACAAGCCGAACGACCGCTTACAGTTCGAGAGAAGGATTGGTTTAATCTTCGATATGACAGAGGAAGTATTCGATGTGGGTCGCGCTCTTATAGAAGCGGGCTTATATCATCTCTCGACAGAGCAATTAAGCGTTTGGAAAAGGAAATGACAAGTGACGAACTTCGTCGCGTGAAAGGAGAATAGCAATGCTTAAATTATTAACAGATTGTGATAAATGTATGTACAAGCGAGTGTGCAAATATTATGGACATCCCAAACAGGCTATGGAGAAATTGAAAAATACTACATATGGTGATGGACCGAATGATGATTACGGATGGGATACTATGATGGAGCATGAACATGTGGATATTTCGTTTTCCTGCCCGGATTATCAGGAGCAAAAACCGACACCCAAAGGCTTTGCTTAATTTACGGAGGAAAGTTGATTGAGAATTGAAGGAAAATTATCGTCATTAACGAATGGATTAGTTAATCCAAAAGAGATTCTTGGAAAACCGATAAAACTTTTTGGTACTTTTCAAATTGGTGAAATAACCGAAATTGACGAAGAAAAAGATTTATATTTTGGAGAAGTCTCGGACGAGGCTATTGGAGAAGTAATGCTGAATAATCCAGAAATGTCTATTGGGTTTTGTTTCAGTGAATGTAATAAAAGAGACTACCAACAAGGTGGTTATCAGCCAACAAAAATGCAAGAATACTTCTTAAAAAAGAATCGAGGTGATAAAATTTGAGCGCACAGTATGATTTATATTTACAGCAGCATCGCGCTAATGTTTACAAAGGCTTCGAGTGGATTCGTGAGAATCTCCCAGAGCTTTTAGTAAATGAAGACGGTGCTGGATGGCAGACAGAATTTGCGCATGATGCTTCTAAGAATGAGAAAGACGAATATGAAGCTTATGACGCATATTTCTATGGAGGAAACAGGTCTTATAAGGTGATGGAGAACTACAGACGGGCTTGGCTTTTACACCTGCATCGTAATCCTCATCACTGGCAGCACTGGGTTCTCATCAACGATGACCCGAAAGAGGGCGAGATTGCTCTGGATATGCCCTACAATTATATTCTTGAAATGATTTGTGATTGGTGGGCATTTAGCTGGTCAAAAGGAAAGCTGTTTGAAATCTTCGATTGGTACGATGAGCATAAGGCTTATATAAAACTGAGCGATGCTACCAGAAAAACGGTGGAGGATATTCTTGACAAGATGAGAGTCAAGCTCTCTGAAATCTCTACGGGAGGAACAGAGAAATGATGTCAGGAATAATTGAACAAATTAGTAGAGAAATAGCATCTCAATATGACGAGCAAATCGAGAAGGCATTGAACCGATGTGGATTTACAATGCAATACTGTATAGAACATCCGGAAGAATTTTTGTGGATTAGAGATGCCATCAATCCGATGAATGGACAGTTACAATGGCTGGGTCAAGATTTATTCTCTGTTACCCAGTCTCTAAATTATGATGAGCAACATAATAAATATGTTGTAGAAGTAAATATTGAGTTTGCGGAAGGAGTGACAAAACATGAAGATACTTGAAATGATTGATAATCCAGTTTTGTGGTTTGTAATTGGGTTGCTGTTAAGTATTATTTTTAGAGATCGAGGAGGAAAACAAAAATGACATTTGTACAGATTGTAATTGCGTTTCTTATTGTCTATATTTGTGTCTATGCGCTGATTAACCGGGTATGTCAGTGTATTGAGCACTGTGCAACGGCCAAAGCATATTCCAAATTCAGAGAAAGCGGAATGCAGTTAAAGATGGATGACATTGAGGCCGGTATCCAAAAAGCCAACAAAGAAAAAGAACATGTTAAGGAGATAATCTAAGCAATACCTTGAGAGCCGCGTAACAACGGCTCTTTCTTTTGTCAAAATTTAAGGAGATAGGTTATGTTTAAACGAGAATTATTGAAAAATAAGCTCTACGGAGCTGTTATGATAGGTTTAGGGGCGTTGTCTGTACCCATCGAGTGGGATGCAACATTCTTTTTATTTACGTTGATGGCTGGTGGCGGACTGATATTTTCAAAGGAGAACTGGATTTTATGAACTACCAAAAAATCACACCAATCAGTATTGCAGACGGTATCGGATGCAGAGTAGTTTTGTGGGTATCTGGATGTGAACATAACTGCTACAACTGCCATAATCCTGATACGCACGACCCAACATCAGGATATTTGTTCGACGAGGATGCAGAAACAAGGCTTTTTGACTTGCTGAAACCGAGTTATATTTCTGGTTTAACATTCAGTGGCGGAGATCCTCTACATCCGCTTAATCGAGCTGAGGTCACCCGGCTGGCAAGGCGACTCAAAGCTGAAATGCCGGAGAAAACTATCTGGCTTTACACAGGTTATATTTATGAGGAAATTTGTGGTTTGGAAGTGCTACGATTTGTAGACGCATTGGTAGACGGACCATACATAGAATCACAAAGATGTGTTGGTAAATTCTATGGAAGTACAAACCAGAGAATTATCGCATTAAATACAACTCCTTTAATGGAAGGAGAGTGATATTTTATGAAGAAACAAATAAACCCTATATTCTATGCTATTTGGAAGTATCATCTAGCAATGATTGATTTATGTAACATTCGGCAATCTCTTGGCTGTATTAGCGATAAGAAAGCTGAAGAGTCAAATAAAAAGCATTGTATGGGTGCTATCAAAAGTGCATATTTTGGAGGATTTGCTTCTGATAAAGTGAATCAAATGTTTTCAAATGAGGAGTCCTAACAAGGGCTCTTTCTTTTTCTAAAAAATAAGAACGGAGGCGTATAACATTGATTACAAAAATCATCAAACGGGACGGAACAGAGGTTGCGTTCGATGCTGAAAAGATATTTAACGCAATATCAAATGCAAATGCGGAGGTCAGTGCAGAGGAACAGCTTAACAATGTTGGACTCCAAATCACTACGCAGATGATTGTCGAGCAGCTCAATAAGTTTAAAAGGGCTGTTGAGGTTGAGGAGATTCAGGAGATTGTTGAAACTGAGTTGATGAAAATGAAAGCTTACGAAGTAGCAAAGCGTTATATTCGCTACCGCTACGACCATAAGCTGAAGCGTGAATCGGATACCGATAAAAAGGTAATGTCTCTTGTGGAGTTTCAGAACGAAGCTGTCAAGCAGGAGAACAGCAACAAAAATCCGGAAATCATTCCTACACAGAGGGATTATATTGCCGGAGAGATTTCCAAGGATATTACTATGCGGCGCCTGCTTCCTGAAAATGTCGTAAAGGCTCATGAAGACGGACTCATTCACTTTCACGATGCCGATTACTTCATTCAGCACTCTCATAACTGCTGTCTCGTAAATCTGGAGGACATGCTTCAAAACAGCACTGTGATATCCGGTACACTTATCGAGAAGCCCCACACGTTCAGCACAGCTTGTAACATCGCTACGCAGATCATCGCTCAGGTGGCAAGCTCTCAGTATGGCGGGCAGTCCATCAGTCTGGCTCACCTTGCACCTTTTGTGAACGATACCAGAGAACGGTTCAGAAAAAAGTATTCTGATCTTTTACAATGGGGAGATTCTATACGTCGGTATAATGATTTCATCGAAAAACTGGTTCGTGATGATATTACCAAAGGGGTTCAAACCATCCAGTATCAGGTCGTTACGTTGATGACAACAAACGGGCAGGCTCCATTCATTACGGTGTATATGGATATTAACGAAGCTAAGAATGAGCAGGAGCAGAAAGATCTCGCCAATATTATAGAAGAAGTTCTGAAGCAACGTATTCAGGGTGTAAAGAATGAAACCGGTACCTGGATCACGCCAGCATTTCCGAAACTCATATATGCTCTGGATGAAAACAATGTGGAGCCAGATTCAGAATTCTTCTATCTTACAGAGCTTGCGGCTCAGTGTACGGCCAAGAGAATGGTGCCGGATTATATTTCTAACAAAATTGAGCGGGAGCTGAAGAACGGAGATACTTACACCTGCATGGGCTGTCGTTCGTTTCTTACACCGGACAGAACTACAGAAAACTACTCAAAATGCAACAACTGGAAAGCCGGTCACAAATACTACGGACGATTCAATCAGGGTGTGGTGACAATCAATCTTCCGGATGTGGCGTTAAGTTCTCATAAAGACTTTGCCCTTTTTGATGATATTTTGAGAGACCGTCTCGATAATATCTGCTATCCAGCACTTATGGCACGGCACAACCGTTTGAAAGGCACCCCGTCAAATATTGCTCCGATTCTTTGGCAGCATGGAGCATTGGCAAGATTGGATAAGAATGAGACAATCGATGAGCTGCTCTACCATGGATATTCTACCATTAGCCTTGGCTATGCCGGTTTGTATGAATGTGTGAAGTGTATGACTGGTGAGTCTCACACAGCCGGCGGTAAGAACTTTGCTATCCATGTGATGGAGATGCTGAATGAGCATACAGCACAGTGGAAAGCTGAAACAGATATTGACTTCTCTTTGTATGGTACCCCACTGGAAAGCACTACATACAAGTTTGCCAAGTGCTTGCAGAAACGTTTCGGCATCATCGAGGGAGTCACAGACAAGAATTATATTACTAACAGCTACCACGTTCATGTTACTGAGCCTATAGACGCTTTTACAAAGTTGTCTTTTGAATCCGAATTCCAGGCACTCAGTCCTGGCGGAGCAATCAGCTATGTGGAAGTGCCTAATATGTCCCATAACATCCCTGCGGTTCTCTCTGTCATTCGTTATATTTACGACAACATCATGTATGCCGAGTTGAATACGCGCAGCGATTATTGTCATGTCTGTGGTTTTGATGGAGAGATAAAAGTGGTTGAAGACGATGGAAAGCTTGTATGGGAATGCCCGGTTTGTGGAAACCGTGACCAGAGCAAAATGAATGTAGCTCGGAGAACTTGCGGTTACATCGGAACCAACTTTTGGAATCAGGGAAGAACTCAAGAGATTTCCGAAAGGGTTTTACATTTATAAGGAAAGGATTGATGTTTTATGAGGTTTGTAGTGATTGGGGCGTTATGTCTTATTGTCGCTTTTGGTATAGTTATGGTGATTAAGGCGGTTAATGAGGCAGCAGTATTCATGGATGATTCGTTTCGTTGGGGAAACGGAAGAGATTATTAAGGAGGATAAGATTTATGACTGTAAAACAGTTAAGGAATAAATTAAAAAATCTTCCGGAAAATGCTGTCGTAACGATTCCGAACAGTAACATGTATAATAATGGAGATTATGATATTGATTTGGTTCAATATTGGGAGGAAGATAATCAAGTATGTCTTGAATCTCATTATAAAAAGAATTATTCAAAAAATTTTTAGAATAAGGAGGATAAGAATTTATGACTATCAATGAGTATCAAAAGGAAGCAATGAGAAGTGTAAACCCGGAGTCACTGAATGATCCAGTGAAAGGTTTGAGCAACACGGCACTTGGTTTATGTGGAGAATCTGGTGAGGTTGCTGATATGGTGAAGAAGCATCTGCATCAGGGGCATGAGTTGGACAAGGAGCATCTGGCTAAGGAACTTGGCGACGTGACCTGGTATCTGGCTCTTGGAGCTACTATCATTGGCTATGAACTGGAAGATATTTTACAAATGAATATTGACAAGCTTCGTAAGAGGTATCCGGACGGATTTGATTCTCAGAAAAGTCAGCACCGGGAAAAAGGGGGATGAATAAGTGGCTAATAATTTAAGAAAAAACGCAGAAGGCTATTCAGATCCGACAGCCTACGAAGCGATTAAGAGCGCTGATGCGGACGATGAGAGATTTCATAAGTTGCTGAACACAATTTTTACAATCTGTGAGTTGTCTGGATTTCATCTTGAAGAGAGGATTGTTCTCAAAGATACCCAGTCTGGAAAGGTTTGGAGGTAAAAGATGATTAAAAAAGTATGTATACTGGCTTCTTTATCACAGAAGTCAGATATTGAAGAAGCTGTGGCGTATTATAAATCACAGGGATATATTGTTGATTATCCAACCGAACAGCGTGATAAGACATTGTTTGAGATTGACTATGATTATATTTGTCGAATTGCTAAGGCGGGTATGGTTGTGGCTATTCCTAAGTATGAGGGAGGATTTGGTGAATCGGTTACATACGAGCTGGCTGTTGCAAAATACTTGGGCATACCAAGGGCGCAATACGATCCGGTTAAAAGAGAACGAATTTGGAGGTGAGATTCATGAGCGGTGCTGTTAGAGAAACAATGTGTACCAGTTGCATACATAGAGAGGTGTGTTTATACAAACAGACATACCTTGAGTATTTGAGGGCATGTGAGAAGATGTATGAAGATTATCCGGATGATATTTCTTCTTTTATTGAGGAGAGTGACCCAAACTGTATCCATTATAAGAAGAAATCGGACGTAAATTTGCGGTAATTTTGGCGTCCGTACCAGTCTTTTCAGCCGGACAAACTCTAATCTAGGTTAAAAAATTCTGGTCAAATCCTGTTTTTAAAAGTGGGCTTTTGGCCAGAAAAAGTGGGCAGAGGAGAAAATTGTGAAGATTTGGTCGAAAATTATGGAACTTTTACGGACAATTTTTACAAATTTTGGCCATTTTTTGCCCACTTTGCCCACTTTTTTTGAAAAGTGACCAGGCACTTTGGCCAGCAAGAATGCCCATTTTATGCGGGTTTGAGGGCTGTTTGCCCACTTTCCCACTTTTTTTCTCAAACTATTATGATAAAAATATTTAATAATATTATAAATAGGGCAGGAAAAAGTGGGCATTTGACCAGAGAGCAAGAAAGGAGGTTCTTATGAGAGAAAAAATCACATGGCATGACATTTATAAAGATTTTAAGATTCGATTGCCGAATTTATCAAAAAGAGCAACGTATTGGAAACCGAGAGGGTATCTCTCTATTACGGTATATCTTGAGGACGGTTCCCAGATGGCTTATGACTACCTGTACAAGAAAGCATCTTTCGTTGCGATGTCGCAGACTGCCTTAGCATAAAATTGTCAATCTGTCAATAGGATATTTAAAAACCTGTTTATTTTTTGCTTGGGTTGTGGTATACTGTAGCTGCGACACAATTTCACAAATCTCGTTTAAGGGAAACCACTTTTGGCAAAGGGTGTTTTCTCTCTTTACTTATGCCTTAGACGGGATGAGATTGTGTCGCAACAATGGGAGATTCACTTTTGCAGGTGCGTCTCTACATTGGGGCGCACTTTTTATTTGCGCAGAAGTATTTGAAAGCGTTTTGGAGGTATTGAACATGAGTAATGCTGAGGTGATTCCGTTTGGTGGTTTTGAGATTGAAATATTCGAGGACAACATCGACTTTTCAAACAGAAAAGATTTAATAAAGCTGGAATTAACATCAAGTCAAAAAATGCACACCAGTGCTTTATTGAATGCGGCTCCATCTCTGGCGGCTATCGGAACAAAAAATGCCTGTGTGTTGCATCTGCCGGACGGTATTACTACTTCCGATTTGATGAAATACGGGAATGGTGGTTTGGGAAATATATATTACGGACCAGATGGAAAAATTGCCGGACAGGCGCCGCTAGAGTTGTTAGGTAAGCAACAAGTTATAATGGGCGCATTTACAGCAATGTCCATAGCATCCGGGCAATACTTCCTTTCCGAGATAAATAGCAATTTGACAGCCATCAATCAAAAAATTGATAAGATTCTCGAATTTCTATATGGAGATAAAAAAGCAGAATTGATATCTGAAGTGAGCTTTGTCAATTTTGCATTTCAAAATTACGGCTCAATCATGGAGTGCGACCATCAAAGAACTGCAACAATCATCAGTCTTCAAGGAGCCAGGAAAGTTGCAATGAAGGACATCGAATTTTATATGTCTGATTTGGATTCCCTTGTTAAAGCAAAAGACACACCGGATTTGAATTCAATCATCGGGAAAGCGTTCCAGATTAAAGATTGTCTTCAACTGGCTATACAGTTATATTGTATGAGCAATATACTTGAGGTTGCTTATTCACAAAATGGAAACATATTATACCATGAGTATGTCGAAAAAGATATCCTGTCATACATTGACAAATATGAGAAGCGGATGTTATCCAATTTTTCGGCAATACAAATGTACATCAAAACGTATAAAGGAAATCTGTTAAAAAAGATTGATAAAACTGTTTATGAAAAACAGGTAGAAGAATTTGTTGATTCGTTAGGAAACGGAGAGGAATTTATTAGACGTAAGCCGTTGCAGTCTTTTTTGCAGTCTTTCCAAAAAGAATCTGCATTTGTTTTGGATATGGAAGGAAACGCTTATTTAAAAACAGCATAAAAGTCTTTAGTCGAAAGGAGACAAAATAATATGAGTAGAAAAAGTGGAGGTAAGAAAAAGAGAAGTACAGCAGGATTGATTCTGGACGTGATACTGGTTTTTGCAACTGGTGGTCTTTGGCTCATCTGGATATTGGTGAGGTATCTCAGGAACAACAGCTAAGCAATAAAAACAAAATATAGAAAATATTCGAGAGTCGTGTAACAGCGGCTCTTTTCTTTTGCTATTTTTTAGTTCGCAAAAAAAACATGCCCTTTTATGAGGAGAGAGATTAAAATAGGCATTTTTAAATGCTTGTTCTTTCTCTTTTGTATTTATCAAAATGAAAGGAGGTCCTGTTATGTTGGAGAGCAAATTCCAAGCACAACTGATTCAGGAACTTAAAAAAATGTTTCCTGGGTGCATCGTAACAAAACTCGACCCGGATCACATTCAGGGTATACCAGATTTGCTCATCCTTTATAAAGACAAATGGGCTTCTTTGGAATGTAAGCAAAGTGCGAACTCTAAGAAACAGGCAAATCAACCATATTACGTTGAGAAGATGAACGAGATGTCTTTCTCAAGATTCATCTATCCTAAAAATAAGGAGGAAGTGTTACATGAACTTCAACAATCATTCAATTCTTGAAGGGCAGCACGCTTTTCTTGGAGCAAGCAAATATCATTGGATTAACTACGATGAAAACAAAGTGGCGGAGTCGTATGTAAAATTCTTGGCAACCCAAAAAGGAACTGTACTTCACGAGTTTGCGGCTCAGTGTATCAGGCTTGGGCAGAAACTTCCGAAGTCGAAAAAAACTTTGAATATGTATGTAAATGATGCCATCGGCTATAAGATGACTCCGGAACAGATTCTGTATTATTCAGAGAACTGTTTCGGAACAGCAGACAGCATCGCATTCAGAAACGGGTTGTTGAGAATCCACGATTTGAAGACTGGAACTATTAAAGCCCACATTGAGCAGCTTATGATCTACGCTGCTCTTTTTTGTTTGGAGTATAAAGTGAAACCGGCGGAGATTGATATTGTATTGTGTCTGTACCAGAACAATGAAATTGAAATTCATGCTCCGGAAACCGACGAGATTGTTCCGATTATGGACAAGATTGTCACATTTGACAAAGTAATTAAAAAAGTAAAAGAACAGGAGGGGTAAGCCATGAACCAAGTTGTGGAAGAAATGAAAGATATTCTAATGCACTACGGAACACCACGACATTCTGGACGTTACCCCTGGGGAAGTGGGGAAAATCCGTATCAGAGAAATGGTGATTTTTTGAGTCGTGTTGATGAACTGAAAGGACAAGGACTCAGCGACACAGAAATTGCCAAAGCTATGGGTTTGACCACAACCCAGTTCCGAACACAGCGGTCTTTAGCCAAAGACGAGAGGAGAGCTTTGGAGGTTGAGAGAGCAAAAGCGCTTCAATCAGATGGTTACAATCCGAGCGAGATTGCAAGAATGATGGGATACAACAGTGAGTCTTCTATTCGTTCTCTTTTGAACTCAGATTCGGAAGCCCGTATGAATCTGGCCAGAGTAACTGCTGAAAATTTAAAACGACAAGTTGACGAACACGGTATGATTGCAATTAGTGCCGGAACAGAACGATACTTAGGAGTCTCAAGAGAAAAACTCGAAGAGGCTCTTTACATTTTGGAGCTTGATGGATATAACCATTTCGGTGGTGGTGTTCCGCAGGTAACAAATAAAGGGCAGCAGACAAATATCAGAGTTCTTTGTCCTCCTGATACACCTTATAAGGAAATCACCAGAACCTATACCGATAAGAACGGCGAAGTTCATGAGAAAATTACAAAGGTATCGAGTGCTATCTATGACTTTGACAAGATCCATCCTTTGGAAGAAGTCTGCGATAGCATTTCTTATGATGGCGGCGATAGTTTCCAGAAAGGTTTTCATTATCCGGAGAGCATGAGTTCTAAAAGAATTCAGATCGTCTATGCTGAAGACGGTGGAACAAAGAAAGATGGTGTTATTGAGATTCGCAGAGGCGTGGATGATTTATCGCTCGGTGATGCTCATTATGCACAGGTAAGAATCCTTGTTGACGGAACACATTATTTGAAGGGTATGGCGATGTATGCTGATGACCTGCCAGATGGTGTGGATGTTCGGTTTAACACGAATAAGAAAGAAGGAACTCCTGTTTGCGGCCCAAAAGATAACACTGTTTTGAAAACAATCAAAAAAGATCCTAATAACCCATTCGGTTCTTTGATTAAGGAACATGGCGGGCAAAGCTTTTATGATGACCCAAATGGCAAATTTACCGATCCAAAAACCGGTAAAAAACAGTCTCTTTCTCTAATCAACAAACGTGCAGAAGAAGGAGATTGGGGAGATTGGGACGATAAGTTACCATCGCAGTTTCTTTCTAAGCAGAGTATGAAGCTTATCAAGAGACAGTTGAGTTTGACGATGGCCGATGCTCAGGCAGAGTATGATGAGATTTGTTCCTTGACCAATCCAACAGTAAAGAAAGTTTTGTTGCAGTCTTTTGCTGATGATTGCGATGCGGCAGCAGTACATCTGAAAGCAGCATCTCTTCCGAGACAGAAATACAAAGTCATTCTTCCAATCACTTCGATGAAAGATGATGAAGTCTATGCACCGGGTTACGAGAACGGCGAGAAAGTAGCTCTTATCAGATTCCCTCATGGTGGAACTTTTGAAATCCCTGTGCTCACTGTAAACAACAAACAGGCGGAAGCAAAGAGCAAGCTCGGTCTTGCCAAAGATGCTGTCGGTATCAATAGTAAGGTTGCAGAGAGACTTTCCGGAGCAGATTTCGATGGCGATACTGTAATGGTGGTTCCTACTGGTAAAGGTGTGAAGATTACTTCCACTCCACCGTTAAAGGGATTGGAAGGATTTGATGGTAAGCTTGAGTATGGACACGATTCTACGAAGACAGACCCGGATGGAACTGTTCATTACTACCGCAATGGCAGAGAATTTAAGCCTATGAAGAATACTCAGACTGAAATGGGTATCATTTCTAATCTGATTACAGACATGACTTTAAGAGGCGCTAAAGAAGAGGAGCTTGCTAAAGCCGTTCGCCACAGTATGGTTGTAATCGATGCGGAAAAGCATGGTCTCGACTACAAACAGAGTGAAAGAGATAATGACATTGCATACCTGAAGAAGACTTATCAGGGAACAACAGATGTGAACGGCCGTTATCATGAGGGAGCTGCAACCCTGATTTCAAGATCAAAGTCTCAACAGGAAGTTCTTAAACGTAAGGGAAGTCCAAAAGTCAATCAGAAAGATAAGGATTGGTATGACCCAAGCAAATCAGAGGGGGCTTTAATCTGGAATTCTGTAAAGGAAGAGTATACTGACAAGAATGGCAAGGTTAAGGTAAGAACACAGAAGAGTACAAAGATGGCTGAAGTTGATGATGCCCGTCTCCTTATCTCTGATGCGGATACCCCCCAGGAAAGAGCTTATGCTGAGTATGCAAACCAGAGAAAAGACCTCGCCAACAAGGCACGTCTGGAGATTATCAACACTGGTAAGATAGCCTACTCCGCTTCGGCTAAGGCCACCTATAAGGAAGAAGTGGACGGTATGCTTGCTGATTTGAACATAGCCCTACGTAACGCACCTAAAGAGACTCAGGCCCAGCTTATCGCCAATTCTAAAGTGAATGCTATGAAGAAAGCGAATCCTGATATGACAACAAAAGAAATAAAGAAGGCCAGCCAACAGGCGCTTACAGAAGCCCGTATCCAGATGGGTGCAGAAAGAATCAAGATACCTCTCGATGAAAAGAGATGGGAGGCTATACAGGCGGGAGCTATCAGTGAAAGCCAGCTTATCAAGATTCTTAACAATTCTGACATTGATGAGGTTCGTCAATATGCAACACCTCGTAGCACATCAACACTCAGCCCCGCTAAAGTTAGTAAGATTGAAGCAATGCAGGCGTCTGGTAACTACAGTATTGCGGAGATAGCTCAAGCTGTTGGTGTATCATCCTCTACAGTATCCAAATACTTGAAATGAAAGGAGTGAATAAGGATTCATGGGTAGAGTTGGATTAACGACAGTTGACAATCCTTATGATCCATTTGAACAGTTCACTTCTTGGTTTCTGTTCGATGAGGAAAAGGGTTATCATTCGACGTCGTATCTTGGAAGAATTGCTCGAACTTCTGACGAACTCTCTGATGAAGAGAACAATCTTGAAGTAGAAAGAGCGATTGACGAGATAATTAAGTATGATTTCAGGAACATTTATCGAAAGGTTAGAGAAAAAGCATCGGCTGTTTAGCATTAACTGCGTCATCAATGGTCAGGCTTTAATCAATCTTTCGGTCAGTAACTAATGATTTACACTGAAACTTTCCTTTGCTTTGTTTCGTCTGCTTTGCTGGAAAGAAGAATTTCACTTTGTTTCGTTTTGCCTTTCAGCATTAGCAAAGATTGGGTTTGACTGCCAATTTAATGGCTAACAAAGCTTGAATTGCGGTTAAAAGCATAAACAAAAAGAAAGTTTTTGGTATTAAAAACACATTTTCGCTACAAAAAACAACACAAAACAATTTTCAACAAAATTTTTAAGACTGCCACATCACCTTACTTTTTAAGGCATAGGGGGAGGGTCGCAAAAACAGCACCCCCTCTCTCAAACGATCCAAACATATTCAGCAAGGATGAGGGTTCTGACATTTCAATCGTATGTCCGAATCCTTTTTTTTATTCTGCCGGAAAAGACGGAGTAAACACTACTATTTTTTATGGTGTCGAACCGTTATTCGAGTTTCCGTTCAGTAATGAATCCCTTTATGAGTGTCTGATCGAAATGGGGTGGATTCAGAACCAGATGGAAAAAGTGGTTGTTTATAGCGGTGATGCAGAAATTGGTGTGACTATTACGATTCATGCAATCGGAGAAGCACGCAACATTACCATCTACAATACTGGCACAAGAGAGATTATGAGGATTGACACAAATAAGTTGGCGTCTTTTACCGGTTCCGGGATTGTGGCAGGTGATGAAATCACTATTTGTACTGTGAAAGGCAAGAAATCAATCACGCTGCTTAGAAACGGTAAAACCACGAACATACT
Organism: uncultured Lachnospiraceae bacterium; assembly: GCA_910586705.1. GTDB lineage: Bacteria > Bacillota > Clostridia > Lachnospirales > Lachnospiraceae > UBA3282. The sequence continues at coordinate 83,904 of CAJUJK010000010.1, read as the reverse complement.
CAACTGCCTTGACAAGAATGCCGATTGGTTCCAGCTCGCAAAGGGCGATAACGTCTTTGCGTATACGGCTGAAGAAGGGAGTACAAACCTACAGTTTAAGATTGAAAATCGAGTCATTTACGAGGGGGTATAGGTATGGATGTAACAGTTCTTAACACGAATCTTGACGCCGTATCCATCGTTGATGTCTACGAATCGTTCATCTGGACTGACCGGTATTATGAATATGGAGATTTCGAGCTTTTTACCTCGATGACAGAGACTATTCTCAGTTACATCAGACAGGATTATTATTTGCAGAACCGCGAGTCGGAACACGTTATGATTATCGAAAAGATACGAATTGCTTCTGATTCCGAGAATGGGAACCATATCACGGTTACTGGCAGATCATTGGAATCTATTCTTGACCGCCGGATTGTCTGGGGACAAAAGACCATAACCGGAAATCTTCAAAATGGAATCCGTACTCTGCTGAATGAGAATGTAATATCTCCAGCAGACAGCACAAGGAGAATAAGTAACTTTATCTTTGAAGCGTCAACTGATCCCGCTATTACGTCACTGAAGATTGATGCGCAGTATACCGGCGATAATCTGTATGATGTAATTAACAAAATCTGTAGTGAGAGAAGCATAGGTTTCAAGGTGACTCTTAACAACAATAAACAGTTCGTATTTAAGCTGTATGCCGGGACGGATCGTTCCTATGACCAGTCGGCGAATCCTTATGTCGTATTTTCCCCCAAATTTGAAAACATCATCAACAGTAATTATGTGGAATCTAAGTCTGCACTGAAGACCGTTACTCTGGTTGGCGGTGAAGGTGAGGGTTCTGCAAGAAAGTATACGACTGTTGGCGGGGGAAGTGGATTAAATAGGCGGGAGCTTTTTACGGACGCAAGGGATATTTCTTCTGATGTTGGAGACGGGGTTGTCTTATCTGATGCGGAATACACGGCTCAGTTACAGCAGCGGGGAAAAGAAAAGTTGGCAGAGAACACGGATGTAACCTCATTTGAGGGGCAGGTGGAAACAACCGTTATGTTCAGGTATGGAGAGGACTTCTTCAACGGAGATGTCGTTCAGATCGCCAACGAATACGGACATGAAACGAAAGCGAGAATCGTTGAAATCGTTATGTCCGAAGATGAAGACGGTAACTCTGTATACCCTACATTTAAAACGATAGAACAGGAGGCGGTGTGATATGAGTGTGACATGTGGGTTTTATAACTCAAAAAATGGCGATCGAAAATACGATGCGATTCAAATGTCAAGTATTTTTGACGGCATCATCCGGGATGGAGTTTTACAGCATTACGGAACGGCAATGGTTGTTAAAGAATCCGAAGGCATGATGGTGAATGTCGGCATCGGACGGGCCTGGTTTAATCATACATGGACTCTGAATGATGCATTGCTTCCGTTGACGGTTCCTATATCGGAAGTTCTTCTAAACAGAATTGATGCGGTTGTTCTGGAAGTCGACGCACGCGAATCTGTTAGAGCGAATTCTATTAAGATTATCAAAGGTACTCCGGCATCCAGTCCGAAGAACCCGACGATGATCAAGACAAACGACAGATGGCAGTATCCGCTTGCCTATATCCGTGTCAACGCTGGTGTGACTTCGATACGGCAGGCGAACATTACAAATTGTGTGGGAACGTCTGCGTGTCCGTTTGTTACTGCTCCACTGGAAAAGATGTCTATTGACGCTCTTGTAGCACAGTGGGGAGATCAGTGGAAGGCTTTTTACGGCGCTCAGACGGCGGACATGGAAGCTGCAAATACTTTCTGGAAAAACCAGTGGAGGACGTGGTTCCAGGCACAGACGACAGAGATTCAGGAAGCATATCTGAACTGGGAGCATCAGTGGGAGGAATTTTTTAACGCCCACGCAAATGAAATTACCGATACGGCTGAGTATTGGAAGGACATGTGGCAAAAGTGGTTCTACGATTATGTGAACGGAAACACGGAAGAATATTCCGCATGGAAGAACTCAATCGACAAAGATTTTCGAGATTGGTGGGATTCTATTAAGGAACTTCTTGACGGTGAAGACATTTCCGCATTCGCTAACAAACTTGTCGCTCTCAATGAGCGAATGGATAAGTTTGAAGAATTTCAAAATGAGCTTACAAATACCCATTCGATCTATGACAGCCTTAACGATTCGTCGGATAAGGCTATTTTTGATGGGAATAACGAGCCGATTGAAGGGAAACGTGTCACGTTCGTTGTTGAGAAAGAGTCTGATGTTGGAAAGGAACTAGAAGACGTAAAGAGGCGTTTATCGGCTATTGAGCAGGCATTTGACGGGCTTGCCAATGAATTTACGGTTTATCAGATTCTGACTGACGGCGGAACATGGCTGTATGTTGATAATCCCGATACCGACCGTACCGAGCAACTCCTTGATGATAAAGGCGATGTTATCAGAGGCAAAACCATATTCGTCACAAAGTAAAGGAGGCGCTTATGTTTGACAATACCTTTGTATATTTACAGGCAATTACAGATTCGATAAAAGAGCCGGTTATGGATAACCTTGGGAATCCGATTGAAAGCCGTACATACTCGGGTCTGTTGGCAAAATTTATGGAGGGCATACCGCCGGAATTTCAGGTTTCAGGATACCTCAGAGACAATGCCAGAAGGGGTATTTATCTGCTGTTAGATTCTAATAGCGAAACGGTTAAGGACAGTAAATCAAGAGACCTGAACGGTAAGGGATATTCAACAGAACAAATTCTTGACAGCGGAAATAATCCAATCCTCAGTCAAGCTATATTTGTTACAAATTAAAAAGAAAGGTGATGAAGTATGAAGATTACAGATTATGAAAAAGTGACACAACTTCTCGACAACAACGTCCTGCTTGTGGATGGTGACGGCGGGACAAAAACAATTTTGGCAAGGGATTTGCTTGGGGCGCTTGTGGCGATAAGTTCTTCGCAGGATTATCTTGCTAAGATGAATGTTTCTCAGCTTACGCAGGTTAGCGCTGTTTCTGCGAGTGACAGGATTCTTCTTGGCGCTGCGGATGGCAACAAGGGCATCACGGTCAACGATGCTTTTTGGGGGATTTTGGACGAGGTTATTTCTGTGGAGCAGCGCAGAAATATTTTCCGCGGCAAGAATCTTGGGACAGCTTTTACGGCTGCGCAGAAAGCCCAGATCAAAGCCGGAACGTTCAAAGGATTCTTTATCGGGGACTACTGGAGTATCGGCGACCGTACCTGGAGAATTGTCGATATCAACTACTGGCTGAATTCCGGCGATACTTCCTGCACAACTCCTCATCTGGTAATTATGCCGGATCAGTCTCTTTACTCTGCCAAGATGAATGAAACCAACATCACGACTGGCGGCTATGTTGGCTCCCAGATGTATACAGCAAATCTCGCCAATGCCAAGACGCTGGTGAATTCGGCGTTCGGCTCTGCGAATATTCTCAATCATAGAGAGTATCTGACAAATGCGGTGTCAAATGGATATCCGTCGGCAGGAGCATGGTATGACTCTACGGTGGAGCTGCCGAACGAGATCATGATGTACGGAAGTTTGGTGTTTACGCCGGCTGGTGACGGTTCTTTCGTTCCGAACCGTTATACCATCGACAAGACACAGTTGGCGCTCATGAAGATGTATCCGAGGTTCATCAATCCTGGAAGATATTGGTATTGGCTGAGAGACGTCGTTTCTTCGGCTTTTTTCGCTATTGTGAGCGGCTATGGCGGGCCGGACTGCCGCAGCGCCTCGAACTCTGGCGGGGTTCGTCCGGTCTTCGGGTTGGTTGGCTAAATCCGGGGGCCTTGTGCCCCTTTTTGTGGAAACCGTATGTAGGTGACTGAAAATTATGTTAAAAGAAAGGAAGAATCAAAATGGATGAGAGAATCTATAAGATAACCCTCGCTGATGGAACAGAAATCGGTAATCTTACCATGAACGGTAATAATTTCATTTCTGAAGGGACCATCGACCCCGGAATTTTCCAGTCGAATTGCTCCCCCGTTATAATCAACGATGGTGAGCATGATGAGGTACATGAGAATATGGATCTGGTGCAGGTGACGGAGGTAGACGGGAAGTCCTGGTTTGTTCTTAGAGATATTACTCTCAAGGAACTGGAGCAGGCGAAAATCAAATCCGACATTGAGTACCTCGCAATGATGTGTGAAGTTGACCTGTAAGAAAGGAGGATCACCATGGAACATAGCAAGAATTACGACAAGGTTAAGAACTACTACGGCAGGAAGCTGTGGGATGAGAACCGCGTTCGTAACGCCGTAGTAAAAGGCTGGATCACAGGGAAAGACTATAAATGAGTGTCTTAGTGAGCGACCGTAAAGAGTCCAAATTTGAAGCCATTACATATTCGATTGAACTCCATGATATGCTTATAGACTTTATGCAGAGAAATTTCGGGGTAAAGGATTTAGACCACTTTGTCAGAGTTCGTTATGCCTACGGGGATGATGAAACGGAAAATTTTGCGAAGTACAGGTATCTTATGACCAACTTCAAGAACCGTATCGACCTGCTGGCGTCGCAACTCACCAATAATATCAGAGCGGCTAATTCCACTTATCCCACTTCTATGCTGGAGTATGAGCAGAGGAGAAGCTACCAGAACAACGCTATTGTAAACTGCGAGCAGATCATCAAAGAGTTGCAGCGGATTGTAGAGATTTTCAATGTGGATGTTAATACTTACGGCAGATATGTCAAAGCTATCGACCGAGAAATCGGATTGATAAAGAAATGGCGTCAGCGCGACAACAGAATCAAATCGTATTTGCAGGGCAACATCTAATAAACGCGTCGTTTCTTCGGCTAATTTCGCTAATGTGAACAACAATGGCAATACGAACTACAACAACGCCTCGAACTCTAACGGGGTTCGTCCGGATTCTCAGTCTAACCAACCGAGAAGGAGATGTTGTCCTTTCCATCAAGGATAAATGGTAAAGCTGGACGCAATTTACTACGGTAAATATTGCTATCACGGTGAATAGGTATGACGTATGAAGAGATTTTGTCTGACGCCAACAATTTGTACAAGGCTTATAAGGCTTCCGTGAAAGGCAGCAAGTGGAAAGAAACAACGCAGAAGTTCATGATGAATTTCTTACGCTACATCTTTTCCATACAAGAAGAAATTCTTGACAGAACTCTTCAAAATGGACCAACAGAGGAGTTTACGCTGTCTGAACGGGGCCGTATAAGACCTATCACAAGTATCCGAATTAAGGATCGAATCGTCCGCCATGTATTATGCGACGACATCCTGTTACCAGAAGTCAAGAAACATATCATTTATGATAACGGTGCTTCTATCAAAGGACGCGGGATTTCACATTAGAGAGACCGCTTTGTGGTGCATCTTAGGAAATACTATAGACTGTATGGGAATGAGGGATGGATTCTATTCGGCGACTTCACAAAATTCTACGACAATATTATTCACGAGATTGCAAAGCGGGAATTGTTGAAGCTGTTCGATGACGACGAGTTTATCGACTGGCTTTTAACACTTATATTTGACGGATTTAAGATTGATGTATCTTACATGACTGACGATGAGTATGCCAGATGTATGGATGACACATTCAATAAGCTGGATTATAGGAGTATTCCGAAAGAACAGTTGACTGGCGAGAAGTGGATGTGTAAATCCGTGAATATCGGAGATCAGTTATCGCAAGTCATAGGCATTTATTATCCTTACCGAATTGACAACTACATTAAGTATGTGAGAAGTCAGAAGTTTTACGGGAGGTATATGGATGACTGGTACATCATGAATCCAAGCAGGGAAGAACTTTTGGACTTGCTTGATAATATCCGAAAAATAGCAAAGGAGCTTGGTATCCATATCAACGAGAAGAAAACCAGAATCGTTAGGATTTCCAGCACTTACAAATTCCTGCAAGTAAGATATACACTTACCAAGGATGGAAAAATAATCAAACGCATAAATCCTGAAAGGGTTACTACTATGAGGAGAAAGTTAAAGAAACTGGCAGTCAAAGTACAGAACGGGGAAATCTCTTACGATGGTGTAGAGAATATGTTTCGTGGTTGGATGGGCAGTTTCTATAAATTATTATCCAAACAGCAGAGGCGAAATCTTATCGGGCTTTATGAAGACCTATTCGACAAAACGGTTACTGTCGTAAACAAGAAGCTGGTTATATTTGATAGGTCGTCACAAAATATTTTACAGGAGGTATGACATGGAACAATGGTTTCAAATATTACTAACTATTTTTAGCTCAGTTCTTGCGTCTTCTGGGCTGTGGGCCTACATAACTAAGCGGCTTGAGAAAAAAGATGTAAAAACTGAGATGCTTATAGGATTGGGACATGACAGGATCATGTATCTGGGAATGGAGTACATTGAACGGGGTTACATCACCTCCGATGAGTATGAAAATCTTTACGAGTATCTCTATAAGCCGTATGAAAAGATGGGCGGTAACGGCTCCGCCAAAAGAATCATGAACGAGGTAAACAGATTACCTATACACAAATCACAATACGAGGAGGAACAAAATCATGAGCATGAGTAACAAAACCTATGACACTTTGAAATGGATCGCACAGTATCTGCTTCCGGCAGCAGGTACGTTATATTTCGCGCTGGCTGGAATCTGGGGGCTGCCCTACGGCGAGCAGGTAGTCGGGACAATCACGGCCGTTGATACTTTCCTGGGGGTTCTTCTGGGAATCAGTTCGGCTCAGTATAACAAGACGGAGGGCAAGTAATGAAAACATGCCTGCTGATTGTGTTGTCATGCTGGATTTTCATAGCGGCTTTGGTATTTTCGCTGGTTATTCTGCTTAATTGCGGAGGGCTGGCGTTTTTGCTTTATGCCGCTATTGTATCGGTTGTTGTCGGTGTGATAGCCGGTTTATATTTGGAAAAAGAGGGATGTAAATGAGCTATAATGTTCAGGGCACTACCATTACCCTTACCAGAGGTGATACTTTCATGGCACTCATATCAATTACACAGTCGGACGGGAATCCATATGTTCCGAACGAAGGTGATTCGGTACGGTTTGCAATGAAAAGAGGCTATGAGGACGAGGAACCTCTTTTGGTAAAGGATATTCCCATTGATACAATGAAGTTGATATTGGATTCGGCAGACACAAAGATGCTACCGTTTGGTAAGTACGTCTATGATATTCAGCTTACAAAGGCTACCGGCGAAGTGGATACTTTTATCACGAAAGGGACAATGAAACTGACAGAAGAGGTGGATTGATATGGGGAACATTCAAGCATTGGAGACCTTGTCTGGTTCCGTATCAGCAGAAGCGTCTTTGTCTGGTAAACTGTCATGCGCCGGTGGACTGAATGGAAGAGTATCTGTTACCAGGGAGTATGATGTTTATAGTGGGGAGTACCAAGTTGTTCCGAAGGCGTTTGAGCAACAGGTTCTCCCTACCAGCAACCGGGTACTGAAAGAAGATGTAGTTGTTAGAGAAGTGCCGTTCTACGAAGTTAGTAATGAGTCGGACGGAGTGACAGCATACATCGGAAAGGATATGGGAAATGGGTTATAATAAAGTAGTTTATGGAGGAAAAACTCTGATAGACCTTACTGGCGATTCCGTGACGCCGGAAAAGCTTCTTGCCGGAGAAACAGCCCATGATAAAGCCGGGGAGCCTATTGTCGGTACTTGTTCGTTTGATGTGGATTCTACGGACGCAACTGTCAATGCTGCGGAAATTCTGAAGGGGAAGACAGCTTATGCCAGAGGGAAGCAAGTTACCGGATCTATGCTGAATCATGGGGCTGTTGCCGGGGTTATCAGCACAAGAGATGAATCGTACACGGTTCCCATCGGATATCACGATGGTTCCGGCACCGTCGGGATTGATCAGACGGAGCGAGCGAAGCTCATCCCAAGTAACATCAGGAGCGGCGTTACGATTTTGGATGTAGAGGGGTCTATGACTGGTACGGAGGATGTGAAATCCCAGAGCAAGACAGTTTCTCCCTCGACAGAGCAGCAGACCATTTTGCCGGATTCCGGGTATAACTATTTGTCACAGATCACGGTTGATGCAATTCCTTATGTGGAAAGTTCCAATTCTGCGGGAGGTACTACGGTAACGATTGCGGGGTGATTGAATGTCTGTGAATAAAGTAATCTATGGAAACAGGACGTTGATCGACCTGACTGGGGATACTGTTACCGAGAAAACTTTGCTTAAAGGTTGCAAAGCACATGGGGCAGATGGTAGAATTATTGTCGGAACTATGTTATCCGGCTGTCCGGCAGAGTTCTTTTTGGAAGAGGATATTTCGGACTCATCCGGAGGGAATGTACAGGATAAAGCCGGAAATGCAGTTAAGGGTAAAATCAAGTATTTAAGGGTGTAGAAATGTCGTTTATTCCGTGATTATTCCTACATTTTGATGGATAAACGGCTTAAATACGGGATTCTATGATTCTATTATATAATTAAGTGGCAGCGGTATATTGTATATGCACAGGCAGCTGTTTAAGGATGAAGTGCGCGCCTGCGGCGTGGAGCTTAGTCTGCCGCACGACATGGTGTACAGGTAGCCGTTCCCGGGTCCCGGTCTGGGCGTGCGGTGCCTCGGGGCGATCACCAGAGACAGGCTGGAAGCGGTCAGAGAGTCAGACGCGATTCTGCGGGAGGAATTTGCCAGGGCAGGGCTGAATAAGAAGGTGTGGCAGTATTTCACAGTCGTTCCGGACTTTAAGTCTGTGGGAATGAAAAATAATGCGAGGGTGTTTGAGTATATGGTCATCATCCGGGCGATCAATACCGTTGACGCGATGACGGCATCGGTTGAGAAGGTTGACTGGAATGTACTGGAGCGGATTACGGAGCGGATTTTGGCTGAGGTAGACAATGTGAACCGGGTCTGCTATGATATGAGCCCGAAGTCTCCGGCGACCATAGAGTTCGAGTGATATAATCAAAAGCAAATACTTGTGGATTTTGAGCAGAAAATATAGAGAAATTAGACTTTATTATGCAGATAAGGAAATGGAGAATATGGATAAGAATATTTATGAAGAAATTAGGCTTATTGATAATATTTTACAGGCTGAGGATTTTATAAGATTACGCATACAAGCAGGATTTGTTGAGATACCGGTGGAGCATGCTCGAAAGGCTTTGCGAAACGGTTTAATTAATGTTTCTGCCATATATAATGGCGAACTTGTTGGAATGGGGAGACTTGTAGGAGATGGTGCTATGTATTGGTATCTTCAAGAAATAATAATTTTGCCCCAATTTCAGCGAAAAGGTATTGGCACAATGATTGTTAATCACCTAGTTGATTATGCAAGAGAAAATTCTGCCACTGGAAAATTTACAACAATCGGAGGCGTTTCAGCCAAAGGAAAAGAACCATTTTATGAGAAATTGGGGTTTGAGGTTATCTCAAATGGGATTATAAAGATGATAGAAATTAAATAAACAAAAAGTGTGGTATATAGTGCCGAAACTTTCTAAGGGAGAAAGTTTAGATGATAAAGAAAATACATGAAAAAGACATTGTAGAATGTGTTAATGTTATAAAAGAAAGCTTTATTACGGTTGCAGACGAACTAGGTTATACGGTCGATAATGCTCCACGTTTTACGGCATTTGCTACAACAGAGGATAGACTATTATATCAATTAAAGAATGAACATAGACCTATGTTTGTATATTATGATAATGAAGAAACTGTTAATATGCGTTTGGGGAATGAAATGACAGATGATATTCAAATTGTAGAAATTGGAGATAGGAGTAAAAAGGCTCTTTATACCAGAGAAATTCTTGAAAAATTGCCGGAGTGGTTTGGAAATAAGCAGGCACTTGATGAATATGTTCAAAAAGTTAAGGAAATTCCATACTATGCTGCATTGGATATTAAGGGAAAATGTATTGGGTTGGGTTTTTTTCTATAAAAATACATTATCAACATACAGGTGATATATTCGTATGCGGTGTCCTTCCAGAGCATCAACACAATGGTGTCGGAAAAGCTCTTTATCATGCTGTAGAAAAACTTTTTATCCAAAATGATTGCAAATATGTTATTGTTAAAACATTAAGTGATGTAGTGAATTTTGAACCATATGCACAAACGCGAAGATTCTATAAAAGTATTGGTTTTGAACCGCTTATTACTTTGACAGAAATGTGGGACGAAGAAAATCCTTGTCTAATTATGTTCAAATCACTTGTGTAGGATATCAAATTTTGTTTATATATGAAATAGGGTATAAAATACATGGTGTTAGCACAATGTAATAAGGTGATTAAGGGAAAATATGGCAGGTGGTCTATGAGATATCCTATATTACCGCAGAAATGGACAATTGGGATTTTCTGGCGTTGTAAGAATTATACAGAATGGAAAGATTTTATTTGAAACTTGTCGAGGATTTTCAAACATCGAATTTGGTATTAAAAATACAATGGAAACAAAATTTACGGTTGTCTCTGCTGCCAAACAGTTTACAGCGTTTGCGATTATGATTTTACATGACAAAGGGTTGCTGCAGCTTGATGAAAAAGCAAACCGGTATCTGCCCCCGGACATGCAGCTTCCTTCGGAAATAACCGTTCATCAACTTTTATCGCATACATCGGGACTGCATAATAATTATAATTTGCTTGCATGGATGATTGAATATGTTTCGGGGTAGACCTACAATGAATTTCTGCAGGAAAACATTTTTGCGGAGATAGGGATGAACAATTTAATGAAGTTTTTGCGGAACTGAGGATTTGCCATGGACAGAGTACCGGGAAAGGGAAAACATGAAATTTCTGCATTTAGGAGATTTACATTTAGGGAAATCATTGTTTGATTTTGATTTGATCGAGGATCAGAAGTATATTCTCCATCAGATTCTTGACATCGCCGACAAAGAATCCGTAGACGGCGTGCTGATCGCCGGGGATGTGTATGATAAATCCGTTCCAAGCGAGGCGGCTACGAGGCTGTTGGATTATTTCTTAATTGAACTGACGAAAAGAAAAATAAAGGTATGTATGGTGAGCGGAAACCATGATTCGGACGATCGTCTGAATTATGGAAGTACGCTGTTTGCAACGAATCAGATTTTCATATCTGCCGTCTTTGACGGTACACTTCACAGGCAGAGCTTTGCTGACGGGGACACAGAGATCGATATTTATATGCTTCCCTTTGTGAAAGCTTCACAGGTAAAACATTATTTCCCGGACGAGAATATAGTGAGTTATGATGACGCTGTACGAACCGTTATAAGAAGTGCAGATATAAACAAAAATAAGAAAAATATTCTGGTGGCGCATCAATTTGTTTCCGGGAGGGGAGAGGACCCTGCGCCTGCAGGCTCGGAGAGCATTGGCACACAGAGCGTAGGTGCGGTTGAAAAAATCGGATATGACTGTTTTGATGTTTTTGACTATGTAGCATTAGGACATATTCACTCGTCCCAGAGGGTTGGAAGAGAAGAGATCCGATATGCAGGTTCCCCGCTCAAATACTCGCTTAGCGAAGTGAACAATGAGAAGTCGGTTACGCTGATCACGGTGACAGCGGAAGAGGGAGTTAAGATAGAGCTTGTTTCTCTGAAACCGATGAGGGATGTGAGGCATATCAAGGGGACGCTGAAAGAACTTCTGGATAAAAAGAACATAAAAGCGCCGGAAGACTTTATTTACGCCACATTGACGGACGAGGATATCGTCAATGACGCGATGGGAATATTCCAGCAGATCTATCCGAATACGGTTCGGATTGACTACGACAATTCACACACAAGACAGATCGAGCAGGTGGATATCAGCAGAATTGCAGAAAATAAAACATTCCCGGAGCTGATCGGGGATTTTTACAGACTGATGTACGGTTGTGAGATGACGGAAGAGGAAATGGACGTCATGCGGACAGCGGCACGGGAAGCGGGGGTTATCAATGAAGCCGGTTAAACTGATCATAAGCGCGATTGGTCCCTATGCGGGGGAGCTACCGCCAATAGAGTTTGGCGCCTTTGAAGAAAAGGGACTGTTTTTGATATCCGGGGATACCGGGGCGGGGAAGACGACGATATTTGACGCGATCTGTTTTGCGCTATATGGGACGACCAGCGGTACATACCGGGACACGAAAAATTTGAGAAGCGAATACGCGAAGGATTCTGCGCAGAGCTATGTGGACTTTTATTTTACACATCAGGGGCGTGCCTTTCACGTCTGGCGGCAGCCCTCTTATGAAAGGCAGAAACAGCGCGGCACCGGCGTGATCACGGAGAAGGAAAAGGCGGTTCTCTATGAGGAGGGACAGGCACCGATAGAGGGGCAGACACAGGTGAACCATGCGGTAAAGGAACTGCTGCACATTGACGAGAAGCAGTTTAAACAGATTGTGATGATCGCGCAGGGGGAGTTCTGGGATTTACTAAATGCGAAAACGGATCAGAGAACGGAGATACTGCGCGCGATCTTTCTGACGAGCGGTTATAAAAATATAGAATACAAGCTGAAAGACCGGATGGACGCGAGCTACAAGGTGAAGGCAAAGGCTGAGGACAGTATGATCCAGCATTTTCAGGACGTGGCGGCAAATGAGGAGGACGAGCTTTTCGACGAACTGGAAGAGCTTAAGGGCAGAGCCGGACGCTCGGGAAGCGCATGGAATCTGGATGAAATCTTAGGTTTGCTGGAACGTCTGAATTTGTCAGACAAAGAACGATTAAATCGCATGAAAGAGGAGCTGAAAAAGGCAGAGGCGGCGCTTGAGAAGAACAAGGAGGCGCTTGCGCTTGCGAAGACCAATAACGGGTTTATCGAGAAAAGGGATAAACTGGAAAAAGAAAAAGCGGAGCTTGCAGGCAGAAAGGCAAAAATTGACGAGATCAGCCTGCTTTTAGACAGACAAAAGAAAGCCACCCGCTATGTACATCCGTCTTATGCCGCGTGGACGAAAAAGTGCGGCGAGGTATCTTTGACCCGGAAACAGATTCAAAATGCGGAATCAGATCTGGAGAAGGCTTTGGTATCTGCAAAGCAGGCGCAGGGCGCACTTGACGACGCTAAAAAGCGGGAGCCGGAGGCGGACAAATGTAAGCAGACGATCAGCAGAATCGACGATGATCAGCAGAAATATCAGCAGAAAGAGGAGCTTATAGGAAAGCGCAAAGAACTGGAAGAACTGGATAAAAAGAGCGGCGCGGAAGAGATTGCTTTGCAGGCGCAAGAGAAATCTTTGAAGGAGAAGATACAAGCACTTAGGGAAACCGTTAAGGAGTTAAAAGATAAGCCGGCTGAATTGGCAGGGGTGCAAAACAGGAGTGAGAAGCTGGCGGGGCTTCTGGCGGATTTCGATGCGGTCATAGACGACCAGATTCCGAATAGGGAAGAAAGGAAGAAGGAGCTGTCCAAAAAGCAGAAAGCGTTTTTAGATGCGCGCGGTAAATACGAAGAGGCGGGCGGCAGAAGGGAAGAGGCAGAGCGTATGCTCGAAGACAGCCGGGCGGGTATTCTGGCGAAAAAACTGGTAGAAGGGGAGAAATGCCCGGTGTGTGGCTCCGTGCATCACCCGGAACCCGCCGGGCTGAAAGAGACTTCCATTTCGGAAGACGAGTTCAAACAATTGCAGGAAGAAGAGTCTGCGCTTCAGGAGAAAAAGAATACGGCGAATACGGAAGCGGAGAAAGCAAAGACCTTGTTGGAGGGATGCGAGGAACAGCTTCGGATAACGATATTGGACTGTCTGGAAAGCCCGCTTCTGGGTATGAATATGACAGGCATGTCACTTGAAGATCTGATCAAGGCGGTAAGGGAGGCAAAGACGCAGGTCGTGGCAATGTCGGAAGAAAATCATAAGAAGTGTATCGTTCTTGAGAAGGATTGCACGACGCTCAAGAAAGCGGAGAAAGATCTCGAAACCGCACAGGGGGATGAGACGGAAAAACTCCATTTGGAAAAAGAGAAACTGTACGAAAACAGGCAGAGGGTGAGCCGTCAGTTGGCGGAAACAAAGGCAGTATTAGAGACTCTTGAGAATTTGAGCTTCCCGGATTGGGAAACGGCAAAAAGAGAGCGGGAACAGGCAGAGACGAGGAAAGACCGCATATTAAATGAGATTGCGAAAGCGGAGGAGGAAAAGAAAAAAGCCGATAACCATGCTGCCGCTGTCACATCCGAGATAAAGACATGGAAGGGCAGTCTGGAACAGCAGGAAAAGGACGAAGCGGATTTGCGGACGAAGCTGGAGCAGGAAGTCGGCGCGCAAGGATTCCTTTCGGTAGAAGAGATGCTGCGATTCGTTGTAAGCGAGGAGGACATCGCGTCATCGGACAAAGTGATTAATGAATATCATCAGACCGTTGCGGCGAATGAAAAACAGCTTGCAGATGCCAGATCGGATGCAGAAGGGAAAAAGGTGACGGACATTGACGGACTAAAGGCTGTATGCGACGGGCAGAGCAAAGAAGTAGATTTGCTCAGAAAGAAATGCAACAATGACGAAAACAGGATAGCCACCAACGAAAAGAAACGAAAGAGGATTCTTGACAGGAGAGGAGAACTGGAAAAGGCACAAAAGGAGAATGCGGTCTGCCAGCGGCTTTACAATCTGGTCAAAGGCACGACCGGAAACGGAAAGATTACACTGGAACAGTACATACAGGCGGCGGGATTTGACGGGATTATCGCCGCCGCAAACAGGCGTCTGCTGCCGATGAGCGACGGACAGTATGAGCTGTACCGACAGGAGGATTCCCTCGGAAAGCGGAGCAATAATTTCCTTGACCTTGAAGTGTTAGATAACTATACGGGACACAGAAGACCTGTGGGAAATCTTTCTGGCGGAGAAAGTTTCAAGGCATCATTGAGCCTCGCACTGGGGCTGTCCGACACCGTGTCATCCAACCTTGGCGGCGTACAGATGGACGCTCTCTTTGTGGATGAGGGCTTTGGGACGTTAGATCGGAAATCCATCGACAGCGCGATGGAAATTCTGGTAAATCTGACCGGGAGCAACAAACTGGTGGGAATCATCAGCCACAGGGAAGAGCTTGTGGAGAACATTCCGCAGCAGATCAAGGTTAAAAAGACGAAGGTCGGGAGCCGGATTACCGTTGAATGCGGGTTGTAGTTTCAGCGATATCCCTCGATCACCCAGTTGTATTCCTTCAGAGCCAGTCCCTGTCCGCAATATTTACATTTACCGCCGTTTTCGTATTTGGTCAGCAGTATCCCCGCTTTGACCTGCAAATGCTGAAAATTGCTATCCGATTGATCATCCATCAAAACGCATTCCAACAGTTTGCAGTTAATCACGCCGCGGGGGCTGGGAAGACGACCACAGTGGCGGCAAAAGTCAAATATCCGGTGGAAAAACAGCAGGTTGATCCGAAGCAGATTCTGATAATTTCTTTTACAAATAAAGCGGTGAATGAACTGCGCGATAAAATTAACAAGGATCTGAATGTTGACTGTCCGATTGCAACATTCCATTCCACAGGGAATGCGATTTTGCATAAAAATAACCCGGAAAAAAATGAATATTATAGACGGCAGTAAGTTGTATTACTGTGTGCAGGGATATTTGAGGGGCACGATACGGATTGAGAAAGGTGGCAGCGGGGTATATAATAAATATAAGTAAACCAAACGTGAATCAATAGGTGTTTTGAAAGGAATTTTTATGGAAGGAAAATCAATGGTGGAAGGCACGCCATGGAGACACATCTTAAAATTCGTGTTTCCCGTGCTTGCGGGTTCTCTGCTGCAACAGCTTTACAGCACGGTGGACACCATTATTGTGGGAAACTTCTCGGGGGAGGCGGCGCTTTCCGCCGTGGGAACGACGGGGAGTTTTATTTTTATGTTTCTCGCGGTGGCAACGGGTTTTTCTGCCGGAAACGGCGTGGTGGTGGCACAATGTTACGGGGCGGGCGACCAGAAACAGGTGAAAGAAAACGCCTCAACGGGCATCCTGCTCCTTTTTGGCATGGGTGTACTGCTTACGCTGGTGGGCATTCTGATATCCCGTCCGGCGTATACCTGTTTTATCGCTGTGCCGGAGGAGATTCTGGATCTGACGCTTCTGTATTTCCGGGTGTATGCGCTCGGGCTGGTTTTCCAGTTTGGCTATAACATTATCGCCGCGATTTTGCGGGCTGTGGGGGACAGTGCCGCCACGCTGTATTTTCTGCTGATCGCATCCGCCGCGAATATTGCACTGGACCTGCTTTTTGTGGCGGGCTTTCGGTGGGGCGTTCTCGGGGCGGCGCTGGCGACGGACATTGCGCAGGCAGGTTCGCTTGCCGCCGCATGGTTTTACATGACGCGCAAGTATGCTGTCTTTTCTTTTGGAAGGAAAGATTTTACGTGGGATTTTTCTCTTGCGAAGAAAACGCTGGCGACGGGGCTGCCGATTGCATCGCAGCTCATTATCGTATCTGTGGGATTGACGCTGATCCAGCGGGCGGTCAATGCGTTCGGACAGTCCATGATTGCCTCCTTTACGGTGGGCAATCGGATTGAGCAGTATATTAATCTGCCCTGCAACGCGTTCCAGACGACGCTGGCGACTTACACCGGGCAGAATATCGGCGCGGGAAAGACGGAACGCGTCAAAAAGGGTGCCAGACAGGCTGTGGCAATCTCTCTCACAATGACGCTTTGCATTTCCGTGCTGCTCTGGCTGTCTGCGGATGTGATTATACAGATGTTCGGGATCGGCAAAGAGGCTGCCGTCTACTGTCGGGCGCATCTGAGGGCGCTTGCGCTGATCAATCTGGTGCTGTCCTCCTATATTCCGCTGTTTGGGGTGTTTCAAGGGACGAACCACGCGGCGCTTCCGATGGTTACAGCCACCTGTGCGCTGAGCACGCGGGTGGCTGTGACATATCTGTTCCGTTACAGCCCCTTTTTGGGGCATACGATTATCTGGTGGAACGGCATTTTCGGTTTTGGGGTTGGTTTTGTGATTACGTGGTCGTATTATCTGAGCGGACGCTGGACAAAGAATGTCACGGAGCCGCAATAGAATATTGATAGCGCAATTCTATTAAGTCTTTTCCTCCCACATTGAGCGTAAGCCGCTCGCCGTTCCATGAAAAGTCATGTTTCTCATAGAATTTTCTGGCGCGGTGGTTATCCTCGAAAACTTTCAGATATAGGTTGGTATAGTGTTGTTCCAAAAGTTTATCCTTGACGAAAGTAAACAGCTGATGACCATAACCCTGACCGATCAGATGCGGAAGTATAAAGATGGAAATAATTTCGCCCCAGCCGTCAAAGGCACTGTCTCTTGCGGGGGCGATGGAAGATGTGCCGAGGATGTTCTTTTCGTCCGTCAACACATAGGCGCCGTTTAACGGCGGCGCCCAGTCATCTAAATTCATGGTGTCAAGGTAAGGCTGTGGGACAATTCCGCGAAAGGCATTCTGCCAGCCCAAAATGTAAACTTGACGTACCTGCTCGATGTCTTCTGTGGTCATTTCACGGATTAAGGTGTTCACAATGTGCTCCTCTCTCAATAATGCCGAATCCGAGCGGGTATGGTCCGGTGTGCACGGCGATGGTTGCCCCGATCTGGTAAAGGGGTATTTCGTCTATGGCATAGCCCTTTTCGCGCAGGACGGAAAGGGCCTGATCGCGGAAGGCAATGCCCTCTTCCCGGTCATAACCGTATCCGACGGCAATGCTGTAACATTCGATTCCGAGAGAACTCTCCTGCAAGTATTCCAGAAGGAGTGACATTACTTTTTTCAGTGTGCGCTTCCGTCCCCGGTCAAGCCCGGAGGGGAAGATTTCCCCCTGTTTTAGTGTAATGATGGGGCGGATATCCAGCGCGCCTCCGGCAAGCGCCGCCACTTTTCCGATTCTGCCGCCGTGTTTTAAGTATTCCATATTTCCTACGGTAAAGAATATCCTGCCGGTGCTCTTGATGGCTTCCAGTCTGGCGACGGTATTCTCGTAGCTGACGCCGCGATCCCGCAGGTCTGCCGCTTCCAGAACATACTGCCCCTGCAGAACGGTATTGATGGTGGCGTCGATGACGGTAATCTGAGCCTGCGGATATTTTTCCAGAATCAGCTCTTTTGCGTTGAGCGCGGACTGCATGGAACCGCTGAATTTCGTGGTGATACAGATACATATGACAGGTGTGTCAGATTCGGCGAAGGGGCGGAAAGCCACCTCGTAATCTTCTATGGACGGCATGGAGGACTTAGGGTATACCCCTTTTTGATCCACCATCATCTGATAGAAATTCCGGACTCCGATGTCCACTTTTTCCTTAAAGGAATGCACATCATCGAAGGACACGTAAAAGGGTACGACGGTAATGTTTTTTTCCTTGACCAGCGCGGTGGGCAGGTCGCAGGAACCGTCGCTGATAATGTGAAATGCTTCTCTCATATCAAATATCTTCCTTGCAGCATATATTTCGGCGGGCAGCCGGATGCCGGCGCGTCGCCTGATTGCTGATATATAGAATACTACGTTTGAAAAGCAAATGCAATCCGCGGAAGGTTACAGCGGGGGATTATCAAATCCGTCCGTAATGCTTTTAGAGTGTATGACAATAAGGCTGTTATTTATGAAGAGAAATGATGGTGGGAGTATGTCTGATATTTTTGTGTGGCAGGAGAAGTGGTGTAATGATATAATTCTGAGAGGGATTATTTGTGTGGCAGCTATAATGGTTGAATGTGAGAATAACATGAGCGACTCTGTAAAGAATGCAAAAAAAGACATTACTGTTATATTATCTATCAGCATTATTTCCGCGGCATTATATCTTACGCTGGAAGGAACAATCATGGACTACGGGCGCGATTTGTCGCATCCCCTGTTCCTGCGGTTTTTGCCGGTTCTGCTGATACAGTTCGGCATGTCCTGTCTGGGTGTACTGATTGTCTTATTGAAAAATAAGGAAAGGCTCCCGGCATACGGTCTGGTTCGGAAACATATCTGGCAGTCTCTGATCGGCTGCCTTCTGGTTTCCATCCCGACGGTGGCGTTTCTTTTTGTCACAAATGACGTACATGGTTTTTTACCGTTTCAAGGCATGTTTTTGACAAAGGAAATTCTGGGTGCGCCTTTGCCCTTTAATGTGACCGGCTATCTGGTGATCGCATTGACGTGGGGATTCGGGGAAGGTCTGTTTTACATAGTTTTGGCGGACAAAATTAACCTGCTGTGCAGGGCGCATAGGTTTTTCAATGTGGGGGCTTTTATCTGTGCAGTCATAGCCATCGCGATTCATGGGATGATCGGATTTGACCTCGTAACTTTGCTGGAGGCGTTTGCAACATTTATACTTATGTACGGTTCTCTGGTGATCCGGCAGAGGACAGGGAATGCGTGGGGAAATATACTGATATTTTTTGTGGTCTGGAATGCTTTATGAGAATGATTATATGCGGGCTGAATGGTGCGGGGAAGAGCACGCTGGGAAAAGATTACAAGTATGGCTCGTTGCGCATATCTTAACAAAATGACAGGCACAGAATCGGAGGAAAGGAACGCATTATTTTTATGGAACGCAGCATAATCTACAGCCGAAAAAACGAAAGCACGGAGTACATTTACTATCGGAAAGCCACCCATACCTATCCCACCCACACCCATGCGAGCCACCATACAATCGGTCTGATTTCAAGCGGCGCGGTCTGTATTGTCTGTGGCGGTGAGAAGAAGATTTACCGCGAGGGACAGATTTTCTATATTCCGCCGGACACGCCTCACGCGATAGAGGCGGTGGAAGGCACGACCTATTCCATGATTGCGATCTGTGTATCAGCGGATGAAATGCCGGAATGGGAAGTAAACGGCGGACATTACATAATGAGGTTAAAAGGACTTATACTGGAAGCGCCGGAGAATGCGTTTTTGATAAAGGATATGGCGCGGACCATAAATGTGAGTCCCTATCATATGATCCGGCAGTTTAAAGCGGTCTGCGGTCTGACGCCGCACCAGTTTCAGATACAGTGCAGGGTCAGAAAAGCGCAGAAACTTCTGGAGGAAGGGAAAAGCGTGACCGAAGCGGCTTATGCCGCAGGATTTTGTGACCAGAGCCACTTCGACCGCTGCTTTCAAAGAATTGTCAGACTGACGCCGGGAGAATATAAGATTCATATCGAGAATGCCGCATTTTAGGTGTGCGATTCTCGGTCTAACATAAGGCGGGTATAAATTTTGCGAAAAGGAACAGCCCTTCCTTATCCGCATTGACTTCATGGGGTACACCGGCGGGCAGGATGGAGATGACGCCGGGCGTGTAAGGAATGGCGGTGCCGTCATTGATGCAGTCACCGGAGCCTGCGATCACCTCGTGGGTTTCCAACTGGGTTTCGTGGATATGATTCTGAATACTTTTGCCCGGCGCGATGCGGACAAGGTGATAGCTGAACTGTCCTGCGGTGTCTTTTGCGGTGACAATGTGTTTGAGTTCCACACCTTCAAAGACGGGGTGCTTTGTCCAGAGAAGGTCAGCAAATGCTGTTGTGGATTCCGGCAGTCTCAGAGAACCGTTGTCAAATGCTTGAAATAATTCATTACTCATCCTTGTGAGCCTCCTTTGTTTTGATAAATAGATTGTAAAACCAGCGGGGAATTTCGGATTGGATAAAATTGCGCTGTTTATGCACACGGCAGGCAGAGGAACGTATAGAGAAACGGACACAGATATGATGCGATATTAATAAGGCGGGAGGAAGCAGGTTATGATACGACGCGCGACAGTTAGTGACGCTTCCAGAATAGCGGAAATTCTGGTGTTTACGAAACGCATGAACTATAGAAAGATTTTCCGGAACGATAAGGTGTCTTTCGGGGAAATACAGGTTTATCCGATTGCAAAGGAATATATTGACAATCCAGAAAAACTGGAAGGTGTCTTTGTTTATGACGATGAGTTTGTCAAGGGTGTGCTGCATATTTCCGGGGACAGAATTGAGGAACTGTATGTGGATACTTTCTTTGAAAACCGCGGGATCGGCGGCGAACTGATGCGGTTTGCCATAGAAAAAAACTGCCGGTATCTCTGGGTTCTTGAGAAAAACATGGACGCCAGAAGGTTTTACGAAAGGTATGGTTTTGTGGTTACGGCAAAGAAACAGTTGCAGGAAGGGACAAGCGAATATATTGTAGAGATGAAGCTTGTAATTTCTCACGCTTATGGTACAATAAATGCAGACTATGCAATTCAGAATTGATATGGGAAAGCGTAGTCAATATTATTATTAAAGATGGAGAAAATATTATGGGAAAAGAACAGACGGTTGAGGGAAAAAAGGGCAGAAGAAAGTTGAAGCGTATCGGAAAAAAAGTCGGCAATGTAGTAGTGATCATGCAGGCGATTTCTGTTGTGCTGGCAGTAACGGTCTGCGTTAGTATGTACAATTCTCTGGTCAGAAGTATGCAGCAGAAGATTTGTACAAACGGCACGAATCTGTTGGCATATGAACTGAGCCGGGTATCGGAGGAGGACGATCTGAATCAGGTGCTGGACGGCTTGAAGAAGCGTCAGGGCTGTGAATTTACCATTTTTGAGGGCGATACGAGGGTTTACAGCACCGTGACGAAGAACGGGGAACGTGTGGTTGGGACAAAACTTGCTTCCAACCTTGTGGATATTGTATTGAATCAGGGGCAGTCGTATGTGGGCGAGGCGGAAATTCTGGACGAAACTTACCTGTGCTCCTACGTTCCCACAAAGGGCGCGGACGGCAAGGTTAACGGTCTGATTTTTGCGGGTATATCCATCGCTGAGGCGGAGGAGGAAACTGCCAGAATTATCGACTATGCCATAGTGATCAGTCTGGGAGTAATAATCGTCTGCATCATTTTCCTGACGGGATATCTGAAAAAGAGTGTGTCCGGGCCCCTCAGAAAGATCACAGAGGCGGCTGAGAAATTGGAAAAGGGTGATCTGGGACTGGCGGATGGAAAGCAGGTTCAGATCGGCGTGCGTTCTAACGACGAGATCGGCCTTTTGGGAGAGATATTTGAGGGGACGATCAGCAGCCTGCGCGCATACATAGGTGAGATCTCAGAAGTGCTTGGCGCGATTGCGAAGGGCGACCTGACGCAGGAGACACAGCAGAATTATACGGGAGACTTTCTGGCAATTAAAAAGTCTTTGGACAGCATTCTGGGCGCATTGAATCAGACGATGGGTCAGTTTGCGGCAAGCGCCGGACATGTGTCCGACGGGGCGGATCAGGTATCCGCCAGCGCGCAGACGCTTGCGCAGGGCGCGACCGAACAGGCGAGTGCCGTTACGGAAATTTCGACCACGATTGCGGACATTTCGGCGGGTGCAAGAGAGACTTCCAATGCGGCGGAAGAAGTGGGTCAGTTTGTCAATCAGGCGGGCGCACAGCTTGGCGTCAGCATAGAGAACGTAAAAGAACTGAGCGTGTCGATGGATCGTATTTCCGAGGAATCCAAGCAGATCGGTACCATTATTGCGACGATAGAAAACATTGCGTTCCAGATCAATATTCTTTCGCTGAACGCAGCCGTGGAGGCAGCGAGAGCCGGCGCCGCGGGCAGAGGATTTGCCGTGGTGGCTGAGGAGATCAGCAGTCTGGCGTCGAAATCGGATGAAGCCGCAAAAGCGACGAAAGAGCTGATAGAGAGTTCTGCCGCGACGATCGTGGAAGGCGGCAAGGCGATGAACAGAGTGACGGAGGCGCTTGGGCGGACAGGCGAACTTGCCGGAAATGTGACGGTCAAGATGGAGCAGGTTGTGGACGCGGTGGAGAAACAGACTGTGGCGATGGAGCAGGTTTCTACCGGCGTCGAGCAGATTTCCGCCGTGGTGGAAAACAACTCCGCGACCAGTCAGGAGTGTGCGGCGGCGAGCGAGGAGCTGTCGTCCCAGTCCAGTATGCTGATGGAACTGATCAGCTCCTTCCAGCTGAAAAATGGCCGCCGGTAATAGCTTTGCCGTCTGTCAGTTGACCCATGCAATTTGCGGATCTGTCACCAGAGGATACGTTTTCAGCGTATCCGCATCCAGATTTTCGTGGCGCAGGTCAATGGCGGTAAGCTGGGAGTTGCCGTAGGTTTTATAGTAGTATCTGCCCTTTGTGGCATTCATGCAGCAGACATAGGTGGTGGTGTCGTAAAGTTCCTGTCTGGTTACGACACTACCCTTGATCATGGACACGGAATCCAGAATGTGGAATAATTGGGAGACGCTGCTAAGCTCATCTTTTTCGCAGACGGAGTTCATGGAAAGATAAGCCGCCTTGACAAAGCGCGAGGCGGGAGAATAATCACCCGGCAGACCGAAGCTGCCTAAGCCTTGTCCGAATGGGACGAGGCTTTTTATATTGCTGAAACAGTTTTGCGGACATGCCGTGGTCAGATTCATATATTGGCAGAGATTTGTAGTCTGGAAATGGAATCCCGGGTTGTTTGTCAGTACACCGACAGGGTTGTCATATATTTCCATGCCGCTTTTGGTGGATTCCAGCACAATGGAGCGTTCCCGGTCTGCGATATGCCAGTGCAGCGGCGCCAGCGGCAGAGAGTCGTTAAAGGGAATATCTACCAGATGCGTGGCGGACAGAAGTTCTTTTACGTCAGTGATGGAGGCGCATTTGGCGCACAGCCACAGGAGCAGTTCAAAGGGGGACACATTCTGTTTCAGGGGATCTTCCTTCGGGGGATAGTAGGCGCTGTCGGGAAAATTCAGAGCCGCAATACAAAGTCCCCGCTCATTTACCGCTTCCGCATAGAGGGGGTAATCGTCCCTCACACTTGCCATGCCAAGCAGGGCGTAATGTCTGTGAAGGGTATCGTTTCTGCGGAAAGACAGGGGATAGTTTCTGGGTGTAAAGACAACGGTTTCACCAAAAGAATATTCGATATCCATGGTGCGCCCGAAGTAAAAATCCTCGGTTTTCATGGCAATACTCGTACACATAGCGATTCCTCTTTTCTATCGTTAGTATGAGTGTATGCAGACGTTTGCGGTTATATACGGCATATGGGCAGGCGTCAGTTTTTCTTATAATTTTATTAATTTTGGGGGAAAGGTATTATAAAAAATTGAATTTCTGGTATACTTTTAATAGTTTACAGCGGATTGTCGGTTTATAGGGAAATCGACTGTGTAAGAGCCAAGCTTTTAGGGGAGGCGTTTTTGCGCGTCAGGCAGACTACATGCGGATGCGGAAATTCATTTCCTGTGAGAAGACAGGCGACAGAAAAGCGGACGGAACTTTAAAAGATTATTTGGAGGAATCAGTTTGTTTATATCAAAATTTTTCCTGCTTTTGCTGGGGATCACTGTGCCGGCTTTTTTTGTGTTACCTGTAAGATGGCGCGCAGGAGTGCTTTTGGCGGCAAGTTACGCATTCTGCGCATATGTGGAGCCGAGAGCGCTGCTTATTCTTGTTGCAGTTACTGCATCAGTCTATTTCGCGGCGCTTTCTATTGAAAAGTACCGGGACAGGGGCAGCGGAGGAACGGAGAGAAAAATTACACTTGCAGCGGTATGTGGTCTGTCATTTCTGCTGGTGATGTATAAGTACGCGGCATATTTGGCACGAAGCTTTGGCTGTGCAGACAGACTCTCAGCGAGCGTGATAGACAATCTTCTGATGCCGGTTGGCTTGTCTTTTTACTCGTTTCAGGCGATTGGATATCTGGTAGATGTATATCGGGGCAAAAGTGCGGTGGAAAAAAGCTTTTGTCACTTTGCCCTGTATCTGTCCTTTTTCCCCAAGCTTGTCAGCGGACCCATAGAGCGGGGAGAACGGTTTTTCCCTCAGATAAAAAGGCTGGGAGAGGTCAGATTCCGAAACAGAGGAAGGATGTCCGCTGCATTTACCTATATGCTTTGGGGCTATTTTATGAAGCTGGTGGTGGCGGACAGGCTCGGGGGAATAGTCGGTCCCTTGTTTGGAAATCCAGAGGAATTTGACAGCTTATGGCTCCTGCTTGGCGTCATGTTGTATTCGGTTCAGATATATTGTGACTTTGCCGGATATTCCTATATTGCAATCGGCTGCGCGAAGGTGTTTGGGATAGAACTTAAGGAGAATTTCAGAGCGCCCTACAGGGCGGTAAACATGCAGGAATTTTGGCGCAGATGGCATATTTCCCTGAGCGAATGGCTCAGAGATTATATTTATATCCCTCTCGGAGGAAACAGGAAGGGAGCGGTAAGGAAGAACTGTAATATTCTGCTTGTGTTTTTGGTATGTGGCGCGTGGCACGGAGCGGGGCAGCATTTTCTGGTCTGGGGACTTCTGCACGGCATTTACCTTCTCATTGATTCTGTGACGGGACAGAGAATGAAAAGCAGAATACTTACCTTCTGGATGGCGGGATTTGCGTGGATCTTTTTCCGGGCGGACAGTCTGGGAGGTGCGTTTCGATATATCAGACAGATGGCGACGGCAGGATTTAGACCGGAACGTTTTAGACAAGCTGTGGAAAGCCTGCAGCTAAACACAGTGGAGATTGGCGTTACAGCGATCGGCATTTTTATCGTCTGGCTGATAGACTGGCTGTGTGAACGCGAAAAAATGCAGCTCCCGGTATTCATTCAACAAAAGTCAAACGGAAAAAGATATT
The DNA here is from genome assembly GCA_910586705.1 of uncultured Lachnospiraceae bacterium. Taxonomy (GTDB): domain Bacteria; phylum Bacillota; class Clostridia; order Lachnospirales; family Lachnospiraceae; genus UBA3282. Next base: position 58,293 of record CAJUJK010000010.1, on the reverse strand, counting down.
TGGTTTTTTATCTGCTTCTGATGACAATTTTTATTTTTGGGGTGTATGGGGCAGGATATCACACGGAACAGTTTATCTATATGCGTTTTTAGAAAAAGGGATTAAATGGAATGAAAACAAGGATGAAAAAGAATATGCTCAGAGCCGGATTCCTGCTGTTGCTTATTGCGACGTTTTATCTTGCGTCGAGTATTTTGCGGGTAAAGTCCGGGCACGGGATCAATCAGCTTGAGGGACTGTACTGGCAGCCGGAGCATTCGATTGATGTGATGATGATGGGCAGCAGTCACATTCACTGTAATGTGAACACGGCGCTGCTCTGGGAAAAGTATGGGATAGCTGCATATGATTACAGCGGGGCGGAGCAGCCTCTCTGGATGTCCTATTACTATCTGAAAGAGTTGTATAAATACCAGTCTCCGGAAGTGATTGTACTGGATCTATATGTGCCCGCGAGGTACAAGTCTGATTATCAGTACGACTGGATATCGGAAAACATTCTGGGAATGCGTTTCTCTGCCAATAAACTGAAAATGATGGCTGTCAGTGTGGAAAAATCCAGATATTTTCAATACTTTCCGTCCTTTACCATTTACCACAGCAGATATGACGATCTGGAGAAAGACGATTTCAACGATTTTTTCTGGAACAGTGGTGAAAAGGAGGATTTCAAAGGATATACGCCCTATTGGCAGCGGACGCCGCAGACAAAGCCGGAGATTTCGGAGAACGGAAAAGGCGGACTGACAGAGAAATCGGAGAAGTATCTGCGTAAGATCATTGCCTATACGAAGGAAAAGGGCAGCAAACTTGTCTTGATGGCAGCGCCCTATGTGCTGACGGCGGAGGATAAGCTTACCTATAATCAGGTGGCGGAAATCGCGGAGTCGGAAGGGATTGTCTTCGTTGATTTTAACGAGTATTATGATGAAATGGAACTTGATTTTGCACAGGATTTTAACGATGCTTCTCATTTGAATTACTGGGGCGGGTGCAAGTTTTCCGATTATCTGGGAGAATTTCTTGTGGCACGATTTGAGCTGTCGGACCGAAGAGGGCAGGCGGGCTATGAATCATGGGACGATCATGTCGTCTTGATTGCGAAAGAGCTGCAAAATTATCAGAACGGTATGATGGGACAGCAGGAAGATGCACAATAAATACAGGAGTGGAAGGGAATAAACAGCATATGAAACGTATCTTTTTTGTGGAGGATGATCTGAGTCTGATAAACGGTATGACCTACGCGCTGAAAAAAGAGGGCTATGAGGTGGAGACGGCGCGCACGGCGGCGGAGGCGGAAACGCTTTGGGCGGAAGGGAAATATGATCTTGTCATACTGGATGTAGCTCTGCCGGACGGCACGGGCTTTGACCTGTGTGAAAAAATAAGACAGACTTCCAAATTGCCGATCATGTTCCTGACAGCGGCGGATGAGGAGACGGACATGATTATGGGGCTTGATATCGGTGCTGATGACTACATAACGAAGCCTTTTAAGCTTGCCGTATTTTTGTCCAGAATCCACGCGCTGCTCAGGAGGAGCGAAAATTTTATGCAGGCTGGGGAAACGCTGTCCATGAACGGCATTACGCTTGACATGCGGAGAGGAGAGGCGCGAAAGGACGGGAAAACGCTGGACTTGACTTCCGGGGAATATAAGCTGCTTCGGATGTTTATGGAAAACCCGGACAGGGTGCTCTCGGCGGAGCAGATTCTTGGCGGGCTGTGGGACTGCGATGAGAATTTTATCGAGAACAAAACGCTGGCGGTGTATATCCGCAGACTGCGCATGAAGATAGAGGACGATCCCGGCACGCCGGAAAAGATCGTGACCGTCCGTGGGATGGGATATAAGTGGAGTACGGGGAGCAGAAATTGACAGATATTTGGAAAAGCGATGAGGGAACGGTGTGAAAATGAGAGTGTTAGTGAATTCTAAGATAAGAAAGCTGTTTGTACAGATCGGGATGTGCATGGCGGTGATTGTCATGGTATCCGCGCTGCCGGCGCTGTGGAGGATCGGTGCGGTGGCTCCGCGTCGGAATAATCTGACGGCAGAAAATATGACATTCGTGTCAGAAGTCCTTATGTTGTCTGCGCCGTTCTGCGCCATCATTATGGGAGGGGTAGCGCTTTTTTTCTGCTATCGGTATTTCAGGCAGCAGGACAGGCAGATGGAGGAGGCAGTCTTACAGATCCGGGCGTTTATTTCCGGCGACAAAGACGCCCGCATCGACTGCGACGAGGAGGGGGAGCTTTGCCGGCTTTTCCATGAAATCAATTCACTGGCGGCGATCTTAAACGCGCAGGCACAGAAGGAAGGGCAGTCGCGGGCGTTTCTCAAGAACACGATCTCGGACATTTCCCACCAGTTGAAAACGCCCCTTGCCGCACTGAATATTTATAACGGCATCGTGCAGACGGAGGCGGAGTCGGGCGGGCTTGCGACGATCCGGGAATTTGCCGGGCTGTCGGAACAGGAGCTGGACCGAATCGAGACGCTTGTGCAGAATCTGCTAAAGATCACGAAATTTGACGCGGGCACCATGGTAATTGAAAAACAGCAGGAAAGTATTTGTGAAATTATGACGGAAGTGGAAAAGCATTTTGCGTTCCGCGCGGGGCAGGAGGAAAAACAGATTGTGCTGTCGGGAAGTGATTCCGCTTTCTTTTCGTGCGATCGAAGCTGGATTCTGGAGGCGCTTGACAATCTGGTGAAAAATGCCCTCGACCATACAAAGGGCGGGGACAGCATTTGGTTGACGTGGGAGAAATCCCCGTCCGCCGTCCGCATTACGGTAAAAGACAACGGAAGCGGCATCCACCCGGAAGATCTGCATCACATTTTCAAACGGTTTTATCGCAGCCGGTATTCTCAGGACACGCAGGGAATCGGACTGGGACTTTCCCTCGTGAAGTCGGTGGCGCAGGCGCACGGAGGCGCCGTCTCGGTGGACAGCAGGCTGGGGGAGGGGACGAGTTTCGTGCTGCTGTTCCCGATTATAACAAAATTGTAATATAGGCGAAGTCTGGCGGTAGTATTTGCGTGCTATTCTTGGTACCATAATAAACAATCTGGAAAGAGGTGCTTAGAATGAATTTACTGGAAGTGAGCAAAATCTGCAAAACTTACGGCAGCGGCGAGGCGGCGGTGCAGGCGCTCAAAAACGTCAGCTTTTCCATTCCAAAGGGAGAGTATGTGGCGGTGGTCGGGGAGTCCGGCTCGGGCAAGAGCACGCTGCTCAACATGATCGGGGCGTTGGATACACCCACGTCGGGCAAGGTGCTGATTGACGGCAGGGACACCTTTGCGATGAAGGAGAGAAACCTTACCGTTTTCCGCAGGAGAAACATCGGCTTTATTTTTCAGGCGTTTAACCTGATCCCGGAACTGACGGTGGAGCAGAATATGATTTTTCCGCTGCTGCTCGATTACCAGAAGCCGGACAGGAATTATCTGGAAGAACTGCTTTCCGTGCTCAATCTGAGGGAACGGCGGAACCATCTGCCGGGACAGCTCTCCGGCGGGCAGCAGCAGAGGGTGGCGATCGGGCGCGCGCTGATTACAAGACCTTCTCTGATTCTGGCGGACGAGCCGACGGGAAATCTGGACACCCAGAACAGCAACGAGGTGATTGCGCTGCTTCGGGAGGCGTCCCGCAAATATGAGCAGACCATTATTATGATTACCCACAACCGCATGATCGCCCAGACGGCGGACCGGGTGTTAGAGGTGTCGGACGGTGTGCTGACGGATCTTGGGGGGTGTAAGGAATGAAAAGTTATCTGAGTCTGATTTCTATTTCTGAAAAAACCCGCAGAAAACAGAACCGTCTGATTCTGCTCTGCATTATCTTCGCGGTGTTTCTCGTGACCACGGTCTTTTCCTGTGCGGAAATTATGACGAAGGGGCAGGCGGAGGGTCTGATTCGCCACCACGGCAGTCATCATATTGTAATCAATGGGCTTTCCGGAGCGGCGGCGCGGGAAATTGCGGCGAGGGAGGACGTGTCTGCGGCGGCGTGGTGCAAGGCGCTTGGAGAGGACGTCTACGAGGGATATTATATAAATGACGTGCGTGTCATATTGTACGGCGCGGAAGAGAAGTATATCGACGATATTAGGGCATATGAGCGGGAAGGCGCGTTTCCCCGGAATGACAGGGAAGTGATGCTGAATACGGGCGCGAAAGAGCGGCTCGGCGTGCAGGCGGGAGACAGTGTCACCATCCATGTTCCGGCAGGGGACTTCACGTTTACGGTGAGCGGGTTCTGTGCCGACGAGTGGGAAAAGTATGACAGCAAGTTTGAGGACGTGACGGCATATATGAGCGTAGGAGCGCTGGATGCCATCTGTGATGCGAAACGAATCGGCAAAAATTCTGACATGAATGTCACAGACAGCGGTAAAAAAAGTGACGGACACAGGGAGAATACAGGCAGTTCTGATGCTGAGATGGAAAAGGAGGCGTATTATGTCCGCTTTGCAAGCGGCATCCATTTGCAAACAGCGCTCGCAGATCTAAAGCTTCAGTACGGTCTGTCTGACGGGGATATCGAAGAAAATCTGGCTGTTATGGGCGTGTCGGGAGAAAGCAGCAATCTGGCAATGCAGAGTTTCTATTTGCTTGCCGTCATCGTATTTGTGTTGATTATGACTGCGGGTGTGCTGATGATTGCAAGCTGCCTGAACAGCACGGTGGCACAGCGGACAAAGTTTTTCGGGATGATGCGTTGTATCGGTGCAAGCAAAGAGCAGGTGATGCGCTTTGTGCGGCTGGAGGCGCTGAACTGGTGTAAGACGGCGATACCTGTTGGGCTGGTTGTCAGCGAGGCATTTACGTTTGGGTTGTCCATGATTTTACAGTACAAGGTGGGCGGTGAGTTCGATGACTTCCGTTATCGGTTCAGTGTGATCGGTATTGTGTCCGGCATTCTGGTGGGCGTGCTGTCGGTGCAGTTTGCAGCCCATGCTCCCGCGAAACGGGCGGCGGCGGTGTCTCCCGTGGCGGCGGTATCGGGCAATGCGGAGACGGGCAGGGCTGTCGCTCATGCGGCGGACACCCGCATCTTTAAGGTGGAGCACGCGCTGGGCGTCCACCATGCCGTTGCGGCGAAGAAGAATCTGGTTCTGATGTCTCTGTCCTTTGCCTTTACGGTCGCTTTGTTTCTGGTGTTTTCCGCCGGGCTCGATCTGTTTAAGCGGTTTATGCCTTCGGAGAACGATTTAAGCCCGGAAATCAGCATTGCTGCGGCGGACAATTCTCTCGACAGGGGAATGAAAGAGGAGATGGGCGCTTTGCCCGGTGTGGAAACGGCGTTTGGCTGCGCCATATGTTATGATACGCCCGCGGAGATTAACGGGGTTTCCGGCAGCGTGGATCTGATTTCCTATGACGACTGGATGTTTGAATGGTCAAAGAAATCTGTCGCCAGCGGCGATTTGAAAAAAGTTGCCGGTGATGCGGACTATGTGATGACGATTTTTAACATGGACAGCCGTCTGAATACCGGGGATATCGTCAGAGTCGGTGATACGGAGCTCACCATTGCCAGCGTGTGCTCGGAGGGAATCGGGACGGAGAGCCGTCCGGCAATTGTCTGCACGGAAGAGACATTTATGCGTCTGACAGGCGAGACAGGTTATCAGATACTCGGATTTGGACTTGCAAAGGATGCGCCGGAAGAGACGGTGGAGACGATCCGGAGGATGGCGGGTGAAAATGCTTTTGTGGACAGACGGGAGGATGACCAGACGAGCAATTCCAGTTTCTGGGTTTTCCGCATTGCGGCTTACGGGTTTCTGGCGGTCATTGCCTTGATTACGGTCTTTAACATTATGAACAATATTTCCATGAGCGTGTCTGCCAGAATGAAGCAGTACGGCGCCATGCGTGCCGTGGGGATGAGCGCAGAACAGATGACCCGGATGATTGCGGCTGAGGCGGTAACCTATGCGGTCTGTGGTCTGGCTCTCGGCTATATTGCCGGACTGTATTTGCACCGGCTGTTTATGGTGAAGGTTGTCTTCACACATTTCGGCGGGTCGTGGAAGGTTCCCTTTGATGCGCTTGCGGTCATTACGATCATCGTTTCGCTCTCCTGTGTGGCTGCCGTGTACGCGCCTGCGAGAAGAATCCGGGAGATGGCGATCACGGAGACGATCAATGAGCTGTGACAAACCCGGATTGCACGTCGCAGATGCGTGCTATTATTTTATGATATAGAAAAGTTACCTTGCGGGTATTTACCGCGGTTCGGGCAGCGGCAGATACAGAAACAGATCGAAAACCCCGTCCTCGGTTTTGATCTCCAGTCTGCCGTGATACCGTTTTACAATCTCCCGTATACTCTGCAGACCGAAACCATGATTTGTTTTATCGGGCTTGGAAGTGGGCAGAAGCGGGCTGTGTTCCGATCTTTTTTCAGATAAGGAACCGGCTCGCTTTTTTGACTGCTTTACGGAGCCGCTTTCTCCCGCGCCGGGCTCCGGGTTGCTGATTTCCAGACAGAACACCCCTTTTCGCGCCTTGCTTTTCAGAAAAATTTCCCTCTGCGCTTCGTTCAGCTTCATACACGCTTCCATGGCGTTGTCAAGCGCGTTGGCGTACAAGGCGCAGAGGTCAGTCCTGTCGTAGGGGAGCGGCGATGGAATATCTATCTCCGCCTTCAGACGGATATGGCACCGCTCCATCGCGCTTTTCTTGACGGTCAGCACGGCGTTGACTGTGGAATCCCCACAGTAAGCAAAGGAATGGGAGAGGGCGGCATTGCCGGAAAGCTCTGCGGCGTATGCCGCCCTTTTTTCTTCGGGCAGGGCGGACAGGATCTGTATGTGGTTTGCCAGATCGTGCTTTAACCGCCGTACTTCAAAATGCTGCTGCTCCATTGCCTCGTAATACTTGCGGTTGATTTCCGCAAACATACCCTGCTGTTCCAGTTTCCTCTGTTTTGCCAGAACCGTGACGCACCAGAGCAGACTGATGAAGGCGAGCAGGGTGATCAGCAGCAAAACAACATATTCTATATGAATCCGAAGGTTGATGGTTTCATATTCGTTGATGGGAAATAAGGCGACCACATCAAGCACGATTCCAAAAGGAATGACCGTGAGAAAAAGAAGCAGCCGCCACATGCTGTCTGAGAGGGAATATTCCTTATCGGGCGCATTTTTTCTCGTATAAAGGAAGAGGATCAGCGCAAAGGGCAGCGTGAACAGGTAGGAAACGTGATAACCGAGCCCGGACTGTATCCATGTCTCTGTGAGAAGCGTGTCGGTATTGCTGTTCCCAAAGAAGATTACAACGAATCCGTCCGACTTTGCGGGAAATATAAGATCGTGGATATAATTATCCCGCAAGGCGCTGAAAGAAATGATCGTGCTGGAAAACATCAGCGCGATGGCAGTCTTCTGCCAGAAACTGCCCTCGCATGTAAAAAGGACGATCGCCAGAAAGACCGGGGTGATTGCCAGAATATTATAGGGGTCTCCGATAAAAATGACCGTGGAGCAGAGCAGGGAACAGTCGAAAAACAGCAGGAGATGTCTGAACCGTTTTTCGGAAATTTTGAGCAGATGCGACATGGCAAGCATGACAAGCCACCCGGAAAAAAAGATGGCGGCAAAATGCAGGGTTTTAATTAAAGTTATCATGTTAATATTCCTCTTCCAATTAATGTGGAGAATGCCGCATTTCTCACATCAAAGAGCGTGCAATTTTTGGAAGGGCGGTTTCCCGGTACCTTCTGCTGCAGGGAAGTTCCCGCCCGTTTATTGTGACTGACTCGCTGCCAAGATACTCCACGCCTGCGGGATTGATCAGATAGCGTTGGTGAATGCGCACGAAATCGGGAGAGAGCTGATGCTCGATCTCATCCAGTCTGGCATAAAAGGGATACTCGCCTCTGGCGGTCACCAGAATGACCTTCCGCCTGTCGGAATAAAAAAAGAGAATGTCACAGAGCCGGAAACGCCATGTGCCGTTCGTGTTTTTCAGCGAGAACATGCGGGACGCCTCCTGCGCGGACCGGGTGCGCACCCGTCCAATCAACTGCCGCAGTTTTTTTTCCGCGACAGGCTTCATCAGATAATCCAGCGCGCCGACAAGGTAGCCGTCAAAGACATAATCGGAATACCCGGTCACAAAGACGATGAGAATCTGATTGTCAAAGGTTCTGATCTTTTCCGCGGTTTCCATGCCGTTTAAGCCCTTCATTTCCACGTCCAGAAAAAGAAGGTCGATTTCGCCCGGATGGTTTGCAAGCCATGAGGCGGCGTTCGTGCCCGAGGAAAATTCGTAGACGATCTCCTCGGCATCCTCGATCAGTATTTTTTCTAACTGGAAGCGCAGGGCGTCCCTTGCGTCTGTCTCGTCGTCACAGATTGCGATTCGTAACATGGAAAGAATCCTTTCACTAACTATTTATGGATTAGGTAAGCGTTGAGATGCGTTTCGCAATTACCTAGTTATAGGTTGAGTATATCATATTTTTGAGGGTGTAGTCTCACCCAGTGTTTCCAAACTTTACATTTCAGCTGCCTAAACTTTACATTCCTTGCAGCTTCCTTCCAAACGTTACATGTGGTTTGTCAGAAATGACAGCCGTTTTTTGCAGGCGGCGTATTTGTGGTATGGTTAATTTGCGTTAAAAAATTGAGTGGACGATACGCCGGAGGGAAAAGATCGGTTCCCGCACCGGCAGTAAAAGGAGGAAACGGATATGCTTTATGTGAAAGAACTCTACAAATCTTATGAGGCGGGCAAAAATAAGTATGAAGTGTTAAAAGGGATTGGTTTCCATGTGGCGCAGGGGGAGTTTGTGGCGGTCATGGGTCCGTCTGGCTCCGGCAAGACGACGCTGTTAAACTGCATTTCCTGCTATATTCCCTTTGATAAGGGGAATATCAAGCTGGGCGGCGTGGAGCTTGCGGGCATGGACGAGGAGGAGCTGGCAAGGGTCAGAAATACGAAGATCGGGTTTGTGTTTCAGGATTTTATGCTCTTGGACGGGCTGACCATCCGGGAAAATATTCTGGTGCCGCGCATTGTGCAGGGAGAGGTCCCGGGGGAAGCGGAAAAGCTGGCGGATCAGCTTGCGGCAATGTTTGGGATCGGGCACATCTTAAACAAATACCCGGCGGAAATTTCCGGCGGCGAGAAACAGCGGGCGGCGGTGGCGCGGAGCCTGATCAACAATCCGCTGATCATTCTTGCCGACGAACCCACCGGGAATCTGGATTCCAAGTCCAGCCGGGCGGTGATCGAGACGTTTATCCATGCGAAACAGAAAGTGAATGCCACCATCTTTATGGTGACCCACGACAGCTTTGCGGCGTCCTTCTGTGACCGGGTGATTCTGTTAAAGGACGGGACGATTTACCGCCAGCTTGAAAAGTGGGAGGATCGAAGCGTATTTCAGGATCAACTGCTAGATGCCATAAAGGAGATGAGCGAGACGTAGAAAAATGTCTGGCGGGATAAATGACGTTTCGAGATGAAGGAAAGAATGAAAAGAGCAGGAGGACGTATTATGGGTCAGGTAATCAATATGAGACAGATGGAACAGAAATTGCAGCGGGCGGACAGGAAACAGTCGCGGCTCTATCTGTTCTGCAATTTTATGGCACTGATGATCATTTCGGCGTATTCTGCGCTGATGCTCTCGCCAACGGTGCAGAAGGTATTCCCGGAGGGCGGCGACAGCCGGAAACAAATGTACATGATCTTTGTGATGACGCTGCTGGGGTGCGTGGTTTTTACGATCTATGCACTTGGGTTGTTTTTCCGGCATAAGTCGAGGCAGCTCGGCGTTCTGATGGCGCTGGGCGCGTCCAGAAAGCGGCTTGCGCCGGGGTTGTATCGGGAAGTGATTTTGTTGAGCGGTGTGTCCGCTATATTGGGAACGGCAGCAGGCTTTCCCTTTGTGTGGGGCATCTGGCACGCGTTCCGGCTGTTCCTTGTGGACAGTTCAGATATGGTGCTCACCTTTGATTTCAGATGCCTGTTTATCTCCCTGCTGTTTTTGCTTCTGGTGGTTGGATTCGCCGGTCTGACGGCATGGCGGTATCTGAAAAAAACGAACATTATGGAAGTGATCAGAGAGGAGCATATCAACGAGCCTGTGAAGGAGCTTGGCAGATGGTGTGGTCCTGTGGGTTTTCTGGTACTGCTGACAGGCGCTGTGCTGGGGTACGGCGCGCCTTTGGCGTGTGATAAGTGGTTTTCCATGTTCCCGCCGGTCTGGGTGAGTGTGTTCTATGCACCCGTGTTTGTCGGACTTTACATGATCATGCTGCACACGGTGGTACACGGCTGGAAAAGTCATCGCAAGAATCCTTATAAGAATATCATATCCCGCAGCATGATGAAATTTCAGGGGAAACAGACGGTCAACAACCTGCTGGTGGTCACGCTGTTAATTGCAGGCGGATGCTTTGCGGTTTTCTATCTGCCGACCAACGGTATTTCGGCGGTATTGCGCTATGCGTCTCTGCCCTATGATTATTTCTATAAATATCAGGCGGATCAGGACATGCCGGACAGGACAGAGATCGAAGCTCTTGGCAGAGAATATGACCTTTCCTTAAAAGACTGGAACGAGTGCGATTATGTCACTGTGGGAATGGGCGGAATGGCTAAAATTTATGAAGAAGACGGTCTGCGGTATCATATCGAATATGTCCCTATGCAGCAGGAGGCAATGGTACTTTCCGAAGACGCTTATCAGATGATTACCGGACAGGAAGTGGACGTTGAGCCGGGCACTTACTGGTGTCTGAATGATAAGGCGGAAACTTCCCTCTATGTCAATGACTCCGCAAAGGAGATCACCAATATGACGACGAGGAAGGTGCTTGCCACAGAGTTTGCAGGATTCCTGCACTATGATCATCTCGCGGAGACGATACCTTGCTGCGTGCTTGACAATGCGGACTATGCCTTGATATCCGAAGGACTGACGGACGACTGGCGGGGGCGTTTTGTGGCATTTAATGTGGACGGAAAGGATTCCTATCCCTTTGCCAATGCCTTTTTTCGTCTCTTCGTATCGTCCTTTGATGAATCCTGCGAGCGCCCTTCCTACTATGACCGGGTACAGAAAATCAGGGAAAACGAGGAGGGAAAAGAATATTGGGGAGACACGGATGATATGACGACGATTCGTTATGAAATGGCGGACTCCTTTATGTTCAGAAACTTTTGGGTTTACATGCCGAGTTTTCGGATCTTGAGTCAGAATGATTATCTGCGCAACATGGCGGTAATGTTTATGATGTTCCTCTTTATCTTCATCGTGTGCATGATCACGGCGCTGGTGGTGTGCTATACCCGCTGTCAGAGCATTGCCCTCAATAACCGCTACATTTTTGACGATCTGAAAAAACTGGGGGCGTCGCCCGTCTTTCTGGACAGGGAAGTGCACAGCCAGTGCGGCAATGTATTCAAGGTGCCTTCTATGGTTGGTACGACAGCAATGTTTTTGCTGTTTTCCATGATTCTGTACGCTAATGACGGCAGGATGTTAAAGACGGAATGGATGGCTATGGGTGTATGCCTTTGTATCATTGCGGCGATCGGCGGGGTGATTTACGCGGTATACCGCTCTTCGGTGCGGGCGATTAAGGCGCAGCTTCAGATTTGAGAGTTCGGTTTCTGTATTCCCGCGGCGTACAGTTATAAAACCGCTTGAACATTTTGGCAAAATGGCTCTGGCTGTCAAAGCCGCAGAGTGTCCCGATCTCTGAAATGCTGGCGGACGGATTTGTAAGTAACAGTTCGGCTCCCTGCATCACCCGGTATTTCAATAAATACTGGATGGGCGGGAGCTGGATTGTTTTTTGAAAACAGCGCAGACATTCCCTCTCGCTGATGCCGGCTTCCCTTGCGATATCCGACACGGAAATGGGTTCGGCAAAATGCTTGTGGATATAAGCGAGCAGCCTGCTGAGGCGGAGGTTGTCCTGATTGGGCGATGCCTCCGGCAAATCCATCTGCGGCGAAAATTTCTGATACAGAAAAAGACAGATGCGGGACAGGTTTTCCCGCACGGTAAATTCAAAACCGTAGTGATCCCCGGCAAGCGCCTCAAAAGCGCGGCGAAACAGACATGCTACCTCTTCACCGGAATCTGCGCTTATGTAATAGCCGGAAAAGGCGGGGCAGGCTATGAGGGGGGATATATATTTTTTGGAAAAGACAGAATCCTCTTTTCCGCTGATGAGCGCCGGGCTGAAAACGAGGGAATGCAGGGAACCCTCCGGGACTGCTGTCGCGTAATGGACGATATTGGCATTGATGACAAGGCAGTCCCCTTTTTTTAACAGAAAGGATTGGGAGGGGATTTTTACCTCGATCTGCCCGTTTTCTATGTATATGATTTCTATTTCTTCATGCCAGTGCCACGGAATACTGTCTTCCGGCCTGTCTGTGTGGCGGGATGCGTACCCGGCGCAGGGGAACGCAAGGCTGCCGTGGGGCTGCAGCTCTTTTGACACGCTGTTTAAGTTTAGTCCGCATTCTTGTAATGCCATTTGGCTGTCCTCCTGGTTTTATTCCCGTGTGCCATGTTCTGATTATGCGCTGTGCAATCGGAAAATGGAGCGCCAGATATACATCTGACATTATAGGTATCAGTATGTCTGGCGGTTTTGTTATATTATATGTCTGAAAATGAGTTGTATCAAGTGCCTGTTGACGGTATTCTTTTAATAAGGAAAAACAGGAGGGCGATACGATGTTTCAACTATTGCTTGTGATTATTTATCTGGCTTTTATCAGTCTGGGGCTTCCGGACTCTCTTTTGGGCGCTGCGTGGCCGGTCATGTATCGGGAATTTTCCGTGCCGGTTTCCTATGCGGGCGGCATTTCCATGATTATCGCGGCAGGAACCATTGTTTCCAGCTTACAGAGCGACCGTCTGACGAAAAAGCTGGGAACGGGAAAAGTGACGGCTTTCAGCGTGCTTATGACGGCGGCGGCGCTGTTCGGATTTTCCGTCAGTCACAGTTATGCGGCGTTATGCCTTTGGGCAATTCCTTACGGGCTGGGCGCCGGGAGCGTGGACGCGTCCTTAAACAATTATGTGGCGCTTCACTATGCGAGCAGGCATATGAGCTGGCTTCACTGCATGTGGGGCGTGGGGGCGTCCCTTGGTCCGTATATTATGGGATATGCGCTGACGGGCGGACATGGCTGGAACATGGGGTACCGCTATATTGCCATTCTTCAGATCGTTTTGACGGCGGTCCTGCTTTTCAGCCTGCCTCTGTGGAAAAAGCGGACGGCGGAGGGGGCAGATTCATCCGGGGAGGCAAATGCAAAACCGCTTTCCCTGTGGCAGATTTTCCGCATACCGGGAGCGAAGGAAATCATGGTGACATTTTTTTGTTACTGTGCGTTAGAGCAGACGGCAGGACTGTGGGCGAGCAGCTACCTTGTACTGCAGCGCGGGCTTTCGGCGGAAACAGCGGCAGGGTTTGCAGGTCTGTTTTATATCGGGATTACAGCGGGGAGAGCCGCTGGCGGATTTTTGACAATGAAGTTAAACGATACGCAGATGATTCGGCTTGGACAGGGGCTGATCCTGTGCGGCATCGTGTGCCTGCTCCTTCCTTTTGGAGAGACAACTGCTTTGACCGGTCTGGTCATTACGGGTCTGGGATGTGCGCCCATTTACCCATCCGTCATACATTCCACGCCGGCGCATTTCGGGGCGGACAAATCGCAGGCGGTGATCGGGGTGCAGATGGCGTCCGCCTATGTGGGAACCTGCCTTATGCCGCCTGTGTTCGGTTTTCTGGCAAACCATATCGGCGCGTTTCTGTACCCGGTATTTTTGCTGGCAATTCTGCTGCTTATGGTTGTCATGCATGAAAAGATGCTGTCTGTGGTACGGCGGGAATGCTAAATGAATTTTTTGACAAGCAAATGATTCCATCTGGAATTTGTGACGATTCGGAATGGAAGAAGGAATGCGTGCGGTGACAGTGTGAAAAGATATTTCAGAGAGGCCAGGACAGGGGAAATAAGATGCACAGAACAGGAGGACAGCATGATTGATTTGCATATGCACAGCAGATACAGCGATGACGGGGAGTACACCCCGTCTGAGCTGGTGGAGAAATGTGAAAGAGCGGGCGTCCGCCTGATGTCGGTGACGGACCATAACTGCGCGAAAGCAAATGAGGAGGCGCAGAGGGCGGCGGAGGAAAGGGGCATACGGTATATTCCGGGCATCGAGATTGACTGCACCTATGAGAACATAAATTTCCATGTGCTAGGATATGGTATTGACTATCGGGACAGCGGCTTTGAGGCAGTCGAAAAGAATGTGGCGGATCAGAGCGCGCAGGCTTCTCTGGAAAGGCTGGAAAAAACGCAGGCGTTAGGGTTTTCCCGTATTACGGAAGGGGACATGCTGGCATTATCAAAAAACAGTTACTGGCAGAGGTGCTGGACGGGGGAAATGTTTGCGGAGGTTTTGCTGGCAATGCCGGAGTATGCGGAACATCCGCTTTTGAAGCCCTACCGTCCCGGCGGGGAAAGAAGCGACAACCCTTTCGTCAATTTTTATTGGGACTATTATGCGCAGGGGAAACCGTGCTATGCGAAAACGGATTTTCCGGCGATGGAGGAAATCATTGACACGGTTCACGCTGGTCACGGCGTGGCGGTTCTCGCGCACCCCGGTGTAAATCTGAAGGGGAAAGAGGAACTGCTGGAAGATATTTTTAAGCTGGGAATTGACGGGATCGAGGCGTTTTCCAGCTATCACAGCCCGGAGCAGGCGGAAAAGTTTTACCGCGCGGCAAAAGAACATCATGTATTTGCCACCTGCGGCAGCGACTACCACGGGAAAACAAAACCGTCCATTGTGATCGGGCAGCATGGGTGCACGGTGTCGGAGGGGGAAGTGGAAAAGGCGCTGGAGCGGATGGGTTTGTAACAGTAGTTTTGGTGTGGTAGAATGTAAGGTAAACGCAAGGTTTCCACAAGGCGCACGTAAGGGCGGCATGATATCTTATCTTGTAAAGACAGACAGGAGGATATCATTATGAAGAAAAACGTGTTAGTGGGAATCGGAATTGCTGTAGCGGTTGTGGCGGCTCTGCTCAGTCTTGGCGCGTGGCTCTACTCGGGGAGTGGAAGTATTTATTATTACACGCAGATTGACAATAGCAGGATCGCAGACGGCAAGCCGCGGGACGGTGTGATTGATATGCAGGGCGGCATGAGCTATTCCTATACGCTGCCTGCTTACAATGAAAAAGGCGTGGAAAAAGAAATTACCTTCGGGGCATCCCGGGAACTGCGGGAGGGTGCTTTTTTGAGACTGACCGTCAGCCCGATTCGCGGCGTGGTAGAATGGAGCGAGGTGCAGTATGAGGAACTGCCGGAGGCGGTGCAGGAGTGCTATGACGAGGGAAAACGCATTTGATTGTGTGCGGCAGCCCGGTGGGAAAACCTTTGCTAGTTTTTCACGGCGGCAATGCGACGACTGCGTACAATCTGAAGTATTGCGGCTTCCTGCTCGAAGAGTTTCATATTTTTGCTGTGGATACAATCGGGCATCCCGGTAAGAGCGCGGAGGTCTCACTGTCGCCCCGGAATCGGGATTACGGGAAGTGGGCGGTTGAAGTCATCAAAGGTCTGGGGTTTTGGAAGATGGCATGTTTCGGCGGTTCGTTTGGGGCGGGAATCTTAGTGAAAGCCATGTGTGTGGCGCCAGAGGCTGTTGAACGAAGTGTACTGCTGGTGCCGTCCGCGATTCAGAATGCGCCTGCCCTTAAGAGCATCAATATGGCGTTCCCGATGCTCATGTACTGGCTTACCCACAAAGAAAAATGGTTTGTGAAGTGCCTTCTTCCGATGGCGGTAACAGAAGACAATATCACAAAGGATATTTTGCAAACCGCCCGCTGCAGTATTGACCATGCAAAGATTAAGTCTGTCATGCCGCAAAATGAGAGCTGTGAGGCGCTTGGCAAATATCAAAATCCCGTGCTTGTCATGGCGGCGGAGAAGGACTGCCTGTTTCCGGCTAAAAAGGTTCTTCGGAAGGCGCGAAAAGTCTGGAAACAAAGCGTTTGTTACCTGCTAAAGGACAGAGGACATATACACAAACTGACGGATCGGGAGAAGAAAATGATTGTTGACTTTTTGATTGTGGAATGAAGCGGGTGAGGGTATAATAAAATCATAAAATATGTGTTTAGTACGGAATATTTGTGGAGGTGAGACGGATGCTGTCTGAGGGTATAAAGAAAGAACTGGTGAGTGGATTAACAGAAATCTTTCAAAATAACATGTCTATGATTATATTGTATGGATCAGTTGCGAGGGGTGAGGCAACTGACGACAGCGACGTTGATATAGCCATTATTGTAAAAGAACAGATGGACAGTAATACAAAGAAACGGCTTGTCGGTTGGGCAGCGCACATGGATATCTGTTATGAAAGAGTGTTTTCCATTGTGGATATACAAGAAAGGAATATGGAGAAGTGGGGACATATTCTGCCTTTTTATCAGAACGTGCGAAAGGAAGGAATTGTCTTATGGAAGGCGGCGTAAAAGAACTTGCGGGATATCGTCTGGCAAGAGCAAGAGAAATGTTGTCAGCATCGAAGGGAAATCTGGAAATCGGGGAATTTAAGACTTCATTAAATAGGTCATATTACGCTGTTTTTCATGCAATGCGCTCAGCGAATGCGTTAAAGGGATTTGATTCTTCAAAACATT
Organism: uncultured Lachnospiraceae bacterium; assembly: GCA_910586705.1. Taxonomy (GTDB): domain Bacteria; phylum Bacillota; class Clostridia; order Lachnospirales; family Lachnospiraceae; genus UBA3282. The sequence continues at coordinate 41,550 of CAJUJK010000010.1, read as the reverse complement.
CAGGCGTAATTGCCTTCTTTACCAGAGAGTATTTGAAAACAGAAATTTTGGATAGGAAACTGGCTGACATTATAAAGGACAGCTCGTTTTGCAGAGAGAAATCCGATTATGACGATTTTTATGTTGCTGGTCGGGCAGAGGCGGAGGAACAGCTAAAAAATGCGGAACGCTTTGTCAAACAGATAGAGGATTATGTTGAAGGTTATAGAGTATAAAGGAGCCCCAGATGCTTTCCCACCCCATCCCACCGCTCTACGACGAGCATTCCAAAATTTTGATACTTGGCAGTTTTCCCTCGGTGAAATCGAGGGAGCAGCAGTTCTTCTACGGTCATAAGCAGAACCGCTTCTGGCGGGTGATGGCGCAGGTACTGGACTGTGCGGTGCCGGAGACTGTCGAACAGAAAAGGGAGATGCTTTTGTCCCACCATATCGCGGTCTGGGATGTGATTGCGAGCTGCGAGATCACAGGCTCCTCGGATGCCAGCATCCGGGATGTGACGCCCAACGATTTATCACAGATTTTAAACTGTGCGGACATCCATGCCATTTACACCAACGGCGGGAAAGCGCAGCAGCTGTACCAGAAATATATTTTCCCGGTGACGGGGCGGGAGGCGGTTGCCCTGCCGTCCACGAGCCCGGCGAACGCGGGGTATTCGCTGGAACGGCTGGTGGCGGCATGGCGAATGATACGGGAAGAACTGTAAAATATTCCGGGTTTAGAAATACATTTTTATGAGATGGGAAACTGTGGTAGCAGTTCCAAAATAAAAGGAGGTAGCAGAATGCCGTTAGTATTGTGCATTGCAGACGCTCCATGCAAGGGATGAGGACATTGCATGGAGGAAAGCCGTAAGGCATCGTCCTCAGCCTTTGCCTTCTGATTCATATTACAAATCAAAGGAGCAAAGGAAAATGAAAAATAACATAAAGGAATTAAAAACGTTTCTGATTCTTTGGAGCACCCAGTCGCTGTCACAGCTTGGCAGCGCCATGACGGGGTTCGCGCTCACGCTGTGGCTCTATGAGAAGACGGGATCTGCGCTGCAGACAGCGCTTCTTGCGGTGTGCAGTTACGCGCCTTACGTGGTGATGAGTATTTTCGCAGGCGCATTGAGCGACAGGTGGGACAAGAAAAAGGTGATGCTTGTCTGCGATACGCTGGCGGCATGTTGTTCCGTAACGGTTTTGATTTTGCTGAAAGCGGATTTGCTGCTGCCTGTCCATATGTATCTTCTGAATGCCCTGACAGGTTTGATGAATACGGTGCAGCAGCCCGCAAGCGACGTGGCGATGACTATGATCACGCCGAAAAAGTATTATCAGAAGACGAGCGGTCTGCGGTCTTTTTCTTCGTCGCTTGTGACGATCCTGAATCCTGTCTTTGCCACGGCGCTGTATGCCTTTGCGGGGATGGACATTGTCATTTATGTGGATCTGATCACTTTCACAATCGCTTTTTTTGCCTTGCTGTTCGGGGTAAAGCTGTCCATGCCGGAACAGAGAGAAGAGGCAGGGCAGGAATCTTTTCTGGAAACGGTCAAAGCGGGGCTTGTCTGCCTTAAGGACAATGAGCTGGTGTTTGTACTGATTCTGTTTCTGGCGGGAGTCAATTTCGTGGCGTCGGCGTTTGACGCAGTGCTTCCGGCACTGATTCTGCCGAGGGAAAACGGCGGGGAGACGGTTCTTGGAATTGTGACTTCCTGCGCGGGAATAGCCATGTTATTTGGCAGTCTGATTGTGACGGCGCTGCCCGCGCCGAAAAACCGTGTCCGGGTAATCTATCTGACGATGCTGTTTTCGCTTGGCACGGAAAATTTTCTGCTGGCATTTACAGAGCTGCCTGTATTGTGGTGCGTGGGGCAGATCATCGGCTGGCTGTTAGTGCCTGTGATGAGCGCAAATCTGGACGTGATATTGCGGACGACGATTCCGATAGACATGCAGGGACGGGTGTATTCCTGTAGAAACACGCTGCAGTTTTTTACCATTCCGATCGGGCTGTCTCTGGGTGGTTTTATGGTAGATCATTTCTGTGAACCGGTGATGGCGGCATCGCCCGCGCAGGGTATGCTGGTCAGATTGTTTGGCGAGGGGAAAGGATCGGGCGCGGCGATGATGATGTTTATTCTCGGTGTGCTCGGGGTGGTGATCTGTCTGGGATTCGGACGGATTTTGCGAAGATACAGATATACAGAATAATTACATAAACAGGTTATACGACAAAGAGCCTGTAAACACAAAACCGACAGATGTTTTCGTGAGAAAAACCTGTCGGTTTTATTACGCGAACAATGAGTCAAGCCAGGTGCCGTGCTTGCATGAGCATTTGTGGAGCACAGAATTTACACCTGTGCACAGAATGCAAAATACCCCTTCCCCTCCGCGCCAAGAAGCAGGCTGTAGGGCGGATATTCCTTGTCGAATGTGCGGACAAACTGTTCAAAGGTCAGCATGTCGTTCCGCTCGAGGGTGCCGCATTCTGTAAGCGGGAAGTGCGTTTTCAGCCGGTTGATAAACTGTTCCGACAGAAGTTTCATGGCGGTGATGACTGTCTGGTCAATCCTGTGAATATCTTTCCCGAGGATTTCGCTGAGCGTGTGCAGGACAAGGGATTCTTCATAAACCAGATAGATGCGGATGGGTTTCTTTTCCTCTGTGCGGTATGTCAGGCGGAAGCAGAGTGTCTTTTCGGTGGAAAATTCCTCCCCGCTGTAGCGGCGGCTGATGACATCGACATCCGCCTGCGACAAACTTTCCAGCGCCTGTGAAAGCGCTTTTTCCAGATTTTCCAGTTCGTTGTCGTCCGGCTGGTGCACCCATTTGTGCGGGTTCTTGCCTGTGATGGCGCGGTCTTCGACCATGATATGACCGTTCAGCCATCCCACGCAGATTCCCAGAAAATGCCCTACCGATTCGGTGGAATAGTCGTTCGCCTCCATCTCCGCCTCCAGAGCCGGGAGCGTCTTATCCCGCAGGCTGTCGTGCAGACTTTTGTGCACGGCAAGACCCGGATAGCCGATGGACTGCATGTAGGCTTCCTCGTCTGCAAAATGCTTCATGGTATAGCTCTTGAAATATTTTATGCCCTCACGACATGCGTGCTGCTGCTTATTCTCGTCCTCGTTGAGGGCAATCAGTTTTCCCACGATGGAAAACAGTTTCCGATGGGCGGTATCGATGCTTTCCACGCCGATGTTAAACCGCTCGTTCCACTTGATTTCTTTGACCATAATACAATCATCTCCCTGATACTTGATAGGAATATGTTACCATATCCGATGCGGTGTCTCAACCGGCAAAGAGAGTTTCCGAAAATTAATAGTGCAAGAACGATAAAGTTTTGCTATGATCTATCTATGAAGAGGTTATATAAAGTACGGAGGGGGAGTAAAGAGTATGAAGTATAAGGTGCTGCTGACGGGAAACAACAAGATGGTGATCAATGAGTTTTTCACTTATATGGATTTCAGTTTTGAGTGTTTCAGCACTTCGGATCGGTATGATGATATCATAAACCATGTAAAGTACATACACCCGGATGCGCTTGTCTACTGTCTGTACGGGGAACACCCGGATGACTTGAAACGGTTTGTGAATGTGGAGCGGAAAATTTCCAGGGAAGGCATTCCCATTATTATTGTGGGGGATGCCGATGAGTGTGACCAGTTTGAGCGAGTTGCACCTTTGATGGATGTCAGTATTTTCCGCAGGCCGATCTCGTCCCAAAAGCTGGAGGAGGCTGTCATCAGTCTTTTGAAAGAAAAACGGCCGGAGCCTGCCCGGGGAAGACGGTCAGTGACCGTGACTGAGAGCACGCTCAAGACAGAGGATGTTATGCGGGTGGCAGAGGAGCTTCTTGCCCAGCTTGCGAAGGAAGAAGAAAAAGAGAAGAAGCAAAAGGAAGAGGAAGCGAGAAAGAAGCATATTCTCGTTGTGGACGATGACAGCAGCGTGTTGAAACTGCTGAAAGGGTATCTGGTGGAGCGTTATGATGTGGCAACTGCGATCAATGGCAAGATTGCCTTAAAGTTTCTGGAGACGAAGACAACGGATCTGGTGCTTCTGGACTATGAGATGCCGGCGGAAAACGGGGCTGTGGTGCTCGGAAAAATCCGGGAGAATCCTGCGACAAAGAATCTGCCGGTCGTATTTCTTACAGGTGTGACAGACAGAAAGAAGGTGATGGAGGTTCTTGCGATGAAACCGCAGGGCTATCTCTCCAAGCCGATTGATATGGAAAAACTGTCCTCCACGATTAAGGGCGTGCTGGGATAACAGAAAACAGTGCAGAAATGGGGTAAAAATGGCGATCAGAGAAGGCGAAATCAGACTGACGGATTTGATAGATGTGGAGTCTTTACAGAAAATACAGGATGCTTTCTCGGAAATGACGGGCATTGCATCCTTCATTACAGATGCCCGCGGCGTGATACAGACAAAACCTTCCGGGTTTACGGAATTTTGTCAAAAATATGTCAGAGGTACGGAAGAAGGCAGGAGGCGGTGCGAGGAATGCGATCAGATAGGCGCGGCGAAAGCGGCTAAGTCTGGCTCCGCCTGTGCCTATTTCTGCCATGCGGGACTGGTGGAGTTTGCGGCGCCGATTATGGCTCAAGACCGTATGGCTGGGTGCTTCATAGGCGGACAGATGCTGCCTGTACCGCCCGATGCGGAGAAAAAGCGGAAGGTGGCGATGGAGATCGGGGTGGACCCGGAGGAATTGATGAACGCCGCGTGGGATGTGCGGATTGTGGATGAGGAGACGATTGAAAAGGTATCAAATTCCATATACACAATCGCCAATGTTCTGTCGGACATTGCCTACAGCAGGTATCAGGTCAGTTTAAAAAATATGGAGCTGCGCAAGAACTCCAATATGAAATCGGATTTTCTCGCGAATATGAGCCATGAAATCCGCACCCCGATGAATGCAGTGATTGGCATGGCGGAGATGGCGCTCAGAGAGGAGCTGACGCCTGCGGCGAGGGAATATATCGGGCAGATTAAATCCTCGGGACAGACACTTCTTACGATTATCAATGATATCCTTGACTTTTCCAAGATTGAGTCCGGCAAGATGGATATCTGTGATGTGGAATATGAGCCGATGACCCTGATCAATGATGTCTCTAACATTATTATGACGCGTATCGGGAGCAAATCGCTGGAACTGACACTGGACGTCAACCCGGATCTCCCGGTGGGACTCTACGGCGACAACGTGCGGATCAAGCAGATTATGCTGAATCTGGCCAACAATGCAGTCAAGTTTACTAAAGAGGGAAACGTACATATATTGGTGGACTATCTGCGCACAGAGGAGAGCATGATCGAGCTTTATGTGTCGGTCACAGATACGGGAAGCGGCATCAAAGAGAGTGATATGACGAAGATTTTCCAGTCTTTCCAGCAGTTAGACAGCAAGAGGAATCGAAATGTCGAGGGAACAGGACTGGGGCTTGCGATCTGTAAACAGCTCGTATCTCTGATGGGCGGAATCATCCATGTGGACAGCGAAGTCGGAAAGGGCTCCGTTTTCACATTTGTGATTCCGCAGAAGATAACGAATGATAAGCCCTCTGTGGAGAAACTGCAGAAGAGGAAGACGGCGGCTGGACTGATGCAGAATAGTTATGCCGCGCGGGAACTGGCGATAGATATGAAAAAGCTGGATGTCGCCTACGAGCGGCTTGCGTCTGAGGAGGAGCTGGGCCGGATGAAGGAGGAACAGATAGAGTATCTGTTCGTGGAGCAGCCCCTGTTTACAGAGGGCGTGCAGCATTTTCTGCGGCTGCACCCGGAAATTCAGGTGGTACTTCTGACAAATTATCATTCGATGGGATCCTATGACCAGACGAATCTGCAGATTGTCAAAAAGCCGCTCTACGTCATGGGGCTGGCTAATATACTGAATGGAAAAGAAGACAATGCAGCATTTTCCCTGATGGAGGCGGAAGATTTTGATTTTGTAGCTCCAAGCGCGGAAATTCTGGTCGTTGACGACAATACCATCAATCTGACGGTGGCGAAGGGATTGATGAATCCCCTGCAGATGAAGATAGATGCGGCGTTGAGCGGCAAGGAAGCCGTTCTGATGGTTACGGATAAACGCTATGATATCATTTTTATGGATCATATGATGCCGGAGATGGACGGCGTGGAGACAACCAGAGTCATCCGCCGGCTTCTTGGAGAAAACGGGCAGGTGCCGATCATCGCTCTCACGGCAAACGCGGTGGGAGGAACGGAGGAGATGTTCCTACGCGAGGGCATGAACGATTATGTGACGAAACCGATTGAGATGAGGGACATTACCGCCAAGCTCCGCAAATGGCTGCCGGCTGAAAAGATTGAGAGGAAAAGTAAGAATAATGCGCCCGCCCGCAATGTACAACGGAGCGAGGGGGCAGAGCAGACGACCACGGATATTGTCATCGAAGGGCTGGATGTGCAGAGCGCGATGGGATTCCTCGGAAACGAAGAGCTTTTCTGGTCCGTGCTGAAGGAATACTACCGGGTAATCGACAGAAAATGCAGTCTGATACAGGAATATGAAAAGAAAGAGCTGTGGAAGGAGTACACAGTGGAGGTGCACGCGCTAAAGAGCGCCTCAAGGCAGATCGGCGCCCTTGACCTGGCGCAGACCGCAGAGCAGATGGAGGCGGCCGGGAATGCCGGAAATGCGGCGCTGATCCATAAAATTACGCCGGGAATGCTGGAAGAGTATATGTTCTATAAGGGCATTCTGGCGCCTTACTTTATAAAAGAGGAGGCCGAGCAGAGCGGAAGAGCTGCGGAGTCGGAAGAGATGGCGGCGCTTTTTGCGCAGATGGAGGAGGCGATGGAGAACCTGGATATGGATGCGATGGAGCAGGCAGTCCGGGATATGGGCCAGTATTCCTACGGGGATGCGCAGCGCAGTATTTTTGAAAAGCTGAAAAATGCGGTGGAAGATATCGACACGGAACGGTGCGAGGAAATTATCGCAGAGTGGAAGAGAGAACTGAACGGTTAAATATAAGCAGAAAAGTGCATAATATGCATTTTTTCTGCTTTTCTTTCGGGAGGGGTTGTGGTATGATAAAGCGGGCACGGGTTCAGAAGATAGAAAGGACGAAAGACGGATGTCAGAGTGGGCAGCGAATTTCAGTGATGAGTTCTATAAATGTTTTATTAGGGAAGAACGTTACAAGCTTCTTCTGAGCGGTATCGGCGTGACGATCAAGGTGTCGCTTCTCGCCATCATTATCGGTATTCTGATCGGTATGATGATTGCCATGTGCAATCTGTCAAAGAAAAAACTGCTCCGGTTTATCGGCGGCGTCTATACGGATGTGATCCGGAGCACGCCATCGGTGACGCAGCTTATGATTATCTATTTCGTCATCTTCCCGATGATACCGCTTGATATTGATAAATGGATCATCGCAGCGATTGCCTTCGGCGTCAATTCCGGCGCATATGTGTCCGAGATTGTCCGGGCGGGCATCCTGTCGATCGACAAGGGGCAGACGGAGGCGGGAAGGTCTCTGGGGCTCTCCGCGTTTCAGACCATGAGCAGGATTGTCGTGCCGCAGGCGGTCAAAAACATTTTCCCCGCGCTGTGCAACGAGTTTATCGTGCTGATCAAGGAAACCGCCATCGTCGGGTATGTGGGACTGATGGATATCCAGAAGGCGGGAGACTTCATCAAGAGCGCGACCTTTATTGCGTTCATGCCGTTAATCGGAACGGCGGTTATCTATTATGTGCTGGTTAAGATACTGACTCTGGCGCTTCGCCGGGTGGAGATGCGGCTGCGGCGGGCGGATGCACGCTGACAACGCGATTGGAGAAGACATGATAAGAGTGAATAACCTACATAAAAAATTTGAAGATCTGGAGGTGCTTTGCGGGATCGACGAGCACATCACGCAGGGCGAGGTTGTGGTCGTAATCGGCCCTTCGGGTTCTGGTAAGAGTACCTTTTTGCGCTGTCTGAATTTATTAGAGACAGTTACAGAAGGGGAAATCTATGTGGACGACGAGCTGATCACGGCGCCGAAGGTGAATGTGAACCGTGTGCGGCAGAAGATGGGTATGGTGTTCCAGCAGTTTAACCTGTTTCCCCATCTGACCATTATGGACAACATCACGCTTGCGCCCGTACTCCTCAAGAAAATGACGAAGGAGGAGGCGGTGAAGCGGGGGCAGGAGCTTTTGGAGCGGGTGAATCTGGGCGAGAAGGCGAACGCTTATCCGGCGCAGCTTTCAGGAGGGCAGAAGCAGCGCGTGGCGATAGCGCGGGCGCTGGCGATGGACCCGGAGATCATGCTTTTTGACGAGCCTACCTCGGCCCTTGACCCGGAGATGGTGGGTGAGGTGCTGGACGTGATGAAGGATCTGGCGAGGTTAGGCATGACCATGGTGATCGTGACGCATGAGATGGGATTCGCCAGAGAGGTGGCGTCCCGGGTGCTTTTTATCGATCAGGGCGTGGTGATGGAGAGTGGCACGCCGGATGAGATTTTCAACAATCCGCAGAATGAGAGGACGAAGAATTTCCTGTCGAAAGTTCTGTAGCCGCGGAGTGGGCGGTTTATAAAGCAATGTCTGTGTGGTGGGAATATGTGGCTTATGCGGATGCAAAAATCTGCTGGGTTTATATATTATTTAGGAAACAGAGAAATGAGGAGGATAACATTATGAAAAAAGCAACGAAGTTTCTGACAATGACGCTTGCCATGGTGATGACGGTGTGCACGCTGACGGCGTGTGGCGGCGGCGCGGCGAAAGGCAACACGATCACGTTCGGTACAAACGCGGAGTTCCCGCCTTTTGAGTATGTCACCTCAAGCGGTGTGATCGGCGAGTACGACGGCATCGACATGGCGATTGCGAAGCAGATCGCGGAGTCGAACGGCATGACGGCGACGATGGAGAATATGGAGTTTGACTCTCTTCTGGTGGCGCTGCAGAACGGGCAGATCGACGCGGTGATCGCGGGCATGACTGCTACGGATGAGAGAAGGGAAACCGTAGATTTCTCTACCCCTTACTACACAGCTACGCAGGTTATGATTGTGAGAGAAGACTCCGATATAACGGCGGCTACAGATATGGCTGACAAGAAAATCTGCGTGATACAGGGCTATACCGGAGAAATCTGTGTGCAGGATATGGGCTACAGCTACGAGGCTTTCAAGAAAGGCACGGAGGCTGTCATGGAGCTGGTAAACGGCAAGTGTGACGTGGTAGTGATTGACTCCGCGACGGCGCAGAAGTATGTGGGTGACAACGAGGGTTTAAAGATCGTGGAGGATCCGGGCGCATTTGAGTCCGAGGAGTATGCGATTGCGGTGCAGAAGGGAAATACGGAGCTGCTCGACAAGATCAACAGCGCCATCGACAAGATGCTGGCGGACGGCACGATCAATGAGCTGGCGGTGAAGTATACGGAAGAAGTGACGGCGGAATAATACATACAAATAATCTGGATTTACAGAAATGAGGAAAACATGAAAAATGTGTGGGAGAAGTGGACAGGCATAAGCCTTGTCAAGAGGATTGTTGTGGGGCTGGTGATCGGTGTGATTCTGGCTCTCGTGGTGCCGGGAGCGTCGGGCATCAGCGTGCTGGGAGATGTGTTTGTGGGCGCGCTCAAAGGTATTGCGCCGCTGCTGGTATTCTTTCTGGTGATGAGCTCGCTCTGCAATGCGGGCAAGTCCCACGGCGGGGTGATCAGAACGGTCATCATTCTGTATATGTTCAGCACCGTGCTTGCGGCGGTGATCGCCGTGTTTGCCAGCATGGTATTTCCCGTGGAGATGGTGCTTGTGGATGCTGCGTCGGATGCGGCGGCTGCTCCAAGCGGTATCGTTGAGGTGCTTAGCACGCTTCTGATGAATGTGGTGAAGAACCCGGTGGATTCTCTGGTGAACGCGAACTATGTCGGTATTCTGTCATGGGCGGTGCTTTTGGGTGTGGCATTCCGAAACGCGGGCGACGCGACGAAAAAGATGCTCGGCGACATTTCGGAGGCGATTTCAAGGGTGGTTGTGGTGATCATTAACTTTGCGCCCTTCGGTGTGCTGGGACTGGTTTTTGCAAGTGTGACGGCAAGCGGTCTGGAAGCCTTCAGGGATTATGGGAAGCTGCTGATCCTGCTGGTGGGCTGTATGTTGTTTATCTACTTTGTGACGAACCCGATTCTGGTGTACTGGTGCATCCGCAAGAATCCCTACCCGCTCATCTTTAAGTGTCTGAAACAGAGCGCGATTACGGCTTTCTTTACCAGAAGTTCGGCGGCGAACATTCCTGTCAACATGAAGATCTGCGAGGAGATGGGACTGGATAAGGACACATACTCCGTGACGATTCCGCTCGGTGCGACCATAAATATGGACGGCGCGGCGATTACCATTACGGTTATGACCATGGCTACCGCGTTTACGCTCGGCATCAACGTGGATATCCCGACGGCGATTATCTTAAGTCTGCTGGCTGCGCTCTCGGCATGTGGCGCGTCCGGCGTAGCCGGCGGTTCCCTGTTGCTGATACCGCTTGCGTGCTCGCTGTTCGGTATCCCGGATTCCGTATCCATGCAGGTGGTGGCGGTAGGTTTTATCATCGGCGTGATTCAGGATTCCGTGGAGACGGCGCTCAACTCTTCATCCGACCTGCTTTTGTCGGCTTCGGCAGAGTTCAGACAGTGGCGGTTAGAGGGGAAAGAAATCAAATATTAGGCCGGATGGAAAATTTCGGTAAAATACGAGGGAGTGCCTGTGCAGGGCGCTCTCTCGGTTTCTGGAAGAAAGACAGGCTGGAGTGAGGGAAGAATGAAGAGAACATGCAAACAGTGCGGCGCAGAGTTTACGTTATCAGAGCAGGAGATTGCCTTTTACCGGAGTAAAAATCTGCATCTGCCGAAACGATGTGAAAAGTGCCGCAGGGAGAACAGGGCGAAAGCGAACGGCAATACGGTGAAGCAGGTGGTCAGACCATACCATGAAAAGAGAGACGGCTCAGTCAGATGGTATGTGGCGGCAGCGCTGGTTTTTGTGCTGCTGACGCTTGGCATCGGTGCATTTCGTGCAGTATGGCTGCAGGAAGGAACCCAGCCGGATGCGGAAATCACGGAGGATTCTGCCAGCGCGGATTTGCAGACGGAAATTCCAGAGGATACGCAGGCGGAGATATCTGATGGAACAGGCAGGGTTCCGATGGATATGTCGCAGGATAATCAGGAGGCGGTTTCCGGGAAGACAGATGATGTTGTGGCAGATACGCCGCAGCAGACACCGGAGGACACGCAGACTGCCAAGACGGCGCCGTCGGAGTATGCGTACTCTTTCCGCAAGGCAGAATATCTGCAGGAACATTTTGAAAAACATGGGGCAGAGTTTGGCTACGCGTCGGCGGAAGAGTATCTGGCGGGGGCAAACCGGGTAGTCGCGTCGCCGGATGTATTACATAAACTGGAGGCGGAGGACGGAGACGACGTGTATTATCTGGAATCCAGCAATGAGTTTGTGATTGTCTCCACAGATGGACATATTCGGACATACTTTAAACCGGACGACGGGAAGGCATATTTTGACAGACAATAGCAACTTTTTGTTTTGTCCATTTACTTTACTATACTGCTATGATAAAATACAAAAGTGTTTGAGATTTTTTGAGAAAAGAGGAGAAAACTTATGAAAAAGAAATTGGTAACGGTACTTGTGGCAGCGGTGGCTGTCTGTGGAACTCTCACGGGCTGTGGCGGCGCGAAGGACGGCAAAAACATGGTGTATGCCGTGGAGGCAGGTTCTGCCGGGGAAGCGGTCGCGGGGGAGAAAGGGTTTCAGACGAACGCGGTGGCGTCTCAGGCGGATGCGCTGATGGAGGTGGCTTCCGGCACTTCGGACGCGGCGATCATCGACCTTTTGATGGCGGGCGCCATGATCGGGGAAGGGACGAGCTACCCGGATCTGGTACATACGGATGAACTGACCACGGAGGAGTACGGCGTAGGCTGCAGGAAGGGATCTGATCTGGCTTCTTATATCAATTCCGTGTTTGCGCAGAGCTACGCGGACGGTTCCATGAAGGCGACGGCGGAGACTTACGGTGTGCAGGAGGCTCTGGTGGAGCAGAAGGCGAGCGAGTATACGGACAATGGCTCCGGCGATGTGGCTTATATTCAGGGCAAGGGTACGCTGATCGTGGGTATCACGGAGTTTGAGCCTATGGATTACAAGGATGATTCCGGCGAGTGGATTGGCTTTGACGCGGATATGGCGCGCATGGTAGCTGAGCAGCTCGGTGTGGAGGCGCAGTTTGTGGTGATTGACTGGGATAACAAGATCATGGAGCTGGAATCCAATAATATCGACGTTGTGTGGAACGGCATGACATTGACGGACGAAGTCACAAATGCCATGGAGTGTACCAACGCGTACTGTAACAACGCGCAGGTGATTGTGGTTCCCGGCAAGTAAAACGGGCGGCGCGGTAACAGGAAGATGCGGGCATTTTCTGCATGAATTTGAGATCTTAGGAGAGTAAGGCATGTTTTTAAGTGTGACACAATCGCTGTTGGATGGTCTTTGGACTACCTTTCAGATATTTCTTTTTACGCTGCTCTTTTCATTGCCCTTTGGGCTGGTGCTCGCTTTCGGCGCGATGAGCAGATGGAAAGCCCTGCGGGGGCTGATCCAGACACTTGTGTGGATCATACGCGGCACGCCACTGATGTTGCAGTTGATTATCATTTTTTACGGTCCCGGACTGTGGCTTGGGCATAACATATGGAGCGGCAGCGAGGCGGGGCGGATTACCGCCACGGTGGTTGCTTTCAGCCTCAACTATGCCTGCTACTTTTCCGTGATCTTCCGGGGCGGCATCGAGGGCGTTCCTGTGGGACAGCGGGAGGCGGGCGAGGTGCTGGGCATGACGAAATGGCAGATCTTCTTTAAGGTCACGCTTCTGCAGATGGTAAAGCGGGTGGTGCCTCCCATGTCCAACGAGATTATCACACTGGTGAAGGACACGTCGCTTGCGCGGATTATCGCGGCGTATGAGCTTACCTTTGCGGGCTACTCCTTTATGAAGAGCAACGGGCTTACATGGCCGCTCTTCTATACGGGTGTGTTTTACCTTTTGTTTGTGGGCATTTTGACACTTTTGTTTAACTATATCGAGCGCAGGCTGGACTATTTCAGATAAGCGGCAGATTTTGGACATGTGCAGCTATTCTGTCGGTGGATGGACAAGGACAGGGTGGTCTGGAACGGAGGAATAAATGGCAGTTTTAGAAGTGAAACATATCGGAAAACATTTCGACTCTACAAGAGTGCTTGACGACGTGAGTTTTGATCTGGAGGAAGGAAGCGCGCTGGCGATCATCGGTTCCTCCGGCTCCGGGAAAACGACGCTGCTTCGCTGTCTGAATTTTCTGGAGACGCCGGATCACGGTTCCATCACGGTGCGGGGGGAGACCCTGTTTGACGCGGACCATCCCGTTGCCGGGCAGGAGAAGGACCTGCGGACGAAGAGACTGCATTTCGGCATGGTCTTTCAGGCGTTTCACCTGTTCCCACAGTACACGGCGCTTGAAAATGTGACGCTGGCGGAGAAGCTTCTGGCACAGGAGAAACCCGGTTTTAAGCAGAAGAAAAAGGAAATTCTGGAGGGGATTGAGGCACATGGCAGATCGCTTCTGGATCAGATGGGGCTTTCGGAGCGCATGGACCATTATCCGCATCAGCTTTCCGGCGGGCAGCAGCAGAGAGTCGCCATAGCCAGAGCGCTGGCGCTAAAGCCGGATATTCTCTGTTTTGATGAGCCGACGTCGGCGCTTGACCCTGAACTGACGGGGGAGGTGCTGAAGGTGATCAGAGGGCTTGCCGAGCAGAATACGACCATGATTATTGTGACCCACGAGATGAGTTTCGCGAGGGACGTGGCGGATCAGATCATTTTTATGGACGAGGGCGTGATCGTGGAGCAGGGGGATGCGAAACAGGTGATTGACCATCCGAGAGAGGAGCGCACGAGACAGTTTTTGACAAAATATTGAGAAAGGAGTAGTGAAGAAGCGAATGATTAGAACAAATATCAAAGGGAATGTGAAGATGCTGTGCAAAGCATTGAAAACAGTACATTTTAGAGTAAAAAGAAAAATTTTTTTTATGGAAAGAAAAAAGGGCTTAAAAGAAAAGGAAATAAAAACAGAGCCGAAAAAATTTGCGGAAGAAAATTATTATTATATATATGGGAAACACATAGATTGGAAAAATCCGGTGCTTTTTGATGAAAAGCTGACGATATTAAAAACGGGGCTCTATTTCAACAATGAGCTGGTCATACAATGTGCGGATAAGTACAGAGTGAGACAGTATGTGGAAGAGTGTGGTCTGAAGAATATACTAAACGAATTATATGGTGTCTGGACGGACTATAAAGAAATTGATATTTCAAAAATCCCTGATAAATTCGCGCTAAAACGTAATAATGATGCGGGGGGGGGGTTAATCGTAAAAGACAAAAAAAGGGAAACGCAGCTTAAAGAAAAAATAGAAAAACTGGGAGAAGGGACAGTACGAAATTACGGATTGATTTTTGCTGAGTATCACTATCAGCATATTGAACCCTGCTATATATGTGAAAAATATATTGAAGATGAATCAGGAGGGTATCCGCATGATTACAAGTTTTTTGTGATGAACGGGAAAGTCAGATATATTCTTGTCTGTGTAGGAAGAGATGACAAGAATAATATGCTGCGGTTTATGACAGACAGAGATTTTAGATTGTTTCCTGTTATGCCGGAGGAAAGGCAGGTTACGGATGAGGAGATTCAACAGTACCGTCCACAGGTCTTAAATGAAATGATCTCTGTTGCTGAGCGCTTGGCTGAGCCGTTTCCTTTTGTCCGGGTAGATTTATATCAATATGAAGAAAAGGTTTTGTTTGGAGAATTGACATTTACTCCCATGGGTGCGCTTAATACGTACATTAATTCAATAGGACAGTGGATCATGGGAAGTTATTTGGATATATCGGAAGGGGCATATTCTACCAGAATCGTATCTGCAGATCGAAGGAGGAAACGATAATGGGAGTTATGTCAGCCTTTGGATTTGCAAGTGTTATGCTTTGCCTTGGAATGTTTTTCAGGGCAAAAATATCCGTATTTAGAAATATGCTGATGCCGGCATCTGTTATTGCCGGAGTCATAGGATTTATTTTTATGAATGTATTAGCTGAGACGGGAGCAGAAATTGGTTTTCAATCTGAAACGTATACGGAAATTGTGAATCAGCTATTTATTATATCATTTATATCTATCAGCCTGACAACAAACACAGCGCAGAAGGAAGGCGGCGATGTAAAAAATTTTGCCAAGGGAACATTTGCAATGGGGATTATATGGTGTCTCTTGTACGCCGTTACTCCGTTGGTTGGCACGGGGATTGTCGCTTTATTAGGCGGGAAGGTAGGAATGGATGCCGTTTATGGTATGCTGGTGCAGTTCGCGTTTTGTCAAGGACCGGGGCAGGCAGCGGCATATGGTATGATTTTTGAACAATATGGCTGGGAACAGGCAACTATGACAGCGGTTACTTTTTCAGCCATCGGATTTATAGTGGCGTTTGGTATGGGGGTTCCGGCGGCTAAATTGGGAATTAAAAGGGGGCTTGCCAGATATTGTGGAAAGATAGATGAGAAAACATTAAAAGGTTATCTTAATAGAAATGAGCAGTCGGAATATATGATG
Source organism: uncultured Lachnospiraceae bacterium (assembly GCA_910586705.1). Classification (GTDB taxonomy): domain Bacteria; phylum Bacillota; class Clostridia; order Lachnospirales; family Lachnospiraceae; genus UBA3282. The sequence goes on along the minus strand of CAJUJK010000010.1, from coordinate 25,800 downwards.
AAAGATACGACTTGCGGCAGTAATATAGAAACGTTATCTTTTCACTTTGCGCTGATCGGGGTCAGCTATCTGTTAGCGGTTCTTATTGGCAGGATATTTTCGTATCTGCCGGGATTTTTAGGGACATCCATGAGTTCCATGATGTTTATGAACGGCATGTATGCAGCGTACATTGTAAGATACATTATAAAAAAACTACATATAGATTTTCTGCAGGAGACTATTTTACAAAATAAAATTACCAGTTGGACAGCGGATTATTTAGTGGTATGCTCATTCATGGCTATAGCGGTTAAAATGCTGAAGGATTGGCTGCCGCTGATATTAATTGTCAGTATTTTTATTACATTAATCACATTTGCCGTTTGTTTCTATTTTGGACAGCGTATTGGTGGACAAAATGATTTTGAAAGGACACTGGGTTTATATGGAATGTGTACCGGAACGGTGCCTACGGGAGTAGCGATTGTGAGGATTGTGGATCCGGACTTTAAAACGACGACAAGCTTGGAATTAGGCGCATGCAACTTGATCATGTTGGCGTCAACGCCAGTTTATTTGATTATACTTGCATTGGCTGCGGGCAGCATTAAAATGACAGTAGCGGTCTATGGGTTGCTGATATGCGTGATAATATATCTAGTTATATTAAAGCTGACAAAGTGCTGGGGAAAAGCAACATTTCGATGGGAGCGGTGACACATGAAAGAAATTTTTTATAATGGCAATATAATTACCATGGAAGAGCCGGATGTGGAGTCTGCGAAAAGAAATGCACCAGAAGCAGTATTAGTAGAAGGCGGTATCATAAAACGGGTAGGAGCGTTGAGGGAGCTTACAGCAGCGGCCGGACGCGGGGTAAAATATTATGATTTGAATGGGCGTTGCCTTATGCCTTCATTTATAGATTCACACAGCCATTATGTGATGAATGCCCAGATGTCTATGTGTGCGGATTTATCAGGTTGTAATTCATTTGAGGATATTGTTGAAACGCTGACGCAGTATATTAAGCAAAATAATATCAAGGCAAAGCATGCGGTATTAGGATTTGGGTATGACCATAATTTTTTGGCGGAAGAAAAACATCCCGATAAAAATGTTCTGGATAAGGTCAGTAAAACGATTCCCATTTTTATACTGCATGTTTCAGCTCATTTAGCATGTGCTAACAGTGCCGCATTGGAATTGGGAAACATTAATTCTGAGACAGCAGACCCGGCAGGGGGACATATTGGGCGTTTAGAGGATGGAAAAGAGCCTTCGGGGTATTTGGAAGAATCAGCGCTTATGCTTATTCAGAAAGCAATTGCCGCCAGAGTAAAACGTGATATAAAGAAAATAGTGAAAGATGCGCAGACGATATATTTGCAGCATGGCATTACAACTGTACAGGATGGCGCAACAGATATGCAGGGTTTCAGACTATTGAAAATTTTTTCGATGCTGCATTTGCTGAAACTGGATGTAGTGGCATATCCGCTGATGACGGCTGACGGCTGTGACGTTATGCATAAATATGGAGATACCTATCAAAATTACCGCGGTCATTTAAAAATAGGGGGATATAAATTAGTTTTGGATGGCTCTCCGCAGGGAAAGACGGCATGGCTTAGCAGACCTTATGAAAATTCTGGAGATTACAGGGGCTATGAATGGCTGCCCGATGAGGAAGTGGAAAAAAATATTTGGATAGCGCTTGATGAGGGCAGGCAGATATTGGCACATTGTAATGGTGACGCGGCAAGTGAGCAGTTTCTGAATGCGTATGAACGTGCATCTACAGCAACAAATGGAAAAAAGGATGTTCGTCCGGTGATGATCCATTGTCAGACAGTACGAAATGATCAGATCGACAGAATGGCAGAATGGGGGATGCTGGCATCTGTTTTTGTTGGGCATGTATGGTTCTGGGGGGATGTGCATATGCGTAACTTCGGAGTAGAACGAGGAAATCATATCAGCCCTGTTCAAGATATGATAAAGAGGGGTGTTGTGGTGAACTTCCATCAAGATACACCTGTAACTAAACCGGATATGCTTCATAGCGTCTGGTGTGCGGCAAATCGTATCAGCCGGAGCGGAAAAGTGATTGGCGAAGAGCAGAAAATTTCTGTTTATGATGGATTGAAAGCGATAACTGTTAACGCTGCATACCAATATTTTGAAGAGAGAGAAAAAGGCTCAATAAAAGAAGGAAAAAGGGCAGACTTTGTTGTACTAGATAGATCGCCGCTTGAAGCGGATCGGATGGAACTTAAGAGTATTAAAGTAATGAAGACTATTAAAAATGGTAAAGTATTGTACGATGCGGAAACTGCACACAGTTTTTAGCATGATATTTTGACAGAGTTATTGAAAAAGCAGGGAGTCTGCCTTTGGCGGACTCTCTTTTTACTACTTTTTTCGCAAAAAGTACCATAGAAACCGACAGGCGTGCATGGTATGGTGGAAGTAGAAAAAGGAAAAGATTTCTGGAGGAGGGCAAGTGTTATGATTATGGAGATTATCAGTATTATTCTGGGGGTGATCCTGTTAGGCGCGGCGCAGTATGGATATGGGGGAGGCGGATTTGATTTTTCAAGGCTTATCTATCTGATAGACATACCGTCCCTTATCATCCTTCTGATATTTACGGTGCCGATGTTACTCAGAGGGGGCGCATGGCGGGATTTTATGCGTGCGTGGAAACTGCTGCGCAAAGAGTATTCCTGTCATCTGAGTGAAGTGCGGCGTGCGCTGGATGTGGTGGAGATGATGCAGAGGCAGGTGATCTATGCAGGGGTAATCAGCGCATTGCTGACGTTCATTACTGTTTTACACAATCTGTCCGATCTGGAAAGTCTGGGCCCGAGTCTGGCTGTGGCGATTCTGACGGTACTCTACGCCATGATTTTTGAGATGCTGCTTCTGCCTTTGCAGTTGGAGGCAAAACGCAGGATTATTGATTACATGGGAGTGGATACGGATGTGGAGGGAACGGCTGGCACAGGGGAAGGGCAGATATGAGGAAACGTGTGCGCCGGCTTTTTCTGGGAACAGGGTATGTGATTCTTCTGACAACATTGCTTTTGTATCAGGCGGGTGTGTTCGGCGAAGGGCGACAGTGGATTGCGGTGCTTGGGACACTGATCCTTGGTGCGGCGCTGGCGGTGGTTCTGGCGCTTTATCTGCGCGTGAATAACCGGCTTATGCAGGCACAGAGAAATGCAGGTGCAGGCAAGGCGGCGGGTGACATTGGGACGGATACGATTACGGCAGAAGCAGATGGGGAACAGCACGCATCTGGCGAAGGGACGGGTCAAGGCGGACGCGGAAATACATTTGTCAATGAGAGCAGACCGCCGGCGCCGCAGAGCTACGAGGAAATCTATGCGCATTTTCTGGCTGTGATGGAGGAATGCGGTCTCTCCGAGCGTGAACTGGAGGTGGCATGGCTCCTCTACAGAGGATACACCAACCGGCAGATCGGGGAGGAACTTTATATCGCGGAAACGACGGTTAAGAAGCACGTGTCCCATATTTATCAGAAGATGGACGTGTGCAGCAGAAAGGAGTTTCGCGCGAAAGTGCGGGAAGGTTCTGCGGCGGGATTATGTTCCGGCGGATGAGCCGCCCGCGTTTTCCTGTGCAAACAGATCCTCTCTGGTAATGTTTTTCAGCCATTTGCCGCTGCGGTAATGTCTGATGACCCATGGCCATTTCACGAACTCGTCGGTGCACAGCAGAAAATATACCCAGAGAACGGGGAGCTTACATACGAAAGCCGCGAGAAATCCAAGGGGCACCGCATAGCCCCACATGTCGATTACGTCGCAGATCAGACCGAAACGGCTGTCACCACCTGCGCGGAATACCCCTGCGATCAGCGTCGTGTTGATGGCAGCGCCCATGATGTAGTAGGTGTTGATAAGCAGCATATATTTCAGGTAATGCATGGCTGTCTCAGAAAGCTTCGCGAAATGCAGCACAAAAGGAGTGGCGAGCAGTACAAGCACGCCGCCGATTGCGCCGGTGATGATGGTCAGTTTCATCAGCTTGGAGGCATATTCTTTTGCGCGCTCCATGTCCCCTTCGCCCATCACGTTTCCGAGCAGTACGCCGCCCGCGCTGGCGGTGCCGAAACAGAGTACGGTACCGAAATTCCTGACAACGACCACGAGAGAGTTTGCGGCAACCGCATCGGATCCCATATGCCCGAGAATCACAGAGTACATGGAGAAAGCGACGCTCCATGCGATGTCGTTGCACAGGGCAGGCAGGGAGAGTCTGACAAAATCCTGAAACAGCAGTTTATTGCGCAGGAACATATAGCCAAACTTCAGCTTGATATCCTTGCTGAAAACGGATACCACAATACAGCCGGCCAGCTCGATGATGCGGGACAGGGCTGTGGCGATTGCCACGCCGGTGGCGCCGAGCTGCGGCGCGCCGAAAAGCCCGAAGATAAACACGGCGTTCAGAAAGATGTTTAAGCTGAAAGCCATGACATTTAAAACCATGCACACGGTGACCCGTCCGATGCTCCGAAGGATCGCCAGATACACTTCTATGATACCCCAGCACAGATAGGTAACTGCCATCACCCGCAGATACCCCGCGCCGATTCTGATCAGTTCCGCCTCGTTGGTGAAAAGTTTCATCATAAGTTCCGGCGCAAAGAAGGCGAAGCCGGAGAAACCGAAGGAGATCACGAGGGAAAACCGCATGGCGATACCCTGAATGGCACGGATCGGCTGCAGATCGCCCTTCCCCCAATACTGCGCGCTCAGCATGGAAGCGCCCGTCCCGAGACCGTAATAGATCATAAAGAGAACGTTGGCGTAGTTTGCCGCAAGCGACACAGCTGAGATGGAGGACTGCCCCACATAGTTTAACATAACCACGTCCGCTGAGCTCACAGCCGCGCTTAAGAGGTTCTGGATCACAATCGGAACAACCAGCTTTAAAATTTTCTGATAAAAGTTATCTTTTGCAGCCGTGCTTTGCATGGAAAAATCCTCCGTTTTTGCGTAAAGTGATAACATCTTAATACATTCCTTTTGCGCTGTCAATTGGTTTTCCAAACTTTAAAATTTTTTTGTTTTTTCTAAAATAAATGCTTGTGTTTTTCGGGCATTGTGATACAATCGTCGCAAATGGGGAGAAAATAGGGAGGAGTTTTATTATGGAAAAAGATATGACGAAGGGAAGTCCCATGAAGCTGATTCTGGGCTTTGCCGTTCCCCTCTTGTTCGGGCTTGTTTTTCAGCAGTTCTACAGCATGATGGACGCGGTGATTGTGGGGCATTATCTGGGAGTGGACGCCTTGGCGGCGGTGGGAGCGACAGGCTCCGTCAACTTTCTGATTATTGGTTTCTGCATGGGTGTCTGCAGCGGCTTTGCGATTCCGATTGCGCAGGAGTTCGGCGCGAAACACGAGAGCGAACTGAAACGGTTTGTGGCGAACAGCGTGTGGCTGTCCGTGATCTTTGCGGTTGCCATCACGATTGTGGTGTCGCTTTTGTGCCGCCAGATCCTGCAGGTGATGCGCACGCCGGCGAACATCATTGACGGGTCTTACAGTTACATAATTATTATATTTCTGGGCATACCCGTGGTGTTTCTCTACAATATGACTGCGGCTATCCTGCGGTCTCTGGGGGACAGCAGAACGCCTGTGGTGTTTCTCGTGACAGCGGCGGTGCTGAATATTTTCCTCGACGTATTCTGCATCGTGGTGCTGCATATGAACGTGGACGGCGCAGCGGTAGCTACGGTGATATCGCAGGCGGTCGCGGGGTTTGCCTGTCTGATTTATATGCGCAAAAAATTTGCGATACTGAAACTGACCCCGGATGAGCGCAGATGGGACAGGGATTACGCGGCGAAGCTTTGCAATATGGGTATTCCCATGGGATTGCAGTATTCGATCACGGCGATCGGCAGCGTGATTTTGCAGAGTGCGGTGAACAGCATTGACTCCAATGCGGTGGCGGCAGTCACGGCGGGCGGTAAGGTGAGTATGCTTCTGGTATGTCCCTTTGACGCGATGGGTTCCACCATGGCGACTTACGGCGGACAGAATGTGGGCGCAGGGGATCTGGACCGCGTGGACAGGGGACTTAAGAGCTGTACGCTGTTAGGGCTGATTTATTCCCTGATTGCGCTGGGGGCGGTGTTTCTGTTTGGAAAACAGCTCTTGCTTTTGTTTCTGGATGCGGGCGAGACGCAGATCATCGCCAACGCCTATTCCTTTATACGGATGAATGCGGTGTTCTATTTCCCGCTTGCGCTTGTGAATATTGTCCGTTTTCTGATCCAGGGGATGGGTTTCAGCAGGCTGGCTGTTTTTGCAGGGGCATTTGAGATGCTGGCGAGAGCGCTGGCAGGATTCCTGCTTGTACCTCAGTTTGGATTCAGCGCGGTGCAGTTTGCGAACCCGCTGGCATGGATTTTTGCAGATATTTTCCTGATTCCGGCATTTTTCCATGTGAGGAAGAAGATGGAAGGGATGTTAAATGCCAGGGCAGGCGGCGCGGAAACGACACAGCAGGCGTGACAGGAATGTTCGGAAATCTGAACGATACGTCAGAGACTGCCCGGAGTATGGACATTTTACATGCGGACTTGAAACCGGGGAATTTATATCATAGTTTTAGCGGAGAACATAATATGAGTGTAACGATTTTCACCATGACGCACAAAAAATTTCCGACACCCGGCGATCCCGTCTATGTGCCTTTGCAGGTGGGGCGCGCCGTGGCGCGGAATCTCGGGTATATAGGAGATGACACGGGTGTCAGTATATCAGAGAAAAACTGCTATTACGGGGAGCTGACGGGCGTTTACTGGGTGTGGAAAAATATAAAAACTTCTGGCTATGTGGGGATATGCCATTACCGCAGATACTTCTGCACGGAGGAAGGAAGGATTCTCACGGAGAGGGAGTATGAGGAAATCCTTTCGGATTATGATATCATTACATCGAAACTGCTGAAGTTAAACTTTACTTATTATGAAGGATATGCCAGCGACTACAATATCCATGATCTGGAAGCCGTGGGAGAGGTGATCCGGCAGTTTTATCCCGCGTACCATGAGACGTTTGAGAGACTGGTGCACAGTAAAGGCACTTACTTCGGAAACATGATGGTCTGCAGAAAGGAAATTTACGACGCTTACTGTGAGTGGCTTTTCGGCATCTTTGAGAAGGCGGAAGAAAAGATTGACGCTTCCGGGTACGATGACTACCACAAACGGGTCTACGGTTTTATCTCAGAATTTCTGCTCTATGTCTGGACACAGGTGCAGGGGCTTAAGGTTCGCGAGTGCAAGGTAGGCATGACTGATGAGAAGCGGGAGACAGCGGAGATCAAGGAGAGACTGGCGGCGTATTTTGCCAAAAAGGACATTGCCGGAGCGAAAGCGTATATGCTGGCGTGTCTGGAGAAGCGCCCGGATGTGTTGATGGAAGCCTCTGACATTACGGGAGAGTTAAAAATGTCCATGCAGGTCATTGCGGTATGTGAACTGGAAAAACAGGTTTACGGCAGCAGTACCATCGACCGAATACAGGATTTTGGCGCGCTGATGGCGCATTTCCAGAAGCTGAACGACCTGATTCAGACATGGAGAGAGAGGGAGCGTGAAATGTCTCCCTCTGAAGTAGAGTTTTATTTGAAAAAGGAAAGTATTACCGACATTGCGTTGGAAGCCTCGGCGCGGCTGTTTTATCCGGCGCAGGAGGCTTGTGAGATCGCGGAGGCGGTGAAAGCCTGCAGGGGTTAGTGCGGCATCGGATTTCGTGACGGCAGGCGTGAGTTTGCGAACCAGAGAAAGCGGAGGTCAGTCCACCCGCCGCATCGGTCTGACGTACTTAAAAAACCGCTGCGGGTCATGGTAGATATCGCTGCCATTCACACATGTTGACCTCCCTGTCTGAGCAAGGGTACACATATCGCAGCGTTACGGCTGCCTTGGCAGCGTCACAAACCCCTCATCCCAATACATATAATACAGTCCTTTCTCCTTCGTGTAGCCGAAAATGAAGGAGAGCGGCTGTGAGACGGGATTTCCGTCACTGTCTGTTTCTTCTCTGAACTCCGTGAACAGCACGGCGATCGCCGGAACGCCGCCGTCCGGGGCATCCGCGTGATACAGCGCGTAAGTGCTTTCCATATAGCCGTTGCCTTTTATATTCTGCAGTTCGTCATTGATGACATCGCCGTAATCTTTCCCGTCGATATAAAAAGCATAGCTGCTTTCCCCGGTTTCCGGGTCAACGACCTGACCGTAGAAGGCGAGTCCTTCTTCCGTGCCGTCCCCGTCCAGATCAAAATAGCAGTCGGGCGTGCCGTCCACAATTGGCTCAAAAGTTTCCGGGTCAGATTTGTAGATATAGTAGCGTTCATCCACAAAATTGCCGTTGTAACGGTAGTCTTCTTTTAATCCCAGATCATACGCCTTTTCGTAGGGAAGCATAAAGGCAATTTCCCCGGAGGCATAAGGACCGAGTGAATAGGGGGCAGCTAAAAAGCTGATGCCGCTCCGGGTAAATACCCAGTTGTCCCCGTCAAACAGCGTGCTGTCCAGATCATCCTTGGAGGGGGGACCGAACAGTTTATCTTTGTAGGCGGGTGTCTCTGCCAGATTGACCATGTAATCCAGAACCGTGGCGTGAAAGGCTTCGTAGTCGTCTGCAATCTCATCGAAGGAGAGCAGCTCACCTGTTTTCGCACTGTAGTTTCTCCCGCCGGAGCCGTAGTTGCCGTGGGCGCCGCCGGTGTAATCGTAGAGGGTGATCTGGAAGGAGATTACGGTGTCGTCCAAGCGGGTCACTTTCACGCTGACATCCGTACTGTAGGCGAGAAAATCCCAGCCGTCTTCCCCGAGGCTTGCCGCATAGTCTTCCTGCGCTATTTCCACAGTCCCGTTATTGCCCGTGGAAAAGGTTTTATAGTATGCTTCCAGATCGGCGTTGATTTTTTCCGCGATATCCTCGGCGCCCTTGATGCGCACCACGGGCATCTGCACGCTGTTTGTGCATATCACCGTGCCGTCGTCGCTTTTCACTTCGTCAATGGATTTCTCAAAAGTGACGGAGACGGGATTTTCCGGGTTTCCCTGCTGTTCTGCGCCGGAAACATCGGATGTGACATCTGTGTCAGAATTTTCACCGATATTCTCAGCGCCGTCTCCTGTCTGCGAAGCGTCCTGTGGATTTTCGGTTTCTGACCCGGTGGATGCTCCGTCATCGGTAATCGGTGAAATTTCCAGTCTGGTGTCCGTATCGGTATTGTTTTCTGTGCCACATGCGCCCACGCTTCCCGCAAGGAAAGCGGCAGCAAGCAGTATGGCTGATTTTTGGAGGGAGAGCGGTTTCCTTTTCATGTTGTGGTCCTCTTTTCTTAGTTCGTTGTTTTGTATGTCCAGTAACCGTCATACGCGTAACCTGTTTTCCCGACCAGATATTGTGCTGACTTGGTATACCCTGCTTTCTGCATGGCTTTTGCTCGTTCCACCGCATAGATGGGAACTTTGGTAATGATGCCGTTGCAGTTCAGCATTTCTGGAAGATGCGGCGTGATCAGTGTTGTAATGTCGTACAGCGCGTCTTCCTTTTCATAGTCGCTGCGAACGTCGATCCGCAGGATTCCCATATTATGATAGACATCTTCGGAAACTCTTAAACACAGTTCAACGGTTCCGATTACCGTCGAGGACGCTTTGTCAATAATGGAGAGCCTTGCGAACCAGCCGTTTTGATAGGAGGATTTCCAAAAAGCAAGCGCTTCCGCCATCCGTTCCTTTGTCGCGTAATAAAAATTGTCGCCGTCGCAGTTATCGCTGTTAAAAAACGGCAGGGCGTTTTTGTCGCTGTAAACTTTTAAAAGATCGTCGCAGTCTTCCTCTTGAAATAGCCGCAGCACAAATTTATCGCTTTCAAGCGTAGGACAGAACTCGTAAATACTCATAGGGCACCTCCATGAAATGTTTTTTAAATTGTATCATATAACCGGCGGGGTCACAATGCTGTCTTGGGCGATGAGAATAGCGGTTAAAAAACGTTGGAGTGAGATATTGCAGGCTTGGTTTTGGATGTGTACAATGAAATAATCAGACAGATTTGGAAAGAAGGGTATTATGGGAAATGTGTTAACTTTGTTTGAAAAGCAGACGGCAGACTGGTTTGCCGATACGCTGGGGGAGCCTACTCCCGTACAGAAGGAAAGCTGGCCTGTCATCGCGGAGGGAAGCCATGCGCTGATTTCCGCGCCCACGGGTACGGGGAAAACCTTGTCGGCTTTCTTTGTGTTTCTGGAGCGGATGAAGCGACAGGCGACAGCCGGGATGCTGCCGCAGGAATTACAGCTCATCTATGTTTCTCCGCTCAAGTCTTTGGCGGCGGATATCCGGGAGAACCTAAAGCGTCCCTTAGAGGGGATTGGTGCGCAGGAAATCATATCGGTGGGAATCCGCACGGGAGATACTTCCCAGCGGGACAGGCAGAGAATGGTCAGAAAACCGCCGCATATTCTGATCATCACGCCGGAATCTCTGTATCTGATGCTCACCAGCAAGACGGGGCAGAACGTGCTGGCGACAGCCGGTGCGGTGATTATCGACGAGCTGCACGCTCTGATCGATACAAAAAGGGGCGCGCATTTGATGCTTTCTCTGGCAAGGCTGGATCATCTGTGCGGAAAACCCCTGCAGCGCATCGGACTGTCCGCCACCATAGAGCCGTTGGAGATAGCGGCGCAGTATCTGGCGCCCGAGGAGGTAAAAATCATTGCGCCAAACATGAAAAAACAGGTGCGGCTGGAAATTTTAAGCCCCTATCCGGATGCGACCAAGGGTCCCCGAAAGGATCCTGTGTGGGAGGAGTTGGGGAAGCTGGTCTATCAGTACTGTCAAGGCAGCCGCAGCGTGATTGCCTTTGTGGAGGGAAGGAGATATGCGGAGAAACTTGCGTATTATGTAAACCAACTGGGCGGAGACGGATTTGCCAGGGTACACCACGGAAGCCTTTCCAAAGAGCAGCGAATGGAGACGGAATTACAGTTGCGGGACGGGAAGCTGAGACTGCTGTGTGCCACATCTTCTATGGAACTGGGAATCGATGTGGGAGAGATCGATCAGGTACTGCAGGTGGGCTGTCCCCGCACGATTTCGGGAACGATGCAGCGGCTGGGGCGTGCAGGTCATAACCCGGGCCGCGTCAGCGTGATGTATCTGTTTCCCAGAATGGCCGCGGAGTGTGTGTCCTGCGGCATGACGGCGCAGCTTGCAAGGGAAGGTGGCGTGGAACACGTCAAACCACCCACACAGTGTCTGGATGTGCTGGCGCAGCATCTGGTGTCCATGGCAGCATTTCGGAGTTATGAGATCGATGAGGTGATGGAAATTCTGCCCCGCGCATGGTCTTTTTGCAAGATCACCAGAGAGGATGTGAAGGCGGTCCTTTCCATGTTGGCGGGAGATTATGAGCATGAGAGGGATATTCCCGTGCGGCCGAGGATCCTTTATGACAGGATCCATGAGAAGGTGGAGGGAGACGGCTACAGCAGGATGTTAGCCGTGTCGGCGGGCGGAACGATTCCCGACAAAGGATTATATACGGTAAAGAACGAGGAAGGAGTCAGGCTGGGCGAGGTGGATGAGGAATTTATCTATGAGTCCCAAAGAGGGGATCGATTTATCCTCGGTTCTTTTGCGTGGAAGATTACGAATATCAGCCGCGACACCGTGACGGTGACGCAGGCAAAGATGGAAGGCGCGAGGCTTCCTTTTTGGCATGGGGAGATCAAAGGGAGGGACAAGCGGACGGGGGAAGCGTTTGGGCGTATTTTTCGTTCGCTGCAGGGCGCTTACGAGGAGGACAGATTACAGGAGGCGCTTGGCGAATTAGGGCTTGACGAGACGGCGGTGTCCTTGGCGTCCGGCTATCTGGAGCGTCAGATTAAGGCGGCAGGCAGCCTGCCGGATTATGAGACGATCATTGTGGAACACTTTAAGGATACGGTGGGAAACAGCCAGATGATGGTGCACTCTGTCTTTGGCAGGCGGATCAATGCGCCCCTGTCCCTGCTTGCGGCGCAGACAGCCAGAGAAGAATTGCAGATGGAGATCGGCAGTGTGGACGAGGAGGACGGCTTTCTGCTCTATTCCTATGGCGATCAGAAGCTGCCCGAGGGACTGCTGCAGAGAGTGGATGCGGATGCGTGCCTGCGGAAGCTGGAAATCTTACTGCCCGCCACACCCCTGTTTAATATGGCGTTTCGCTACAACAGCGGCAGGGCTTTGATGATGGGCGTGCGGAAAAACGGCAGGCAGCCCCTGTGGATGCAGAGATTAAAGAGTGCGGAAATGCTGGAGCGGTTGGTCAGGGAGAAGGAGCACCCGCTGATCCGGGAGACAAGGCGGGAGTGTATGCAGGAGCTGTGGGACGCGGAAGGGGTGCAGACGCTTCTCTATGATATCCGCAGCGGTGCGGTCAAGGTGCGGGAAATTTATACGGACATACCGTCCCCCATGTCGCTGCCTCTGCAGTGGAGTCAGGAAGCGGCGGTGATGTATGACTATGCGCCCACGCCGCGGGGAATTCACGGTGCGGTGGAGGAGGCTTTAACAAAGGAAAAGCATCTGATTCGACCGGGGGACCGAGAACTTTCAGAGGTGCAGGAGAGAAACCGCCTGCCCAAAGACGAGAAACAGCTGCATTCCCTTCTTATGGCCGAAGGCGATCTGGCGGCGGGGGAACTGGATATCCCGGTGGAATGGCTGGACAGTCTGGCAAAGGAAGGCAGAGTGCTGTATTTGGAGCAGGGGTTGTGGATTGCCGCGGAGCAGGAGGCGGAGTATGATGCAGCGCTGCGTGAGACGGAAGTGGCAAAAGCGGCATTGCAGGATTGCCCGGGTTCTGGCAGCAGGCAGACGGAAGAAACTGCGGGACGGCAAACGGCGGAGCAGGAAGGCGGACAGGTTTTAGAAACACAGCTTCACATTGTCAGGCGGATGCTGCGTTACAGGGGTGCGGCGGACGCCGAACAGACGGCGGAGCGCTATGGGTGGTCTGCGGCATTGGCGGAGGAAATTCTGGAAGAATTGTGTCGGCAGCAGGCGGCAGTCAAACAGGATGGCAGATATTACCACGGGGAGTTATATAAGCGCGCCAGAGTGCGGACGTTGAAAAATCGACGGGAAGAGATACAGACCTGCCCGGCTGAAAATTATGCGGCTCTTATGCTGTCGAGACTGGAATCCGGCGCGCCGCCTGTGGAATGCCTGCGGGATACGCTCAGACAGTACGCAGGGATGTCGTTTCCCGCCGCCTTCTGGGAAAAGATTTTGCTGCCCGGTCATGTGAGAAATTACAAACCTTCCCTGCTGGATGCTTATCTGGCGGAGGGCGAGTTGTTCTGGCATATGGAGGAGAAGGACGGTCTGCGCTTCGATTTTCAGTCGGATGTTGACTGGGAGGCGGGCAGTCCGCAGGAGGATTTGACAGGGGAGGAGCTGACGGAGGAAGAACGCGTCATCTATGAAGCGGTGGTTAGGCGCGGCGCCTGCTTTATGCAGTCGTTAAATAACCTGTTACCTGACAGGTCTCCCTATGATATTTTGCTTTCTCTGATGGAAAAGGGTCTTGTCTATGCGGACAGTTTTCTGCCGGTGCGGCAGTGGATTGACCGCGAAAAGACGAAAAAAGCGGTGGCAAGACAGCGTGTCAATCTGCGCGTAAAGGCACTGCAGACGGGAAGGTGGGACATTGTCAGACCTGTGCGGGAGAAAACCATCGAGGATAAGCTGAAAGCCTGCTTCCAAGTCAGTCCCATTCTCAGCAAAGAGACGGCGGCTGCCTGCGGGCTGTCATGGCAGGAGGCGCTGTCGGTGCTTCGCGTATGGGAATATACGGGTCAGGCAAGGCGGGGGTATTTTGTGAAAGATCTTTCCGGCGCACAGTTTATTTTGGGAAAAGATTATGAGAGCGTGGTGCGCAGACTGCAGGCGCCGCAGAAAGAACTGGTCTGGATCAACGCGGCGGATCCGGCGCAGTGCTGGGGTAAGGTATTGCCGCATAAGGAGGGGCGCAGCTTTATCAATGTGCCGGGAACGGCGGTTGTCTGTTACGGCGGGCTGCCGGTTGCCGTGATGGAGCGGCAGGGAAAGATTCTGCGGGTCTGGGAGGAGGAATTGCAGGAGGAGTGCCTGCGGTTGTTTGTGGAGAAATTCAGGCAGGGCAGTATTTTTTCGGATAGGAAACGGATCGTGGTGAAAGAATATCCTGATGCAGCGGCAGAAGCCATGCGTCATGCAGGATTTAGGAAAGAAATGCAGGATTATGTGCTGTATCTGTAATAGGAAATCCTTATTTGCTTCCATAAAAGGTGGTGTATTAGATTTTCGGATTGAGTCTGCCGCCGCCTCGTGTTAGAATGGGGAAAAAGAGAAATACTGGCAGGGGAGCCGTGTCGTCGCGCATCGGACACGGAAATCCCAAAAGAAAGCGGGCGCGGGAAAAGAGGACGTCATGAACTATCAGGAGGCATACAAAAAACTGGAGAAATACGGGCAGCTTCATGTGCTGAAATACTATGATGAACTGGGGGAGGAAGAGAGGGAGGCGCTGCTTACCCAGATCGAGCAGACGGATTTTGACGTGCTGTCGCTGTGCGAAAAGAAGGAAACCTTAAATCCCAGAGGGAAGATTGAGCCGATTGCGGTCATGCAGCTTCCCGAGATTGCGAAGAAAAAGGAAGAATACACAAAAGCAGGTCTGGAGGCGATCCGGGCGGGCAAGGTAGGCGCGGTGCTGCTTGCGGGCGGCATGGGCACCAGACTTGGCTCAGACGCGCCCAAGGGCGTTTACAATATCGGATTGACAAAGGACGTCTTTATCTTCCAGCGTCTTGTCGAAAATCTGATGGACGTGGTGCATCAGGCGGGCGCGTGGATTCCCCTCTATGTGATGACCAGCGATAAAAACCATGACGCTACTGTCAGTTTTTTTGAGGAAAAGAAGTTTTTCGGCTACAATGCGGATTATGTGACCTTTTTCATGCAGGATATGGCTCCGGCGTCCGATTATACGGGGAAGGTATATATGGAAGCAAAGAACAAAATGTCCACCTCCCCCAACGGCAACGGCGGCTGGTTTTTATCCATGATGAAATGGGGCGTGGCGGAGAAAATGCGGCAGGCAGGTGTGGAGTGGCTCAATGTGTTTGCCGTGGACAATGTGCTGCAGCGCATTGCCGACCCCTGTTTCGTTGGGGCGACGATTGCCACGGACAGCGCGGTGGGCGCGAAGGTGGTGGCGAAGAACGCGCCGGACGAGAAGGTGGGCGCGATGTGTCTGGAGGATGGCAGACCGTCCATCGTGGAATATTATGATATGACGCCGGAGCTGATGGAGGCGAAGCTCGTGGACGGCACGCCGGCTTATCATTTCGGCGTAATCTTAAACTATCTGTTCCGGGTAAAAGACTTGGAGGAGATTGTGGCGCGGAAACTCCCGCTTCATATCGTGGAGAAGAAGATTCCTTATCTGGATGAAAAGGGAGAGCTGGTGAAGCCCGAGGCGCCAAACGGCTACAAGTTTGAGCAGCTTGTGCTCGACATGATCCATGAGCTGGATTCCTGTCTGCCCTACGAGGTGGTTCGGAATAAGGAGTTTGCGCCCATCAAGAATAAGACGGGGATTGACTCGGTGGAGAGCGCGCGGGAACTGTGTAAGGAGAATGGGATTGAGTTGTAGGATGTTAACAAAATGACAGGTTTAAATAACATTCCTGTATTGAATATACAGGTAAAACAGTATAGACTGGAATCACCTTAAGAACAAAAAACACAGTTTCCGAAAAGAAAGGCAGGGTGCGGTTATGGCAATTTTGGTGACAGGCGGTGCGGGGTATATCGGTTCCCACACGGTAGTGGAATTACAGAACGCGGGCTATGATGTGGTGGTAGTGGACAATCTGGCAAATTCCAGTGAAAAGTCTCTTGACAGGGTAGAGAAGATTACGGGAAAGCCCGTGAAATTTTATAAGGCGGACATTCTGGACAGGGACGCACTGGAGCAGGTATTCGCGAAAGAGCAGATTGACTCCTGCATCCATTTCGCAGGGCTTAAGGCGGTGGGTGAGTCCGTGCAGAAGCCTTGGGAATATTACGAGAACAATATCGCCGGCACATTGACGCTGGTGGATGTGATGAGAAAGCACAATGTGAAGAATATCATTTTCTCTTCATCGGCGACGGTTTACGGCGATCCGGCGATGATTCCGATCACGGAGGAGTGCCCGAAAGGACAGTGCACCAACCCTTACGGCTGGACAAAATCCATGCTGGAGCAGATTCTCATGGATATCCAGAAAGCGGATCCCGAGTGGAATGTGATCCTGCTCCGTTATTTCAATCCCATCGGCGCACACAAGAGCGGCACCATGGGCGAGAACCCCAACGGCATTCCCAACAACCTGATGCCTTACATCACACAGGTAGCGGTGGGCAAGCTGAAAGAGCTGGGCGTTTTCGGCAACGATTACGACACGCCGGACGGTACGGGTGTGCGCGACTACATCCATGTGGTTGATCTGGCGGTCGGTCACGTGAAAGCGTTGAAAAAGATCGAGGAAAAAGCGGGACTGTGTATCTACAATCTGGGAACCGGCGTGGGCTACAGCGTGCTTGATATCGTGAAGAATTTCGAGGAGGCGACCGGCGTGAAGATCCCTTATGTGATCAAGGAGAGAAGAGCGGGCGATATTGCAACCTGCTACTCCAACGCGGACAAGGCGAAGAGGGAGCTCGGCTGGGAGGCGCAGTACGGCATCAAGGAGATGTGTGCGGATTCATGGAGATGGCAGAGCAATAACCCGAACGGGTATGAGGACTGAAAAAATATTGCATTGTAACGGAAAGCGGGCGGCAGTCCCGCTTTCTTTGTAGGAAGATTAATCACGGTATTTTCCCGGCGTCGTCCCGGTAAATAGGCGGAAAGCATAGGTAAACGCGCTCTGGGAGCAGTACCCGAGCGACGCGGCAATTTCGGAACAGCTCAGATCGCTGTATTTCAGCAGATTCTGGGCTGTGTCCATTTTTGCCGCGGTAACGTATTCTTTGATTGTCTTCCCGGTTTCCTGCTTAAACAGTTTGCAGAGATAGGAAACGTTTAGATTTGTCAGATCGGCAAGCTCTTTCACGGACAAGTCCGCGCCCAGATCCTCATAAATATGGTCGATACATGCTCGGATGTGCGCTGATACCACGTTTTCCTTTTCAATTTCCCGGATTCGCTTTGCGAAGTCCAGACACATATCTTTCAGCAAAACCTGCAGATCGCCGCAAGTGGCGGCTCTGTCCGCTTTCCGGCTGTAAATATCGGCGATCGTGTAAGATTCGTCGTGGCTGAGCCCCGCGCCTATGCCGGATTCCGCAAGAAATGCCGCCGCGATCACGAAGTGGTATTTCCCGTTTTTTAATTCATTTTTTGTCAAAATGCGCATTCCGGCAGACAGCGACACCGCGCCGGATGCAGTTAGGGATTTCAATGTTTCGACATCCCCGCCAAGGATTGCGTTCAACACCGTTTCGTCAAAATAGTGAGGCTTTTTTTCGTAGCCGTATGCCTTCTGCCTATATAATTGTCTGTTGAGTTCTTTTCTGATTTTCATGGAATTTCCTTTTGTCTTTCCGCACAGTGCGCCGAAAATTTACGGTTATTATCACTGTCCATAGAATACCATAAATTTGATAAAATAGCGAATGATTTGATATAACTTCTGATCCGCATATGATAAAAAGGTTACGGAAGGAGAATCACAGAATGAAGCAAAAGGATTTTACCAAAGGACCAATAGCGCAATCCCTTTTATCCTTTTTCTTTTCCATGCTGCTTGCCAATATCTTACAGCAGTTTTATTCCTTTGCGGATATGGTCATTATCGGAAAAGGGTTGGGTGATACAGCCGTGGCCGCGGTCGGGAATTTTACGACGTTTTCCTTTTTTGTCACAGGTTTTGTCATGGGCGTGACAAACGGTTTTTCTGTTGTCATATCGCAGGTATACGGAGAAAAAGATTATGAAGCTCTGCGCAGGGCGGCGGCATCCTCCGTGAAATTATGTGCGCTGTCAGCACTGATTCTGACAGGCATCGGATTATGGTGTCTGCACCCTGTTTTGCATCTCATGCAGACGGGACAGACGCTTATAAAGGACTGTTTATCTTATGGATACGTGTGTTTCGGCGGTCTGGCAATCACAATATTTTATAATTTGCTTTCGGCTGTCTTAAGGGCAGTCGGGGACAGCAGAACGCCTCTGCTTGCGATCGCCGTCGCTTCCGGCGTGAACATTGGGTTGGATTTGTTGTTTCTCTATGTGCTTGATACCGGCGTTGCGGGACCGGCTTTGGCAACGGTTCTGGCGCAGTTTGTATCCGTGGCAATTTGTGGCGGCAGATTATATAAAATGGAGGAGTTTCGTCTGGGAAAATGTGATTTTATTTGTGATCGGAAACTGGAGTGGGAACTACTCAGAAATGGTGTGCCAATGGCGCTTATGAATGCCGTTACTTCCGTGGGGTGTATCTTTGTGCAGGGCTGTATCAACGGTTATGGTGTCGCATATACTTCCGCCTATTCTGCCTGCAATAAGTATGTGAATCTTTTCATGCTGCCGGGAATTACGCTTGGCTTTGCCGTGTCTGCATTTACCGGGCAGAATTTCGGAGCCGGGGAATTGGGGAGGATTTGCGGTGGAATGAGAGCCGCGGGCATCATGGCGCTGGTCTCATCACTGATTCTTGGCACGATTCTGTTTTTCTTTTCTGAGCCGTTGGCGGGACTGATGCTTGCCGGGCGGGAAGCAGCCGGATATACTGCCCTTTTTCTGAAATTTCTTGCGGTATTTCTCGTCCTGCTCAATCTCCTTTTCGTGTCCAGAAGCTGTGTGCAGGGGATGGGAAAACCCGCCGTTCCCATGTGCTCGGGCATCGTGGAGATGGCGTTCCGCATAGGCGTTATTTTCTTCGGGCTGCCGGTGTTTGGCTTTACGGCGGCAATCTATGCGGAAGGGGCGGCGTGGGCTGGTGCGTTGTTTCTTAACTTAGCTTCCTGCCTGCATTTTCTCAGGCACAAACTTTCTACATGCAAATTGTAATGTATGATCAACAATAATGAAATGCTCATGTACGGTAAAGAAGCCTCTATTCACAGCACATATATCTTTCTTGACTGATAAATAGTATTTTCAATTTTGTTTGAAGTTGACAGCCACACATAGTATAATACCAAAAAAGCCGAGGTGATATAGCCCATGAAAAATAAAATGCTTTCACAGAGTATCGCAGACACATTATTGTCTATGATAACAATAGAAAAACGCTTTTCAGCCGGGGATAAATTACCCAATGAGAATGAATTGTCAGAAGAATTGAATGTCAGCCGGACAACCCTAAGAGAAGCCATACGGATTTTAGTAGCTTATAATGTGCTTGAAATTCAGAGGGGAAAAGGAACTTTTGTCACCCAAGCAGCATTTGAGCAGCAATCCAACTTAGGGCAGCTATCGGATATAAAAGTAAATGCAAAAGACCTTTACGAAATGCGTTTGATTTTTGAGCCGGAAGCCGCCTATTTAGCAGCTATCCGGGGTACAGACGCTGAAATAAAAAGGATTTTGGATTTCGGTGAGAAGATTGAGCAGGAAATTAAATCCGGGCAAGACCGTACAGACAATGAACATTCATTCCACAAGGCGATTGCGCAGGCAACGCATAATGAATTTATGAATCAGCTTATGCCCATTCTTTATCAAGCGATTGCAAAGGGCGTTATCCTATCGGCTATGAGCCAAAAAGCCGTTACAAATACAGTGGGCGACCACCGCATGATTATGGATTTTTTGGAGCAGAGAAATGCGGAGGGAGCAAAAAATGCCATGAAAATTCATATCATGCACGCTATACGGGAATTGGGAATAGAATAGTTTCCTACTTATCAGGGCTTACAAATGTGTAAGCTCTCGTTTTTATCCATAGACATCATACAACTTATTGACGTCATACAACAACGGAGATATAATAACCACAGGGAAAATGTGTGAAGAAAAAGAATACACATTTACCCATATTACGACAGGAGGAATATTCTATGAGAGAAATTGATTTAGCGACATGGAACCGGGCTATGCACTGTCAGATTTTCAGAAACAGTGTGCAGCCACAGTATTGTGTAACCTTTGAGCTGGATATTACAAATTTTTTGCGGAGAATCAAAGAACGGGGCTATTCCTTTACATTTTCTTTTGTATTCGCCGTGACAAAGTGTGCGAATGAAATTGAGGAATTTCGTTGCCGTTTTTGGGAGGGAAAGCCCGTTATCTATGACAAAATCAACACATCATTTACCTACCTTGATAATGGCAGCGAGCTTTTCAAAGTAGTCAATGTTGAAATGCAGGACACCATAGAGGAATATGTTTCACTTGCAGCCAATATCGTAAGGGAACAAAAAGAATGCTTTACCGCACCTATGGGGAATGACGTTTATCAGTTTTCTTCCTTTCCGTGGGTTTCATTTACCCATATTTCACATACGGAATCCGGGAAAAAGGATAACGCTACCCCAATGATAGACTGGGGGAAATATTTTATCCGTGACGAAAAAGTAATGCTTCCGTTTTCAGTACAAGTACATCATTCTTTTGTTGACGGTGTGCATATCGGGAAGTTGGCAAATTTATTACAAAACTATCTTAATGAGTTTGAGTGAGTAATGTGCAGTTAAGGGGCAGTATGCTAAATGCTGCTACCCTTTTTCAGCATAGCAACTCAACGCATGGCGTGACAGGAGCAGACGACGGCAAAGAGAAATATCCCTTGAATACCTCACAGAAGAAAAGTTCTACCCTCTAAGCACATCAGACGAAGCTCTCAAATCACCTTACGAACAATACCCCATTACAATCTGCGGTCAGCCAGTTATCCTCACCAACGGGGAACTTGCCGCCGCCCTGTTATCTTTGCCAGAGTACGACCGGGTATCAAATCCGCAGGAATTTACAGCTCCTGCATAAAGAAATGGAGGTGCTTTCACGTGGGGAATCCGAACCTTTTGCCCCTATGAAACGATTGTCCGGGCGACCAGCGGAGAGCCGGAAGCCGTGGAGGAATGCTCATGTACGGTAAAGAAGCAAGCAACCGAAAACAAGAGATAGACCGCCAGCACCACACTATTCCGAACCAAAGAAACCAAAGACCAAAAGACAAGCACCGTGGAAATGTGTATAACTTGCTATTCCGTCATGGAAAAGTCCGTTCACAGAACATGGAAAAGCTAAAGGGCAGTTTACCCACGTCCTGCAAACAGAGTTACCCACAATTCCATGAAATAGCCAGCTATACACATTACGCACAATGCCGACTACTACGGAATCCCTCACACTCATTCTATCTTTAATAAAAAACTTATGTTTTGTCGATAAATACGGCATTGCTAAATCAAGCCCCCTACTTGACAACAGCTAGCAATCATGCTATCATTCACTTTGTGAATATTTATTACGAATATTCGCAAATACAATTCAGAAGAAAGGAGAAGTGAAACTATGCCGTCAAAGCCAGTCCTTTCGGACGCTGATAAAAAAGCAATCCGCAAAAAGCTGGAAGAACTATGCGAGGAATGTTGGATAGCGCAAGGGTACAAAAAGACAAGCATTAAGAATCTATGCGACAAGGCAGTTATATCTATCGGTACTTTTTATACGCTCTACCCGACAAAGGAAGATTTATTCCTTGAAACAATCACAGACATACAAAGGAGGTTGACAGAAAAGATTATCGACATAAACAGGAACAGCCGGACGAAAGAGGGCTTTGCACAGTCCATGAAAAGGCTTTTCCGGGAATACGACAGCAAGCCGTTCCTCTACAATGTCAATACGCCGGATTTTCAGTCTTTTGTAACAAAACTGCCGGAAGAAACGATTAAGAAAATCAAGTTTGACAGTTTTGATTTTTTCAGACAGGTGATCCATGCCGCAGACCTCAATCTGAAAATGGAGGAAGCACAGGCGTATGGGATTTTGAGTGCGCTGCTGTCAACAATCAATGCAAAAGAAACGCTTTCCGTCACTTGTGATTATTTCGCTGTTTTTGATTTTATGGTGGATAGCCTTGTGGCAGATATTTTTGAGTAAAGGAGATTTTTATGACAGAATTTGAGTACAAAACGATAGTAATTGACAGCAAGGAAACAGAACATTCCGAAAAGTCGCTGTCTGATAAACTGAACCATTACGGTAAGGACGGCTGGGAACTGGTTACTTGTTTTGCCTATCCGTGTATAGGCAGCTCCCAATATTCCCTTATCGGAATCGCACAGAAAGCAACTCTGATATTCAAAAGGCGGCTATGCCCCGAAAAGGGGGCGAGCGAATGACAAATGCGGTTGAAGTCCGGCATTTATCAAAATCCATAGAGGGCAGCCCCATACTGAATGATATTTGCATGAATGTAAGGCAAGGGGAAGTATACGGATTTCTGGGCGCAAACGGCGCAGGAAAAACTTCGCTGATGAAAACACTGTACCACATCATTTTCCCCGATACAGGTACGGTATGTTTATTAGGCGAAACTATCAACAAGGGGAACAATCCCGTTTTCTCCCGTATCGGCAGCATTATTGAAAGCCCTGTTTTTTACAGCCATTTAAGCGCATACGAGAACATGGAACTCCATTGCCGGTACATGGGCGCAGGCTATGAAAACATCATGGAAACGCTGTCATTGTTGGGGATTGCAGAAACGGGCAATAAAGCCGTAGGGAAATTCTCTTTGGGAATGAAACAGCGGCTTGCGCTTGCAAGGGCAATGCTCACAAAGCCGGATTTGCTCATTTTAGACGAACCTATAAACGGCTTAGACCCACAGGGAATTATTGAAGTACGGGAGCTGCTGCTGCGAATCAACCATGAATACCACACAAGCATTTTAATATCCAGCCATATCCTTGACGAGCTGTCTAAAATTGCCGACACAATCGGAATTATTGACCACGGGGCTATGCTTGCGGAAGTATCTATGAAAGAACTCACGGCGAAAGGGATAGACCTTGAATCCTATTATTTAGGCTTATTGGGAGGAGGTGGAAAAAATGTGGAATCTTATCCGCATGGAAATTAAGAAAGTACCGTTAAAGCCGCATATCGCCGGATTGTTAATCGCTAACTTTATCATTTTTCTGCTTTCCGTCTTTACGTCCAGCCTTTTAACTGCAAGCGGCAATATATCCACGCTTCCGGGATTTGCCCCTGTCCAGTTAGATACAGTTACGTTAGCGGCAATGCTTGTAAGGGCTACTCTGATTGTATGGGAAGCGGTACTGATTTCCGTATTTGTGATTGAAGAATACAGAAATAAAACAATCGGCTTGCTTTTTACTTACCCGATCAGCCGCACAAAACTGATTACGGCAAAACTCATTTTGATATGCGGTATCATGTTCCTTTTCCATGTGCTATCAAATATCTTCCAATATGCCACAATCTTTCTTGCGGCAAAATGTTTTGATTTTGTCACGTTCAGCTTTGGAAACATACTGGCACAGGCAGTTACAACAATATCCGCTATCCTGTTGGGGCTTCTCCCGCTGTATGTTGGAATGATAAAGAAGTCAACGATTGCAACCGTTGTTTCGTCTATCGTCATTGTTGCCATAGCGTCAAACTCACAGGGAAGCAGCGCAGGACTTTTGTCAATTCCCGTTGCGGCAATTATTTTCGGTATCATAGGAATCATTTTTTCGGCAGTCGCAATGAGAAAAATGATTTTATCAGATTTGAACAATTAAAAGAAAGGGGGCGATAACATGAATTTTCCAATTCCCGATTTTGTACCCGTTCCAAGTGCGGAAATCATGCAGACCATTTCAATCGTATCATTGATTGCTGGTATCTGCCTTGTGGGTGTGGGATTGATTTTCCTGTTTTTGAACAAGAGAAAAGGGAAAGAAAAGAAAGCCACAGCTTTATGGGTTGTCATAGGCGTTGGCGTGTTACTCATTGCAAATCACGGCATACAGTTATTATTTTAAAGAGGAAATCCTCTGCTCCTGCAAGGGCAGTCGCATTTTCCTTCGGAAAAAAGGAGGATTTAAATGATTAAAGAAGTAAATAAGGCTTGCGAAAAGCTGAATGACACACTGGGAATATCCGTAGAGCTTCCCAATCCGAAAAAGAAAGCGTTAAAAACGGCAGCGGTATGTAACTTAGTTGTCGGCGCTGGTCTTGTGGCGGCAGGAATCCTTTTCCCGTCAAAATCTTGTGCGTTGTTGGGCGGCATCAGCGTTATCAGCAGCGTTGTACTGCGAAAAGAAAGCAAGAATAAGAACCATGAATCATAACGAGAACGAGCAATTCAAATGGTTATTATGCCCTGTTTGCGGAAGCAAGACACGCATTAAAATGCGGTCAGACACAGAACTTCGGAATTTCCCGCTGTTCTGCCCCAAATGTAAGCAGGAAATCTTAATCAATGTAACACAATTTCATATTTCAGTTATCAAAGAGCCGGACGCACAGACGCAGAGCCGATAACACGCAAAAATAAAAAATGCGGTTATCGGTTCTTTTTTGTAATCAATAATCAAGGGGCGACAGCCTAAGCGCAGTCGTCCCTATGATTTATAAATGCAACTTGTAAACCACGCACCGCCCCTATGTGAGAGAAAGGGGGAATCATTATGCCTTGCACAGAAGCATACAGGGAACACATCATGTATACTTTCAACGGCTTTTGCAAGACCGTCATACGCTTTGCGGCTATCAACGCATGGCGTGACAGGAGCAGACGGCGGCAAAAAGAAATATCCCTTGAATACCTCACAGAAGAAAAGTTCTACCCTCTAAGCACATCAGACGAAGCTCTCAAATCACCTTACGAACAATACCCCATTACAATCTGCGGTCAGACAATCATACTCACCAACGGGGAACTTGCCGCCGCCCTGTTATCTTTGCCGGAGTACGACCGGGTATCAAATCCGCAGGAATTTACAGCTCCTGCAAAGGAAAAAGCGGTTGAGAAAGCCATAGCCGCCCTTGCGGATATGATACCGCTGGAAGCCATACAGCCGCAATCCCCCGCACTGGTTTTTCCGGGATTGGAAATAAGGCTGCACCAACGCCGGGTATTTACAAAGGCGCAAATCTTTGAATCCGTGTGGAGCATGGAGAGCGAAAGCTGCCAGTCAAGCGTTGCCAGCGTGATATGCAGCTTGCGGAAAAAGATAGAGCCGGACAGCCGCAAGCCTACCTGCATAAAGACCGTTACAGGCGTGGGCTATAAGTTTGCTTCCGGAGAATGACAGACAGATTGCTATTGCCGGATAAATATAATATAATACCCTCAGTGAATCCCCATAGAATGTAAAGGAGAAAATCGTATGGAAAAATTGATGTACATGATGATGATTGAGAAAAGCAAGACCTATAATAAAATGACAAAACAGGTAGTTATGGAACACGTTGAGAACATAAGAAAGCTGGACGATGAGGGAAAGCTGGAAATCTGCGGTGTCTTTAAAGGCTATCCGGGAATGGCAGGTATGTATATCCTAAAAACAGAGGGCCGTGAAGAAGCAGAAGAAATTTGCAAAGCAGAACCGCTGGTTATGGGAGGATATGCAACCTACAAATTAGTTGGTTTGCAGATTGCAAACCGGGAAAATAATTACTTGCTGTAATTGCGAAAAGAAACTGTTGTCCTGCAAATTAGATGCACCAGTTCCATGCAGATTAGATGCGCCTGATTT